>CAYTDB010000087.1:0-20973 GCA_964436455.1 uncultured Anaerolinea sp. | reverse complement strand
TTCATAATTGGTAAGTGGCGGGTGGTAAGTAGAAAGTGGGAAGTGGAAAGTTTGCCTATTTGCCCATTTCCTCACTTGCTGTTTTGCTCATTTGCTCATTTGCTCTTTTGCTGATTTGTTCGATTGCCCAGCCTGCATGCTCACGTATCATGGGTTCTTTATCGTTGAGCGCGTTTTGCAGAACGGGGAGGTGGTGGATGTCACCGGTGTTGCCCATTGCAACGGCAATGTTGCGCAGGTAGCCGCGTCGCTTGGCGCGTTTGACCGGACTCAGCTTGAAGTGTTGATTAAAGGCTTGGGGTGTAAGGGACAGATCTTCGGAAGTCGGAGGCGGGGTTGAATCCATAAAGGCAGGATCACCTTGGGATGCGAATCGATTCCACGGGCAGACCATCTGGCAGTTGTCGCATCCGAATACCCAAACTCCGGCCTTTTCAAGTAGCTCAATCGGGATATCATCCTTGAGTTCGATGGTCAGATATGAGATGCATTTCGTTGCATCGAGCGTGCGGTTTGGTAGAATACATTGTGTGGGACAGGCTTGTATACAGCGCGTGCACGTACCACAGTGGTCGGTGGTAAAAGGCAGATCGGGTTCGAGTTCGAGATCAAGCAGGATTTCGGAGATAAAAAAATAAGAGCCTTGTTTGGGATGGATGAGACAGGTGTTCTTACCGGTCCATCCAATGCCTGCACGCTGGGCTAACTCTCGCTCCAGGATTGGCCCCGTGTCTGTGTAATAGCGGTTCTTTATCGGATCTCCAACCTGCTTCTCGATGAATTGAACGAGTTCCTGCATTCGGGCAGGTAGAATGTCGTGGTAATCTGAGCCGCGGGCGTAGGAGGCGATGCGTGGATTTTCCCCCAACCCCAACTGTTCTCCCTTAGGGAGAGCGGGAGAATAGGGCGTTGCCAGAACGAAAATGGATTTGCATTCGGGGAGAATTTCACGCGGATTTGCGCGGCGCGCTCGGGAGCGGTCACTGGCAAGGTATTCCATGGTGCCGTGATGACCTTGCGCGAGCCAGTTTTCGAATGTGGAATAGTGAGGAGGGGGGTCGGGAAGCGTCACGCCAGCCAGGGTGAATCCCAACTGTCTTGATTTTATCTTTATTCTTTCCTTCAAGTCTTTGGGGATGTCTGCCGCTTTGGTTGGGGTCATCTTTTTGGGATGGGTCATCAGGGAATAAGTTTAGCAGATTAATGCTAATCTCGACGTGTAATTGGCGGTCACGATCTATTGTAACCCGCTTGACCAAAGTATTTACAGTCTGCTTTTTGAAATCAAATATCTCCAGCCACTCTTCATCGTTTTGGGGTATGACATTTAATGAGTCAAGCCCCGCTTGCAAATCGGCTAAATATTCTAAGACTCTGGTTTCCCAATCACCCAAAGCATAGATGTTTACCGCTTGCCCAATATCTGCATATTCTCGCTTTAGGCTTAATTCTATATTTCCATCGCCTTGTGACCCACCATGCGCATGATTGTGTTTTTCTGTACCATTTCAGTAATATCAAATACCACGCGCCATAAGCCTGGAGTTTCATCAAGAAAAATCTTCAATTTTTGCAGATCACTTTGCTTCGGCTTTTCCGCGTAGACACTTTTGACAAGGGCTAAGAATTCGCCTGTTAACCTTGAGCCATCGATTTCGTGAACGATTTCGTTATTTTTCATTTCGCCTCTTTCTAAATTGTCCTTTGTGGGGGTGATACCCAGCTATCAATAAATATGCTCGAACAATATTTCGAATTAAGATGGCAGCTTGTAAAACGTCAGAATCTATCTTATGCAAATCATCTTTTTGTTTCTTCCATTCAGCTTGCGCAATTGTCCGTTCATAACGTTCAATCTCATCCAAATCAGCAAACATCTCGGCGACTTCGCCGGCTCCAAAATATTCTGAAGTTACCTTTCTGCCATGCCGCATCTTGCGGTAGTAGTAGTGATTGCCACTTCGCTCTTCCCATCCCATTGTGCTACGCCTCTCCGTTATCCCCGTTTGTGGATAGTTCATTACCTTCAATTTCACGCCCCCTATACAAACTCCGCGCATGTAACCGCCGTTCTTTGGCGTGTTCCTTCTGTTGACGTTCCCCCGCGCCCGCCGTGCCAACTGCACGAGCGATACGGTCAAGGTCAACGTGGAGGGCGTGAAATATTTTGCCATCATTACTGGCAACCATCGGCAAAAATTCACCAGTCAACGGGTCGTCTATTTTCAACATGCGGGCTATCGCGCGTTCGATGGTCTTTTTGTGCCTACCTGTTGCCTCTGCAAGTTCGTCAACGCTTGCGGGGCGTTCTTGTAATACCTGCCATACTTGCCCCGCTGATTTACCCAAGCCGAACACATGCCATTTATTGATTCCTTTGCGCCTGACCATCCTGAAAACATCGTGATTAGACAAAGTGGGACACTTCCTCACAAAGGAAGATATACGTAAGTATTTTGCCCTCTAAAAGGAATAGGGTCAAGAACATTAAAAGCAAGCGGGGCAAGCCGTAAAGCCTGCCCCGCTCTGGGTTACAAAGTCACTGTCAGATATACGGGCGTGATTAAATCTGATTTATTGGGATGAACCCCAGCTGGCGTGCTTTGTTTTGATGGATTGTTTGAGGTCTTCAGGCACAGGTCTTATTGCACGTCGATTAAAACGTAAAAGACTTTTCCGTCATTGCCCTGGAAGGCGATGCCTTGTGGATTTTGCAAGGTCCAAAAGCTTTGATAGGAACCGGGCAGGTCAGGTGCTTTGAATATCACAGAAATCTCAACTTCTTCACCCGGGGCAATGGCTGCGGTAAGCGGCTGTGCAGCGCCGTTCATTTCATCACCGTAGCTAAAGATAACTTTGTACCCTTCCCCCCAGGTACAGGTGCCGATGTTTTTAACCTTCCAGGTTTTGATGAATTCCTGTCCGGGTGACATGACAGTATTATCCGGCACGTTGACATCCACGGTTGCCACATCCCATGAATATTTATCACAGAGAGCAATGGTTGTCCCTTCAGCGTTGGTCACTTGCGCAACAGGTTCCCGGGTTTCTGTGGCAGTAGGCTCTGGCGTGTTGGTATCAGAGGGGATGGGTCGCGGTGTCGGTGTGAATGCCGCGGCGGTCAACGTGAAACGCGCTTCAACCGTGCTTGCGGCAGAGGTACGCACTGCAAAGACATCTGGGGTCGGCTCCTGTGTAGCGGAGGCTCCGCAGGCTGAAAGGAATAGTCCGCAGATGAGCAGGAGTGAAAGATATTTCGATTTCATGGAACCTCCTTTCCTTTCAAAGCTATTTACATTTTTCATTTACTTCTACATAGACAGAGAGAATTGTTCCGAAATAATATCCTTTGTCGTTGCGCATTCGCCAATGACCTTCATATTTGCCGACGGCACACGGAGCCGTCAGGTTCACCGCAATGTTGATGGCATCTCCCGGTGCAACAAAATCACTGGATTTTTTGAACTCAAAATTGACGGGGTCCAGGTTCGGTGTACTACCGCCAATATAAACAAGAGCATATCCATCATCCCAATAGCAGGTGCCCGTATTTCGGATCTTCCATATCTTTTGGAAATCCTCGCCGCCTTTAAGAATAGTGCCATCTGGAATCGTAACATCACCTTCAAAAACGTTGTTGTTGCATTCATCACCAAGTGCCTGCGTTGCAGCCGAAACAGGCGCCACTGGTGAAGCAATTTGTGTGAAACCGGGCAGGGGCGCGGCGCCGGCAAGGGTTGGTGATATCTCGAAAGAAACGGTTGGGAGCGCACCAGATGTATCCGTGGTGGGAAGCGCCGGTAGTGTATCGGTTGGCAGGGCAAAAGTGGGCAATTCCTGAGGGGTATTCGTTGCTTGAGGAGCCGCAAGTGCAGTTTGTGTGAATTGTGCAGAGAACTGAGCGACAGTCGTTCCAACGATGGCGGTGTTAATGGCATTGACGTCCAGCGTGGGTGACGGTTCTGCACCTACATTACAGGCGCTAAGCATCAGTGCAGCGATCGCCAATGTGAGTACGAGATGCCGCGGAAATTTACGAAATAACATAGTGGTAGCCTCCATTTGGTAATGGTTAATTTGAAATTCTTGATCGGGAACCATGTGGCACATGTCCGCAATCTCATTATACTTCACAGAAGTATGCAGCGCGTAATCCGAAAAGTCTCTGCTTTAGGGAGCCGTTGTTGCCGTCTCGGTGGGAGTTTCTGTTGGTGTTTCTGTCGGTGTTTCTGTTGCAGTAGTGGTGGCGGTTGGTGTTAAGGTGACAGTTGCCGTAGGGGAAAGAGTCGGGGTGGCTGTCGCAGTGGGGAGTTTCGCACTTTGCCGCGTGACCTGAGGATTGATCCACAGTCCATAGTCCTCGTGTGATGAACCGTTGGCAAGGATCGTCAGAACGAATTTGACCTTTTCACCATTCAGGAAGGACAGGTCGATATCGATGGGGTAGTATTCGCCTTCGTAGATCTCACGCCACTGCCCGAGCGGCTTGAGCGGGTCACTCCCGATCTGGTATTCGAGTTTGAAGATCATGTCGCAATCATTTGCTTTGTTCAGGCACCCGATCAACGCCTTGAAGTGGTCTCCCGTTTGGATCTTGATGGCGGGATATTTGCCGGTAATGATGCCGTCATTGATCCGTTGCGGATATGTGAGCAAACCAATGCCGCGAACTTTGCCATCCTCCATTCTGGGTGCATTGATCATGTAGGCAAAACCACTGTTTGCACCTTCTTTGCCTGGACAGGGCAGGGCTCCATCCTCGTTGCGCCAGTTGGCTTCACAAAGATTCGTGGCAAGGTCATAACCTGTCACTGTATACCCGCTGACGTTCACATCCACATATAGAGTCGCTTCACCAGTTGCGCCCAACCCAAATGGGATATCGGACGCATTGCGAAGTTTCCAATAGCCGCGATACTGTCCGTCCTGGTTTGGCGCTGTCAATTGGATGGAAAGATCCACGCTTCTTCCCGGACCGACAGTTGCCGGCAGCGCAATGACATTTTTCGCCCCGAGTCGGTCACCGCTCACGAGCACGAGGTCGTAGGCAGTTGTCCACGTGCAGGTGCCCACGTTCTTAATGCGCCATGTCTTTGTAAATGTGATCCCTCGCCCGACCAGCGAACCATCGGGGTAGGTGACATCTGAGATGAATTCAGCCGCGTCACATCTTGTGATGGTTTGCAGTGGAGGCACCGGCGTATAGGTGGCAAAGGCGGTTGGACTGTTGGTGAGGATGGACAAGGTAGGGATGGGAGATATGGTTGCGGGTTGTGTCATGGCTCCCTGTGTGGACATTACGTTCAACGTCTCGGCTGCCGCAGTGTACAAAGAATTCAGGGTAGCCGCGGGCTGGGGAGCATCCGGCACGAATAAACTGCAGGCAAGTGTGATACCAACAATGGCCATTAAGAGTAACGCCTTTTCAATACGGGGTAACGACATTCGAGTCTCCATTTTCATCATCGAGCAACTAATATGACGTATCGAATGGCTTGACGGTTCCATAGATTGGTCAACGAAATAAACGAAAACCTGCCCAAATCAGACGGGCAGGTTTCTTCGTTCTAACCTGAATATCCTGTGACCCTATACCGTGAGCCTGTAAAAAACATGTCAGGGCGTCGGGGGTGTCGGGGTTTTGATCTTGAAACAATCGTGATCAATAATGACTGGCTCATACTCCCGATACTCTGGAGCTGTTTGGACGAATTGGATCCAGCGCGGGTTGGGGCTGTCCCTCAGGCTGATGAGCCAGCTCCGTTGGAAGGTTACACTGCCTGCCTCTTCGACCTTATAAGACTTGACACCGCTCTCATTACCGTCACTTTGGTCCCAATAATATCTGAACTCAAGCGGACCATTGGTCGTGACCGTGGCATAGACAGTATACCGAACATTGATCGGACACTCCTTTGGGGGATCGCGGACAAGTTCGTAGTCTACACGAGCGATTCCGTATTTGGGATTTGCATCCACACCTATCTTCACGTAAAAGGATGTATCCAACCGCCCCACTCCGAAGTCTCTGCCCCAGGGAGTTTTGAGCCGCCAATAGCTGGTGAAACTCCCATCGGTGGCTGGGGCCTGCAAATAGACTGAGATCTCCATGGTCTCATTCGGCTTGATGACCTCATAAAAAGGGTAGGAGAGCGAGGCTCCCATTTTTTCGCCATCCCAAAATACCAGGCTGAAGGATTTATCCCAGGTGCACGTGCCTGTGTTGAGGAAGGTCCATGTTTTCCAAAAATATTGACCGGGCAGGAGAACCGTATCATCGGGGGGATACTCGCTAACCAGTTCAGTGGAGGGGATGCAGCCCGGGTTTGGAACTTCCTGGACCAGGGTGTTCGTAGAATCAGGCTCCGGTGTGGCAGGGGCTGCAAAGGTGGGGAGGGCAGGCGTCAGCGTGGGAAGAACCGAAACCTTTGTCAGTGAATTTTGTGCCTGCACGGTCAGTGCGACTGCGGTGGCGACCTCTGAATCGTTTTGCGCCGCAGGGCTGCCGCACGAAACGGCGACCAGCGCAATAAATATCAATAGATGTAATGGTTTTGTTTTTTGCAAGAGCATCAATGACCTTTCCTTGAATTTCTACATATATTTACCATAAAAGCGGAAGTTTTTAGGCTTTTCTCAAGCACCTCTCAGAATTCGAGGGCAGTCCATCGTTTGGACCAGGCAATCATTATACGCAGTGGAGCATAACTTGCTATTGAGAAATTTGTCTATACTTTCCGCAAGCACCAAAGAAGCAAAACCAAGAGCGTTTTCAGCCTTTTTGACTGGGCGGGACGGCGTTTTGAAAACTGAATAGCAAGTTATGCGGTACTGCCATTATACCGTTTTCAAAAAAACGCCCGACAAATCCGCCGGGCGTTCTGTGGATCATGGTATGGCTATTTGCGGCCTGACCCAAACTGCCCAGTCCTGTGCGGATGAGCCGTTGGCATGGACCGCTACTATGATCTCGACCGATTTACCCTTGAGCGTTGTCAGATCCACATCAATGGCTTTCAACGTGCCATCACAGGATTTGATCCACTCAGCGAGTGAAACGAGCGGACCGCCATTTTCCCTGTAATTCAATTGGAATTTGACGTTGCCTGTGCCGCAGGTGCCATCGGCTTTGGCAAGGAAGCCGATCTTGGCAGTGAAGTGTTCTCCGGCGGCAATGTTGTAGGCAGGGTAACGACCCGAGATCACGCCGTCATCCACGAATTGAGGGTGGGTTTCGATCGTTTTGGATGCGTTGGTTCCATCTTCAAGCTTTTGGCCGTCTTTGTACATGGCGAAGCCTTTGTCGTCAGTATCGGGACCGCCAAAGGTCAGGTTCCCTGCGCCACTGATCCACACAGCGGAGGCTGCCCGTGAGTAGAGATCATAACCGGAACTGCTCAAACCAACCTTGATATCCACGAAGAACGATTTGCCTTGTGTGCCGCCAAGGATGGGTATCAATACCCCGGATGGATTTCTAATTCGCCAATAGCCACGGTAGGATCCATTCGTAGCTGGGGCGGTCAGATTGACGGAAAGATCCACTTCCTGTCCGGGTCCCACTGTTCCGATGGGGTTGGGCGATGTGCCATTCATGGCATCGCCGCTGTCGAACACAAGTGAATACCCCGACCATGTGCAGGTGCCGGTGTTTCGAATGCGCCATGTCTTTGTGAATTTCTCACCGGGAGCGAAGGTTGTGCCATCGGGTATGGTCACATCCTTGATGAATTGCCCCAGGTCACAGGTTGCGGTGGGAGATGCTGCCGGTGGGTTCGTCGCAATCGGCAGAGTGGGTAATGTGACTGCCGTGTTCGTCGGTTGCGGAGGAGGCAGGGTCGGCGTGTTGAACGGGGGAGGCGTAGGCGTAAAGTTTAGCTGTGCCTGTACGGTCAACGCGGCTTGGGTGAAGATGGCGTTCGGCTCCTCGGTCTGCGGCGCACGCCCGGGCAGGTTGCATGACGAGAGAACAAAAGCAAGCGAAATGCTTAGGATAAAAAATCGACGTGCAAGGTTGGACATTGTATTCTCCTCGAATTGATAAATCAATTTTACATCAATGAGGACGTACTTGTCTTCCCCTTTGTTCCTACACGTTTGGAACTGCGTTCCGCTTCATTTTTAACCGCAAGCTGTTTTGTGAATCCATCGCCATCCCTCCGCTTTGGTTTTGACCTGCGGAATCAAAAACAGGAGTTATCCACACTCCTGTTTTGTTGAATCAAGTTTCGGTTAAATCCGAGCCGTTATTTTTCGTATGGCTGCCCATCTGCGGCGGGAGGGATGGCGCGTCCCACAACACCTGTCAGGACGATCATCGTCACAATGTATGGAGCCATCAACAGGAATTCCGAAGGGATCGGCACCTGCAGGATTTGAAGTCGCACTTGGAGCGAATCAGCAAATCCGAAGATCAACGAGGATGTATAGGCACCGATCGGATTCCATTTGCCGAAGATCATCGCTGCCAGACCGATGAAACCTTTGCCTGCCGTCATGATCTCATCGAAACGCCCCACAGAACCAATGGTGAAATACGCACCGCCCAAGCCTGCGATCATTCCGCCGATGATGACATTTACATATCGCATGAGATATACGTTAACGCCGAGGGTATCCGCCGCCTTGGGGTGTTCGCCAACAGCACGTGTACGCAATCCCCAGGGTGTGTAGAATAAAACGATGTGCATGGCGATGACCAATAACAACGCCAGGAACACAACAATATTATTCTCGAACACCACCGGACCTAAAACGGGGATCTTCGAAAGTACAGGGATTGAGATGGTGGGGAAAACACCTGAGTTGTTCAACACATCGGTATTCTTTTCAAGAAAACGCGAGCCAATGAATGACGTAAGCCCCGTGCCGAAGATATTGATGGCAACACCACTCACAATTTGATCCACTTTGAAGCGGATGACCAACCAGGCATGGAGTGCAGCCACCAGTCCGCCGACAAGGATTGCAGTGACCAACCCAATGTACAAGTTGCTAGTAACGCTGGCAACAACCACGGCGATTTGTGCGCTGATCAACATGATGCCTTCGATGCCGATATTGATCACCGCTGCCCGTTCGCTGATGACGCCACAAAGTGCCGCGAGGGCAATGGGAGTGGCGCGTACCAGGGAACTACTGAGCATGCCTGTCAGATTGAAGGATTTTCCCTGCGCCGCCCAGGTCAGAAACGCGACAACGAATGTGACCGCGATCACACCAATCAAGGTGCCTGTGGATTTGACCCCGCGCGCCAGGTGGAACGCGCCAAAAAAGACTGCGATTCCAGCCATGATAAGAATGACTGTCTGCGCGGGCACTGTGAGGTCGGGAATGGGAATCGCCTGTGAACCTGACAGGTTAAGCCCAAAAGTGGTTTGTAATCCTGCCTCGGTATCCAGACCAAAGAAGATGTATATAAGCAAACCGACTGCGAGAAGCACCATTCCATAGATGACGCGGACACGTCTCGCGTTCGGATTGGTGATGGCGATGGATGGGTTTATGGTTGTCATGTGCGCTCCTTTTAACCCCAACCGCGAGTCAGTACAGTCTTTTCCAATTTTGCGGATTTGATGCGATACAACCAGCGGATAATCTCGGGAGCCGCGATAAAGATGATGATCAACCCCTGGATGATGGAGATGATGTCGATTGGGACACCCGCCATGGATTGCATTCGCGTTGCACCGCTGCGAAGAAAACCGAACAACAGTGCAGCCAGCACCACTCCGGCAGGATGACTCTTACCGAGCAGGGCAAGTGCAATTGCGTCAAAACCATAACCTGCCGAGAATCCCTGCCCGACCCAATGATCCACACCGAGCACCTGTGATGCACCTGCAAGCCCTGCCAACCCGCCCGATAGTGCCATCACCATCACAAAGTTCTTGATGATATTCATGCCTGCGTATTTTGCCGCATCAGGGTTGGTACCCACCGAGCGAATTTCGAATCCAAGGGTGGTTTTGAAGAGAAACCAATATAACCCATAGGCAACAATCAGAGCAAGAATGAAGCCCCAATTGAAGCGGATGGGATCCGGGAAGAACCTGGGCAGTTCGGCGGTATGTTCGATGTTGGGTGTCACCGGGCGGAAGCCGGATGCCTTCATGGGACCGTTCAACAGCCAGTCACTTAAGCGAAAAGCGATCCAGTTCATCATGATGGTGTTGACCACTTCATGTGCTCCAAACCTGGCTTTTAGATACCCGGGGATAATGCCCCATACCGCGCCGCCCGCGATACCAGCCAAAATGGCAAGTGGCAGATGGATGACAGCAGGCAGACCGACTATGCTATATCCCACAAAGGCAGAGGTTAACGCGCCAATGAAGAACTGCCCTTCCGCTCCAATGTTGAAAAGCCCACACCGGAAACCTAGTGCAACAGAAAGCCCGGCGAAAATATAGGGTGTCCCCGTTACAAGGCTTTCCATGAAAGGATAGATGGCTTTGAGCAAGCCAGCCGTTTCACCGGTGGCGAAGAGTTGTTGAAAACCTTCATAGAAACGAACCGGATCACCGAAGGCACCGACAAACAAAGCGCTATAAGCAGTGAAAACATTCGCGCCGCTTGCACCAATGGCGATTGCACCGATGAGCAAGCCTGTCAATACGGCCAATGCGGGAATGCGAAGTGAATCCCGAAGCGATCCGCCACCGATGCCTTCAGGTGGATTTGTTTTATTCTTTTTGGTCATCAAAAGACCCTTTCTGGTGTCGAGTCTTTGGTTGTTTCCATTTTGGTTTTATCAGGGTGTACCCCTGCCATGAGCAGACCAAGGTATTCCTTGTTTACTTTCTTCGCGTCGAGGATATCCATGATCTGCCCCTTGTACATCACAGCAATGCGGTCTGAAAGCGCGAGGATTTCATCCAATTCGGATGAGACCAGTAAAACGCCTGTGCCCTCGTCACGTTTCTTGATGATCTGGATGTGGATATATTCGATCGAGCCGACATCCAGGCCGCGGGTCGGTTGTGAGGCGATGAGCAGGTGGATCGGGCGTGAGAATTCGCGCGCCACAATGACTTTCTGCTGATTGCCTCCCGAAAGTGTGGACGCGTTCACATAAATACTTGGCGTGCGCACATCGAACTGTTTGACGAGCGAATCGGCGTTCTGGTAGATCATCCCCTGTTGCAGGGAAACGCCTTTTGCAAAGGGTTGCTGGTAATATGTGCAAAGCACCAGATTGTCGTAAATGGGAAAGGAGAGCAGCAGTCCGTGACGTTGCCGATCTTCCGGAATGTGTGCCACACCGTATTCCAGGATTTCGCGCGGCGTTGCATGATGGATCGAGTTCCCCAGCACGAATGCCTCGCCGTTCTCCACGGGAAGCAATCCGGTCAGTGCGTAGACGAGTTCTGTCTGCCCGTTGCCTTGAACGCCAGCAATCCCCAGAACTTCCCCTTTTTTAACATCGAAGGTGATGCCTTTGACGGTCATATTCTGACGTTCGTCGCGGACATACAAATCCTTGACCTCAAGCACCGTCTCTCCGGGCTGGGCGGTTTTTTTCATGACGACGAGGTTTACATCGCGACCCACCATCATGGAGGCAAGTTTTTCGGGACTGGCATCCTTTGGGGTGATCGAACCAACCACACGTCCAAGGCGAAGAACCGTAATGTCGTCGGCGATGCTCATCACTTCCTTGAGCTTATGCGTGATGAAAATGATGGACTTGCCCTTGTCGATCAGGGAGCGGATGATCTTGAATAAGCCTTCCACTTCCTGCGGGGTCAGGACGGCTGTCGGTTCATCGAAGATCAGGATGTTGGCGGAACGATACAAGACCTTGATGATCTCCACGCGCTGTTGAATACCAACCGGCAGGTCCTTAATGTACGCATTCGGATCCACCTCCAGACCATATTGATCTGAGATCTCGCGGATACGCTCTGCAACTTTTTTCTTATCCAGAAAAACCTTGTTTTTTGTTGGTTCCACGCCAAGCATCACATTCTCAGTGACGGTCATCACCGGGATGAGCATAAAATGCTGGTGTACCATGCCAATACCACGGGCAATGGCATCATTGGGACCCGTGATTTCCACTTCCTCCCCGCGTATGATGATTTTCCCCTCATCAGGATTGTACAACCCGTACAGAATGTTCATCAAAGTGGATTTACCGGCGCCATTTTCTCCCAACAAGGCAAGGATCTTACCTTCCCGCAGTGTTATATCTACTTTGTCATTTGCGAGCACGCCGGGGAACCGCTTGGTAATGCCGTGCAACTCCAGAACATTGGTCATGGCATATCCTCCGAGCCCAGTACATTAAATTTGTTCATCTGCTAAATTTCAGGTGTTTTCACTGGAAAACACGCGTAAGTTAATCCATGAACAATCTTCAAATTTCCGGCAAATCACTGGGTAAAAAGGGTCGGGGAAGTTCTTCCCCGACCCAAACGTACAATAGGGATTATTGACCTACGCTGATGGCACCGGAGATGATATCGTTCTTTAACGAATCCAGTGTCGAGTTGAGTTCAGCGGAAGCGCCCTTGACGGCCGCGATGCCTACACCGTCATTGGAGAGAGTACCTGAGTAAATGCCACCCTTGAAGGTGCCATCTTGTGCAGCCTTGATCGCATCGAACACAGCGACATCCATGTTCTTCAACACGCTGGTGAGGATCACATCGCTGTATTCACTGGCTGAAACAGTCCAGTCGGTATCCACACCGACGATCATGCAGGAGCCAGTGTCTTTGCAGTATGCGGCGGAGCCGAGACCAACAGGTCCAGCCACGGGCATGACGATATCAGCACCTTCCTGAACGAAGGCTTCGGCGAAGGAGCGTCCATCATCGAGGGATTCGAAGTTGCCAGTAAAGGAACCCGAGTCATTCGCGGTGCTCCAACCGAGCACTTCCACGCTGGTGCCCATCTGCTGGTTGTAGTAATTCACGCCGGCTTCAAAGCCCTTCATGAAGATGGTCACGGTCGGGAGCTGGATGCCACCGAAGGTGGCGACCTTGCCGGTCTTGGTGCTGGCGGCGGCAGCGTAACCAGCCAGGAAACCAGCCTGGTCGGTCGCGAAGGTCAAGCCCAAAACGTTCGGCAGATCGGTGGTGGAACCGCAGTCCTTGCCTTCCACAGCGCCAGGCCAGCAGTCAGGATAGGCGTAGTCCACGATGGTAAATTTCTGATCAGGATTTGCTTTTGCCGTAGTGGCTGTATCCACGCCGAGCAGAAAGCCGACTGTGATGATCAGGTCGGTATCTTCACCGAGCAGCTGCTGGATGTTCTTGGCGTAATCAGACTGCTGTTGGGATTCCAGATACTTTCCTTCGATCCCCAGTTCGCTGACTGCCCTTTCAATGCCTTTGTACGCAGTGGCGTTGAAAGATTTGTCATCAATACCGCCAAGGTCGGTTACCTGGGCAGCTTTGAATTTACCGCTGCCTGCACCGCCACCACAGGCGGTGAGCGCCATTGACGCGATGATCAGCAAGGCGACAATCGAGTAAAACTTCTTCATATTTTCTTCTCCTATTTTTTCGTTTGATTTTCAGGTTTGCGTTTGTGCAATACCTAACAATGGCAAGTATAAAGCGTAAGGATTTATTATGCAAGTTCTGTCATTTTAACGGCACTTCTTTAGGGCTTTTCAGCCGGAACGTACGTTTTGATCTCCCCATTTTCCAGCCCCATTAGAATATTTTCCATTTCCTGTGAGATCTCCTTTGAGACAGACCCGTCAAATGGGATATACCCAATCGGACCCACCACCTCGTCTGGCAAATTCCCATCCCTCAAACTCCGCATCAGTTCCTGGACCGTGAATCTGATGCGCCCCAGAACAGAGGTCACCACACCCGAACCTTCGCTTCCCAATGCCGCTGCCTGATCCCTCTCCGCTCCAATGGATTTAATCCTTGCCTCGCCTGCCGCGCATAAAGCTCCAACAGCCGTCTCGCCACCTGCTGCGAAGATGATATCCACGTTGCTTTCAAGGAGTTTTCCCGCGGTTTCATTGCCCCATTCATCGTCGACGAATAACTTGCTGCTGCTTCCATCAGCCCTGTAGGCAATAAGGACTTTTACCGAATCATCCATGTGTTTTGCCCCAGCACGGAATCCCTCGCAATACCGCCACATCGAAGGGATGCCTGAAGTTTCGCATACCGCGCCAACCGCATTCAATCTTGTTAGTTGCACAGCCAATGCCCCGGCCAGGAATCCCATTTGGTCTTCGGGGAATATGACTGGAATGAAGTTCGATCTGGACTCGTCGTCGGGCTGGTTCATGCCGATGAAAATAGAGTCAGGATACAGGTCCGCACTATGAAGCGTTGCATCGCGCAGACCCCCCCCTGATGTGACGATCACGTCATAGCCGGAATTCACAAAGTAGGCGATGTTCTTTTCGTAATCTTTGGCATTAACCGATCCGATATTGGCAACGTGGTCGATCACGCCATCAGAATGTGACTGTTCCAGTCCTGCCCATGTGCTCTGATTCATGCCGAGGTCATCGAGTCCGCGCGTATCTGTGACCAGTCCCGCGCAAAACACATCCTCCTGAAAACAATCTGGCGATTGGGAGCAGGCAGTGATGCCAAGAAACACAATCGCCAGAAGGAAGATAGACTTAATACGCAATCTGTCTCCTGTTTAGACTGCCTGCGTTTTGCTTTGTTTGACACGGAGCATAGTTCCCAGGGCAGCTGCCATGAAAACCGTTGCAAATATCCATAACCAACGATACTGATCTCCCAAGGTATCAACCACAATTCCCAACAAGGTGGGTCCAAGGACCGAGGCAAGTTGTGATGAGAAATAGTAGAGACCGGTATATGCGCCGACCTGCTTTTCATCACCGTGATCGAAGACGAGTGGCAGGCTGTTCACATTGATCATTGCCCAGAATGCGCCAGCAAAGAGCAAAGTGATAATAAATGTGACTGATCCATGGATGAAGAAAAAACCGAGCAGACTGACGACTACAAGCCCGATTAAACCGGTACGGATCGTTCTCTCGCGTCCCCAGCGCGTGCCGATAAACCCCGCAGGTACGGCAAAAAGCAAAAAGAAGATCGTCATTGTTCCAGCATAGATGGATGCGGTTCCTGCCTTGATTCCCAAGGTAAAGACTGCAAATGAGGAAAGCCCGGCATCGTAAGCACTATATCCCATGAACCAGAACAAAATGCTTAACAACACATACAAAGCACTTTTATCTGGATTGGAAAAAATCAACTTTACATTACTCAAAATATTACCGTTTTGATTCTTCTCCACAGGTGTATTCGATGGGGATTCCTTTACAAAAACAAAAATGATGAGCAGAGCAACTGCTGTGACAACCGATCCGGCGATGAATGGGGCACTGCGTCCAAATTGGTTGAAAAGTATTCCGCCTCCGAAATATGCCAGTAAAGCGCCGAGCCCACCCATCAGGTTGATGACGCCATTGGCTTTGCTTCGGTCATCGGCGTCAAAAAAATCGCCCAGCCAGGCAATGACAGGTGAGCGAAAAAGTGCCATGCCCAGGTTTGTAATGAAAATGTATGCGGCAATTGCCAGTGCGGATTGAGCAACCGGTACAAAAACAAAAGCCAGGAGCGCGATGGGAGCGCCCAGTAAAATGTAGGGTTTGCGCCTGCCAAAACGATTCCATGTTTGATCGCTTTTAGCGCCTATCCATGGAGCTATGAACATATTCAGGATGTTATCCCAAGTCATGATGAACAATGCCAGACTGGGAGCCAGGGCAAAGCCTGCGATATTGGGAATCTCACGTCCCTGTGCAAGCAACTGTCGTTCAAATTCGGGATTGCCAGCCTGCAAAAAAATGGGAATATATTGATTGAATATTGGCCAGATGATGCTCATCCCCAAAAAACCGAAGCCTAACAGGAAGGTCTTGCCGTAACTGAATTTCATGTTGCCTCCAATGGGTTCAATGTTGAAGGTCTAAAGTCAAACGTCAGAGTCTTTGACTGTTGACTTTAGACCTTCAACGAATTTCAGATCCTTTTCACTTAACTCTGCCTTTTCAAGCATGTCGGGTCGTTTGTAATAGGTGCGTGCCAGTGCCTGTTCTCTACGCCACTTTTCTATTTTTGCATGGTCTCCAGAAAGGAGGATTTCAGGCACTTTCCAGTCGCGGAACTCTGCCGGCTTTGTGTAATGCGGGTATTCCAACAAGCCCATTGCGTGCGAGTCATCTTCTGCACCAGTGGGATCACCGAGCACGCCGCCGAGGAGGCGCGAGACCGCGTCGATGATCAGCATGGCAGGAAGTTCGCCGCCGGTGAGCACGTAATCGCCAATGGAGATTTCATCGGTGACAAGATGTTCGCGCACGCGTTCATCCACGCCCTCGTACCGTCCGCAGAGTAAGACAATTCGTTCGTGACCGGATAATTCTTTGGCAATCCGTTGGTTGAAGACGCGTCCCTGTGGGGTGAGGAGAACGATCGGGATACTTGCAGCAGGTTGGAGCGGGGGAAGAGGCGCAGCCAGTCCTAATACGGTTTCGACTGCTTCAAAGATTGGCTCGGGTTTCATCACCATGCCGCCTCCGCCTCCGTAGGGGGTGTCGTCGGTGACGTGATGTTTGTCGTGGGTGTATTCGCGGATGTTATGGACGTTTACTCTGATTAATCCCCGCTGGGCAGCGCGCTTGAGGATGCTCGATTCAAGGTAGGGAGGAAATACTTCTGGCAGGAGTGTAAAAACCTCGAATTGCATGGTTGGATTTTAGCATAGATAAGAGCATCATAAGAACCGGCTTGCAGGGTATACGGGCAAATGGTAATATGAATCCTATGTACCTACCGAAAAGCAGTAAATGGAGCATGAACCGCCGGAAAAGACGCCCTAATTATTTTGCCTGGGCGGTTTTGGTGCTGGTGGTGCTCTTTGGCTATTATTTTAACCAGGTGTATCTGCCCACACAACCGAACCCGTTCGAGCCTACACCCACGCCAACAAGGTCGCCTGAATCTTTTGTGACGGAGGCGGAGACACTATACAATGAAGGTAAACTGCTTCCTGCCATCGACGCGTATCAATCCGCGATCAGTGCCGCCCCACAGAATCCTTCGTTGTACATTGCGCTTGCACGCATACAGGTGTTTGCAGGCCGGTATGAAGATGCCGAAAAAAATGCAAAGAATGCCTTGTTATTGAGTCCCAATAATGCATTGGCACACGGTGTGCTTGCATGGGCATTGGATTTTCAGGATGGCAGGAATGGGGAGGCGATGGCTGAGATTGAAACTGCGCTCGCACTTGACCCGAACAACGCGTTGCTGCATTCCTATTATGTGGAGATATTGATCAGTTCCGGTTTTGATGGGGTGGTAAAAGCCATCGATGAGTCAAAAGTGGCTCTGGCGCTTGACCCGAATATTGTGGAGACACACCGCGCACGGGCATTGCTCCTTGAAGCGACCACGAACTATGAGGAAGCCATTGCTGAATACCAGGCGGCAGTCGGGATCAACCCCAACATCCCCGCGTTGTATATCGGCTTGGGAGTCAATTATCGGCAGGTGGAAGCGTACGATGAGGCGGTGAAAGCGTTCACATTTGCCAACTCCCTGAACCCTGCCGATCCGCTGCCTGATCTGTACATTTCACGCACTTACGCTACCATTGGTGAATACGCCAAAGCTCTGCAATATGCAGAGGCTTCTGTAACCGACAGACCCGACAGCGCCAGTCTACGCGGCAACCTTGGTGTTCTGTATTATCTCAATTTTAAGTGGCCCGAGTCTGTTCAACAATTGGGGTACACAATTTACGGCGGTTTGACCGAGGACGGCGTGGAGATCACCGGTATTCCGCTCGTTGATGATGTATTCGTGGCGGAGTATTATTACACGTATGGATTGGCATTGGCGCGCATGAATCAATGCGGCGAAGCATTGCCAATTGCACAAATGCTTCAGTCGCGTCTTCCTGCGAATGATCTCGCACTTGCCAAGGCAGATGAGATCTACAGCATTTGTTCCGAAAATCTTTCCGGGTAGAACCTGTGAACGTTTATCCTCGACGCCCGCTTTTTAATCGCAAACCACAATCGAACATCTACCGCATGTTTCTGTGGGTGATCCTGATCCTTGTTTTCATTTGGATGTTGCAGCAGATGAACAGGGGTGAGATCCAGCCGCTGTTCCTGCCTTCCCCGACTCCCACACGTTCGGCGGATTCCTTCGCCCTGGAGGGAAACGCCAATTTCACTGCCGGAAACCTTGATGAAGCGATTCTCGCGTACAAGGAGGCTTTGCGTGTGGGCCCAAACGATGCTGCCATCTGGGCAAAGCTGGCGCGCATACAAACTTATTCGTCTGCGTTTCTGATCACCAACCCGCAGAAAAAGACTCGCTTACTCGAAGCGCTCGAATCTGCGCGTAGGGCAGTGGAACTTGCGCCAGATGACAGCACGGCGCATGCCATCCTGGCCTTCACGCTCGATTGGAATGCTGACTCATCCATTTACAGTGACGATCTGGAGCAGGTGCAAAAATTCCTGGTGGAAGCCGAGCAGGAAGCGGTCCGTGCCCAGCAGTTGGATAATACAAACACGCTCGCCCTGGCTTTTTATGCAGAAGTTTTATTGGATCAACAGAAATGGAGCCAGGCGGAACAATATATCAACCTGGCGTTGCAGCGTCCAGATGCTGACCAGATCATGGATGTCCATCGCGTTAATGCCTACCTGCTTGAGACTCTGGGTCAATATAACCTGGCAATCACTGAATATGACAAGGCGATTGCCCTGGAACCGAACTTCACATTCCTTTATCTGCGCGCGGGGGCAAACTATCGCCGTCTCGCGTTTGAAATCCCCAATGAAGACGCGGCGAGACCAGTGTATGAACGATCGCTCGAGTATTTCGAAAAAGCGGTTCGAATCAATGAGCAGATTGAGGTGAAAGATCCCACACCGTACCTGTCCATTGCGCGTACATATTCCCAATTGGGCGAGTTCTTTGCCGCGGCGCTTAACGTGCAGGCGGCTTTGGAGTTTGATCCCACCAACCCGGATATCTACGGTCAGTTGGGAGTGGTGTTTTTCCGCTCGAGGAATTATGAGGGTTCTATCTTTTCCTTGAAATGCGCAACCTATGGATGTTCCGGAGATGATTCCTGCCGGGGAAGGGGACTCGAAGCATGCAACCCTGACCTTGGACCAGAATATGCCGCCCAAGAAATTAGCGGGCTTGATATTTCCCCGAACACAATCGTTTATTACTACACTTATGGCTCGGTATTGGCAGCATTGAGTCGTCCACGTGACAATCAGTGCGGGGAGGCGATGCGGGTTTTTGGGGATGTGAGGAATGAACTCACCGCCAACCCCGAAGCTTATGCAGATGGTTATCAGACCATTCTGAGTATCGTTGATGATGGTGAATTTATCTGTAATTCTCTGGCTGGTGATGGCGTGCCAGCCTCCTCGGTCCCGGGTGAGGCGGGTGATGTGATGGGGGAGATGACCGCGACGCCGGGCCCGTAGACCCATGTCAGAGAAGTGTAAGAGTTTTTATATCCCTCTTGACTTGCCCCTTTGAAATAGGTAAGATTGGAGTTAGCACTCTAGGCTTACGAGTGCTAATTTCGTGATTATGCAAAATTTGCAAAAAATCAAATCCTATCAGGAGGCAGAAAGATGGCAAGTAAGTTGAAACTTAAACCCCTTGGCGGCCGCGTGATCGTGGAACCGATCGAGCAGGATGAGAAGACTGCCAGCGGCATTTATCTCCCCGAGACTGCAAAGGAAAAACCGCAGGAAGGCAAGATCCTGGCGGCTGGCCCCGGTGACCGTGATGAAGACGGCAAGCGCATCCCCATGGATGTGAACGTTGGTGACAAGGTGCTGTTCGCGAAGTATTCCGGCACCGAAGTGAAAATCGATGGCAAGAAACTGCTCATCATGCGCGAAAGCGACATTCTGGCTGTAATTGAAGGCTAATTCTGGAGGTAATGAACAATGGCTGCTAAACAACTCGTCTTTTCAGAAGACGCCCGCCGCAAACTTAAGCTCGGTATGAATATCGTCGCTGAAGCGGTGAGCGCAACCCTTGGCCCCAAGGGCCGCAACGTGGCAGTGGACCGCAAGTTCGGTTCCCCCACCATTACACACGACGGCGTTTCCGTCGCGAAGGAAATTGAACTCGAAGATCCGTTTGAGAACATGGGCGCCCAGCTCCTCAAGGAAGCTGCCCAGAAAACCAATGACATCGCCGGTGACGGCACGACCACATCCACCGTTTTGGCGCACGCCATTGTGAACGAAGGTCTCAAGGCTCTTGAGGCTGGCTATAACCCGATGCTTCTCAAGCACGGCATTTCTCTTGCGACCGAATCGGTCGTGGAAGAACTCCGCAAAATGTCGGTCAAGATCGACACCAAGGAAGATATCGGCAATGTAGCAACCAACTCCGCCGCGGATGAAGAGATCGGTGGATTGATCGCCGAAGTGATGGACAAGGTCGGCAAGGACGGTGTTATTACTGTTGAAGAGTCCAAGTCCATGCAGTTCGAAACCGAATATGTCGAAGGTATGCAGTTCGACCGCGGTTATCTCTCCCCCTACTTCATCACCAGCACCGATAAGATGGAAGCGGTGATCAATGAACCATACATCCTGATCCACGAGAAGAAGATCTCCGCTGCACAGGATATCGTTCCCCTGCTCGAGAAACTCGTGCAGATCGGCAAGCGCGAACTCGTTATCATCGCCGAAGACATTGACGGTGAAGCCCTCGCGACACTTGTGCTCAACAAACTGCGCGGCATGTTGAACGTTCTGGCCGTCAAAGCCCCCGGCTTTGGTGACCGCCGCAAGGCCATGCTCGAGGATATTGCCCGTCTCACCGGCGGTACCGTGATCGCTGAAGAAGTTGGCCGCAAGCTCGAAACCGCCACCCTGCAAGACCTCGGTAAAGCCGAGAAGGTTGTCTCCGACAAAGAGAACACCACCATCATCGGCGGCAAAGG
>CAYTDB010000086.1:0-21088 GCA_964436455.1 uncultured Anaerolinea sp. | reverse complement strand
GGTCTGGGCACTGGTCTTGACGCCCTGCTTTTTCTTTCGTATACTTATTGAAAATGATTTTCAATTTCAAAAATAGATTCCATGACTGCAACTGACTGGCTTACCCAACTTCAAGAGAATGGATACCGCCTCACCGAAGCGCGCCGTGCCGTGATCGAAACCATCCAAGCCTCCACGCGCGCCCTCTCCCCTGTTGAAGTCTTTGATGTGGCACGCAAAAAGTATCCTGCGCTTGGGTTGGTTTCTGTTTATCGCACACTCGAAAAACTCGAGGAGCTTCATCTCATCCAACGTGTTCACCAACCGCAGGGATGCCAGGCGTTCATCTCGGCTTGTCACGGGCACCAGCACCTCCTGCTTTGTCAGAATTGCGGCAAGGTCACATTCTTCGAAGGCGACGATCTCAGCGCACTCATCCAATCCATTTCAAAAAAGACCGGCTACCAGATCCACGAACACTGGCTGCAATTGTTCGGGCTGTGTGAGTCCTGTCAATAAATTTCAGGAGCAACCAAACGTGTACCGCTCGATCATTTTTTTGACTCTCATCGCACTTGCCATTGCTGGATGTAAACCCGCTTCAGACTCACCCGAGGCTGATTCAGCGATATTAACCTCCACCACCTTTCTCGCGGACATCACGCGTCACATTGCCGGTGATCGCGTAACGGTTGAGTCGCTTTTGCCTATCGGCGCAGACCCGCATTCCTATCAGCCGACTCCTCAGGATACTGCGAAAATCGCAGACAGCAAACTGCTCATCATCAATGGCGCGGGGTATGAACACTTCCTTGAGACGTTATTAGAAAATGCCGGGGGGGAGAAAAATGTCGTTGAGGCATCGGCAGGCATAAGTCCAAGAACAGACACGGGGAGTGAGCATGGCGTTGATCCACATATGTGGCTCGATCCAAATAGCGTCATCATCTACGTTGAAAACATACGCAAAGGACTGACACATTACGACCCGGAAGGCGCGGCAACCTATCAATCCAATGCGGATGCGTATATCGCCGAGTTGAAGAATCTGGATTCATGGATCGTTGAACAAGTCTCACAGATCCCGCCAGAGAAGCGCCTGCTTGTTACTAATCATGATGCATTCGGATATTTCGCTGAACGATACGGTTTTACAATTGCAGGTACTGTGCTCGAAAGTTTTAGTTCCATTGCTTCGCCTTCTGCCGGGCAGATAGCAGGCTTGATCGATCAGATCAAATCAACGGGTGCACCCGCCATTTTATTGGATGCGACGGAAAATGAATCACTGGCAAAACAGATCGCCGATGAAACCGGGGTAAGAGTCGTCACGGATCTGCACCTGGGATCATTGACCGACGGTCCACCTGCCGGAACATATATTGATATGATGAAATACAATGTAACGCAGATCATTGAGGCGTTGAAATAACCAGCTATGTCAGTATGAGGAGACGGTAGCCGACGAATCAATCTCCACTACTGCATAGGAGATTGATTCCCGAAGCTCGCAATGACAGGAAAAGTATATGTACCCGCACACCCACCACAAATCCGATCAACCCATCCTAGATGTATCACACATCACAGTCCGTTACAACGGACGTGTGGCGCTTGAAAACGCCACCTTTCATTTGCATGAAGCCGAACGCGTTGCCATTGTCGGACCGAACGGCGCAGGCAAAAGCACCCTGCTTAAGGTTGTGGCTGGCGTGTTATCGCCCACCTCAGGCGAAGTGGAGATCTTCGGCTCACGCCCGCTCGGGCATGTGTGCATCGGTTATATCCCGCAGCGTTCCCAAGTGGACTGGAATTTCCCTGTCACCGTTGCTGATGTAGTGATGATGGGACGTTCGGCAAAACTCGGACCACTCAACTTCCCCCACAAAAGGGACTGGGAACACGTCCACCACGCACTCGAAACGGTGGACCTTGCCAATTTGTCCACGCGTCAGATCGGCCAACTCTCGGGCGGACAGCAGCAACGCATGTTCATTGCGCGTGCATTAGCACAAGAGGCTGAACTGATGCTGATGGACGAGCCGCTGACAGGACTCGATACACCTTCGCAGGAAGGCATTCTGGAATTAATGGATCGACTCAAACAAGAAAGAGTGACTGTCATGGTTGCTACGCATGATCTTGACCAGGCTGCGTCCCATTTCGATCGTATCATGCTGCTCAATCATCGCATCGTTGCGTTTGGAGAACCCAAAATCGTGATGCAAACCGAAAACCTCCTAAGAGCCTATGGCGGACGATTACGCTCCACCGATGACGGAAACATTGTAACTGTGGATGATTGCTGTGATGAAAGCCATGACTGATTTTCTTCTTTCTCCTCTCTCCTACGAATTCATGCAGCGCGGAATGATTGCGGCTGTTCTAGTGGGTACCGTTTGTGCAGTGGTTGGCACGTATGTAGTCCTGCGCGGCATGGCTTTCTTTGGCGACGCGCTTGCGCATACCATTCTGCCTGGCATCGCACTGGGATATCTCATCAGCGGCGGAGCGAGAGATGTGTTGTTCTGGTGGGCATTGGGGACAGCCATCCTTGCCGCGCTCGGAATCGGAGCGATCAGCAAAAATGCCGAGATCAAGGAAGACACATCTATTGGCGTTATCTTCGCAGGGATGTTCGCTCTTGGCATTGCATTGATCTCCACCGTCAAAAGCTACGCCGTGGATTTGAGCCACTTCCTCTTCGGGGATGTGCTCAGTGTTTCACCCCACAGCCTTTGGCTGATCGTCATCTTCGGCGGGCTTGTCCTCCTGACGGTTTTCGCGTTCTACAAAGAATTCATGACCCTGTCCTTTGACCCCGTCCTTGCCGCCACACTGCGACTTCCCGTTGGCATGCTCAACAATCTCTTACTAACCCTCATCGCCGTGACTGTCGCAGTCTCACTTCAAACGGTCGGTGTGGCATTGATGGTCGCCATGCTGGTCACCCCAGCGGCAACCGCGTACCTGCTCACACATCGTCTCTCCACGATGATGCTCCTTGCGGCGGTCTTCGCGTCGCTTTCGGGTGTGATTGGCTTATATCTGTCGTTTTATTTGAGCATCGCATCCGGTGCAGCAATCGTGCTGACCACAACGGTGTTCTTCATGTTCGCATTTGGGTGGAAGAAGTTGCGGAGAGAATAGCCCGTTCAAAGAGATTTCCCCATTATGGTGAAAACAACTTTATGAACTACACCTTTGTTCCAATGAGCCGCGAGTTTGCTTCCTCGATCGTAAATACATGGAAGTATGAGAACGAGTATTCTATCTATGATTACTCAAACGAAGCCGATCACATGCTCGATGAAGACGGCTGGGGCAATGGGATCTTCGCGGTCCTAAACCAGGATGGGGAATTGGTCGGTGAACTCTCAATCGAATTCTTTGACGAGCAGGGACAATATACCGACTATCTTAATTTTGGGGATGAGACATTGATCAATCAAAGAGAGTTGTGGATAGGCTTTGGGCTAAGACCTGACCTGGTCGGCAAAGGGCTTGGGACCGACTTCGTAACGGCATGTGTTGAATTTGCTGTAAAAAATTGTCATTATCGCGGAGAATATGTGCGCCTGGGAGTGGCAAAGTTCAATCAGCGCGCGATTAAGACATACACGCGGACAGGGTTTCAGGAATTCAATCATACTACTGGAGACATTGCGGGAAAGATGTTCGAAGTTATCCATATGCGTGCGAGCATTTGATCACTATGAGATCGTCCATCCGTGTTGACAGTTTGCACCTACCATAATTTCATACCATATCATCCCGGAGGCAACCATGACAACCGAATCCCAATGGCGTTACGATAGATTCACCTGGATCGAAATCAAAGAAGTGATTGCTCGAGACCCGCAACCTGTGGTCTGCATCCCGTTTGGGACAGTGGAGGATCACGGACCGCACCTGCCGCTGTCCACGGACAATGACATTCTCGAGTCTGTGCTCTGGGAGTGCGGACGACGCGCGGACGGTGACATTCTCGTCACACCCACGATCCCCGTAGGCTTGGACACTCACCACATGGACTTCCCCGGCACGCTTTCCGTGGACATGGAAGTTTGTCTCGCTTATGTTTCACAGGTGGCGATCTCGGTCGCCCGTCACGGATTCACCCACATCTTCATCGTCAACGGGCATGGATCAAACCATTCGATCTGCGATCTCGCGGCGCGGAAAGTTGTGTTGGAAACAGGCATGATCTGCGCCAGCACGACCATCAACGCCGCGATCAGTCCTGTTCTGGTAGCGGAGGAAATGAACGCCAACCGCAAAGGCGGATATGGAAGTGTGAGTCATGCTGGTGAATTCGAGACCGCTATGATGCTGCATGCCTTCCCCGAACTCGTGCAAATGGACAAAGCCAAACGTGACATCGGTCAACCCAAGCTGAAATATTTCAACTGGGACCACCCCGAACCGACCGCATACTCATGGATGGATTGGTGGAGCCGCATGTCAAAGGAAGGGATTTGCGGTGACGCCTCAGCAGCCACGCCTGAGTTTGGGAAGTTGATGTTCGAGACCACGGTCACGCGCTTCATTGACATGACACGCGAGTTTCGGACCATTCCCATCAGGGAGCGGGTGGATCATCATATGTAAATGTTCAGTCGTTATATAATGGCTCGTATTCTGAACAGCAGCAGTTATTTGGAGAAACTCAGTGATGAGAAAAATTTTTGTGCTTGAACATATTTCCCTTGATGGCGTCATACAAGCCCCAGGCGGACCAGACGAAGATACCAGCAACGGCTTCGCGTATGGCGGGTGGATATCGTCCTATTCTGATGCGATACTTGGAACAGCCCTGAGAAAGCAGATGAACATGCCATTCGACCTGTTATTAGGACGCAAAACCTTCGAAATTTGGGCACCGTACTGGCCGCAACATGCGGACATGTGGCCAGGCGTGAACACGGCGACCAAGTACGTTGCATCGAATACCATGACATCAAGCGAATGGCAGCCATCCGTTTTTTTAAACGGAGATATTGCAGAAAAAGTCGCCAGGATCAAGCAACAACAAGGTCCGGATTTGAACGTTTGGGGAAGTGGCGACCTCGTTCAGACACTTATCAAGCATGATTTGGTCGATGCGTTCTGGCTGATGATCTATCCAATAACTTTGGGCGTTGGAAAGCGGTTGTTTGCCGATGGCACGATCCCAGCGGCGTTTAAGGTGACGGAAAGCAAAGTCACCCCGAATGGCGTCATTGTCGTGAATTACGAGCGAGCAGACCTGCCCTTGCGGGCAGTACAAAGGGACACAATCACAACTGAAAGCTGAAAAAAGCCAGCCAACACAATATGCGCTGGATGCGGTACTTACCCCCCCGGTATGCCCAACATGCCCGGGAGGGAAGATAGGATGAAGAAACAAACGATGACCAAACTGGAGACGACACACCAGTCCTTGAGGAAGTCGATCGAAGGGTAATCATCCTAAATGAAAATAGCTTCCCGTGAGAATATCACGGGAAGCTATTGGTAATGCTATTGTGCATTGATGATTATCACGCCCGGGTTTGGGAAGTTGATGTTCGAGGCCACAGCCACGCGCTTCATGGAAATAAAGCATGAATTTCAGACACTTACAGCCTCTGTTGATATTCCCTGTAGTCAACTTTTGTGTGCCCACAATACACGCATTCATAAGTTGTATCGTAGCGGATGATTTTATAGGTTTTTCCAATTGAGTCAGAAGAAGAATCGGGACTTCCTGGTTTTGAGTGATGGTCCTTCCTGGTTTCGATATGCTCGTGTTTGTCCTCGTTTACTTTTTCGTAGGCATCCTCCCTCTTACAATTCAAGCATGTATACATTTTCTTTTGATTCAATTCAGATTGCCTGTCGTAATATTGATTGATGCCGTATTTGACAAGTGCCCCCGTTCCCCATATACCTGCCAAAGTAATGCCAAAAATTAGCAGTAGAGCGGTGAAAAAGTTCATACAACCTCAGTTCATCACATGTAACAAAATCATTGCTTTGGAAACGTTATGATGCAAAAGTATATGTTGTTCACCCGGCAGTGGGAGGCACAAAAAAGTGACAGTTTGAGGTGTAAAAAATGACCAATTTAAATGTGGTAACGCTTCGAGTCGCCATGCCTGAATCGGGCAAGTTGATGTTCGAGGCAACGGTCACACACTTCATGTTGTAACAAAACCATGTCGTGTTCGTCAAATTTAATAGAAAGTGCCTTTTCTAATTGAAAGTACGAGTCTAAAAACATGACAATACGCCAGTTCACTGCAGCTCTAATCACCCTGACATTGACAACCGCGTGTGGTGTCCAACCAAGCCCTGCAGTTGCGCCTGAAGGATCAAGTACACCAACTCAAATAGTAGCCATACCCACTGAAGTTCAGGCTGGGAATATGTCAGTGGAGGAGCCAACAGCCCAGGTCGAGACAACTGAACCGAACTGTGTGGGCGGTGAGATCGGTCCGATAGGAAAATCCATTGCGGAGGATTATGAGTCCACCAGTTATGAACAGGTCATGACCTGGTTCTGTAACGGCGCGGAATTTGAGGATATTTTGGTTGCGTTGGAAACCGAAGCACAGACAGATACATCCGCTGATGAAATGCTGAGAATGCTGGCAGATGGTTTTACGTGGGAGGAGATCTGGCAGCTTGTTGGATTGACAGGTTGAGCACGGTAAATGGAGAAGGAGACATCCAATGAAGAAAACACTTGTTGCAATGACATTGGTACTGCTGATTGCCTTGTCAGTTGTTGGACCAGTGTCTGCCCAAAAGAATAAGATCAACATCAAAGGCGAAGTCACTGCTGTGGATGGCGGGACTCTGACGGTTGCATCGAACAAAGGTGAGACATACGTTATCACCATTCCTGCTGGCATGGATGTAAGCACGATTAAGGTCGGGGCTTCGGTATTGATCAAAGCGACCGCGGGGCAGGGTGGCGCGTGGATTGCTGAATCTGTCAAACAGACGGGCAATGAGAACGATAATGCTAAGAATAATAACGATGATGAAGATAAAGCCGAAGGCTTCAAAGAGAACAGCGCTTTTTGTGCAGATGGCAAACAGAAGAAATCTCATCCACTGGCACCAAAGATCGCTGAGCGGTTTGGCGTGTCTCAAGAAATGGTAATGGAATATTTTTGTGATGGGTACAGCATCGGCGCGATCATGCTTGCAATCAAGACCAGTCAATTGGAAGGCGTAACTTCCACTCTTGATGACTTGTTAACCAGTCGGGCGGATGGAAATGGCTGGGGGCTGATCTGGAAAGATTTGGGCTTGATCGGGAGCGAGAAGGAAGGCCACAGTCCTCCAGGGTTGCTCAAAAAGATGCCGAAGAACAAGGATTAAAACCCATCTCAAAAACCATGTCATCATCCCGATACCGTACCTGCTGTGCGTGTCCTTCGGGAGAATGACGTTTTTATTGCCACGCCTGAATTCGGCAACCTGATGTTCGAAACCACCGTTACGCGCTTCATTGAAATGGCGCGCGAGCTTCGGACGATTCCCATCAGGGAGATGGGTGGATTATCACTGAGCCAATCTATTACATTACGCCTATTGGCAATAAAAAACTATTGCGTTAGAGAGAACAGCCCTTTAATAATTTCAACTAACGGACCACTCGTTCCAATCAGGCTCAACAAAGGCACTACTTGAGCACCGGCAAATTGTGTAATGGTCTTCCAGTTAAAGGGCCACGTGGGGATATTTTTATTTTCCTCGTATACCTTTTTCATGAACTCAATTGCGCGAAGTTTTTCTTCTCCTAGTTCCGGGGTGAGTGTATCCGCTTGTGAACGTAGTTCATATGATAGAGTTTCGATCCTTCGACTTAAGTTATCAAGTTCTTTTTTTATCAGATGGGCGTTTGTCTCCATGTGAACATGGATTTTATATAATGGTTGAATAAAGGCAAGGATTGAAAACAGGCTGAGGAGAACAAGCATTTGGCGAAACAAACTGCCCCAGAGTGTGATATACAACTGCAGGGATGGGTTATCAAAAATGGTCGTGATAAAACCCCAAACAGATAGAAACATCGAAGGGATCAGAATGATAATGGCAATGTAAAAAGCCAGATCACCGATGGGTTTAAGACCCCCGCATTGATCCTGATGGTTGACCTGTATCTTGAGGGGAAATATTTCCCCGATCCTTCCAATAAAGTATGCAATGACTCCCACCCGCCAGACGAGAACACCAACGATGACCCCTAGAATAGGAGCGACCACGGCGGCTTGAAACCCAAAATAGTAACCAAGCATGCCCCGGAAATCAAACGGGAAACGATTTACCTGCACATAATATCGAAACGGGTAGGTGGCCAATAAAGCCCCAGCAGAACAAACCAAAGCAACCAGCCATTCATATTTTGCGTTCAATGACGCTTCAACTTGATCGATATACGTTAAAAACGATTTGTTGCTTCCTTGTTCGGAAGACGAATCGATCACGCCTCGTCGCCAGATGGATTCGAGAGCCCTGGGAAATCGCTCGAACAAAACCTGAATTCCTGTGAGAATGATGGCAACCGTTAATACGCCTGTCATACGAAACGTATCCCGTGAGAAATTTCCGGTACCGATCAACCAGTCAACCACTATCAACAGGACAAGCAAAAGAGGTAAATAGCCAAAAAACGTTCTGACTCTGGGATTTTGAATAACGTGGAACTTCTCCAGACGGAGCATTACAGCATCAACATCTGAAACGGTTTTTGTTTCCTCGGAACGGGAAGGTTTTCTTTTGCTCATACTCACCTCTTACAAATGGCCATTGGTCATTTGATTGAATTCACTCTGATTATAGCAAACAGAAAAATTAGGGTAGTGCCAGACTCGTGCAAATGGACAAAGCCAAACGGGACATCGGTCAACTCAAGCTGAAATACTTCAACTGGGACCAGCCCGAACCGACCGCATACTCATGGATGGACTGGTGGAGCCGTATGTCAAAAGAAGGTATCTGCGGTGATGCTTCAGTCGCCACGCCTGAGTTTGGCAAGTTGATATTCGAGGCCACCGCCACGCGTTTCATTGAGATGGCGCTTGAGTTTCGGGCGATTCCCATCAGGGAGCGGGTGGATCATCATAAGAAAGAAGACATGCTAAAACAAAATTGAATTTGCATACAATAAGACTCGGTGGTGCCACCCGTCGTCCTTTTGGCGATAAAATAATAACTGACACCTGGTTGGCCCACCGATCAAGGATATCAATGGAGCCCGGCTGAGAGTTTACACACGTGAAAAAGACATGAAAAAAATCATCATCATCGGAGCAGGGATTGCGGGAATGTCCGCAGGGATTTATGCACGTAAAAACGGTTATGAGGCGACCATCTATGAAATGCACTACCTGCCTGGTGGTATGTGCACGGCTTGGAAGCGCAAAGGATTCACCTTTGAAGGCTGCATGCACTACATCAAGCTCACGGGGGCTTTTAACACGCATACGTTTTACAGCCTGTGGAAAGAACTTGGCGTCTTGCCCAACATGAAAATGATTCGGCATGATGTATTTCACACCTTCCGGGATCAGTCCGGGCGGAGATTGAATCTGTATACTGATGCAGACAGGTTGGAAAAGGAACTGCTCTCCCTATCCCCCTCCGACGAGAAAGAGATCAAAGCCCTCTGTACAGCCATAAAAAGATACGCCTGGTTTATAAAGACTACCGGCATGAATCCCTTCCTGCTGATTGCCAAAGGTGTGGGAATTCTGGGAGGAATTCCGCTTTTAAAGAAATATGGGGCTATGAATATCGGTGAGTATGCTGCCCGTTTCAAGGACCCTCTTATCCGCTATGCATTGACTGATCTTTTCGAATGCCCGGATTTCGCCTGTACATCGTTGTTCTTCATTCTGGCTGGATGGCATATCGGCGGCACCGGTTATCCTCAAGGCAGCACACTAGCCCTGGCAAAAACAATTGAGCGCACTTTCCTTGATTTAAATGGAAAAATCGAATACAGAAAAAAGGTCGAGCGCATCATAGTGAAGGACAAGCGGGCGATAGGAATCGAGTTTGATGATGGGACGGTGGAAAAGGCGGAGATCATCATTTCAGCTGCCGATGGTCATACAACCCTTTTTGATATGCTGGAGGATAGATACACAACTTCGGCTCAACGTGAACGTTTCGCCACAAAACCTCTTTATTCCTCATTTATCCAGGTATCGCTGGGGGTGAATCGGGATATGTCCGCCGAACCACATGCGGTCAAAGTACAGGTCCCGGTTCCGTATGAAATTGCCGGACAGCCACGGCAGGTGTTATGGTATCACCACTTCGCCTTTGATTCGACGATGGCGCCGGGAGGAAAGTCGTCTCTCACTGTTTTATACCCCACCACTCTTGACCGGTGGAAACATCTTGACTACCAAAGCGAGGAATACGAAGCAGAGAAAAATGCAATCCTGGATACAACCGTCGCTCAATTGGAACAGGTGCTGCCCGGGATTTCATCACAGATCGAAACCAGCGATGTGGCCACGCCATTTACGATGATTCGATATACGAATAACTGGAAAGCCGCACCGGGTTTCATGATGACCAAAGATCTCGCTGGAGAAATGACCCTGAACCCCCAATATGCATTACCCGGACTTGATAATTTCTATATGACCGGTCAATGGGTAAAAGGCTTTGGCGTGCCGATGGCTGCAATGAGCGGGAAAGAAGTTATCCAGGAAATTTGCAAGTGTGAGGGCAGGAAGTTTATAGCTGCCTGACACCTGTCACACGCTTCATCGAAATGGCACGCGAGTTTCGGACGATTCCCATCAGGGAGCGCGCGGATCACCATTAGGCGTTTCTACAGAGTTATGATTTATGCTGCCATAGTGATTTGCAGTATTCGATAGTTTGCAATCAAGGAGGTAGTATGAAATTATTCAAAAGGTTGTTTGGCAAAACAGAGGAAGAGCCATCTATCCCAAATGTCGCCATCCCCAACCCTGACCCTGTCATCGAACGAATTGTTGCTCAGGCTGTGGAAAGCTTGTTTCTAGACATCAATACGTGAAGAGAAACCCTTGAATGCATTCTCGAATTAAACGAGAAGAGAAAGGGTGTTACTGATCTGAAAACGCTGTTGGCATTACTTTATTACAGCAACGGGGATTTGGAAATATTCCGAAAATCAGCATGGCAAAGTCACCCTCATTTTTGGATGGATGAAATCAGTCCCATTTTTCGCACCACCGAAGATGCAGAAGAATGGGTTAAATCATTGCCAAAATCGAAGGATTGAACGATAGATGAATTGGTGGAGCCGTATGTCAAAAGAAGGCATTTGTAGTGACACCTCAGTCGCCAAGCCCGAGTTTGGGAAGTTGATGTTCGAGAACCTGCCGCAGGCCTGCATTGGCTGCTTCTCTGACCAACTCTCTCATCATGTTTTCCATTCCGTCGAACTCCTGCTTGCCTGCCAACTTTTCTCCAATTTCCTCTGCCAACAATTTCGCTACCTGCTCCATCCGTCTTGCGCTACACTCCATTTTGAGCCTCCGGGTTCGTTTTGTTGTTCTCCAAACCCAAGCCTATCTCAGAGGCTCTCTTTTGAATACTCATCTACATACTTTTAGTGCACCCGACCATATACAGCTAACCACATAGTTCGGCGCTTATGCTATACTAAGAAAAAAGTGGCTTTGTGAAGGATACTTCAATTGAATTGATACATGAAAAACAGGAGGCACATCATGGATTGGGCAACTGTCACTCTTATTCTTGGAATCCTTACCATTGTCGGCATCTTGATTATAGGGGGGAATGCTACTATCTCGAAAGGCTCTATAACGATTGACACATCGGGTTTTTTAGAATGGCTTCGCAAAGCAAAGGATGAGAAAGGGATATCTACTCCTGCTCCAGTGAAACAAGTCGATCCTTTACCCACACAGAAGATAGGAAAACTTCCTCGCGCCACAATTGCGTGGGTAGATGATAAACCACTGAATAATGTATTTGAGCGTCGGGCATTTGCCAGTGCAGGCATTTTTTGTGATACATATACAACGAATATTGACGCGCTCAATGCACTTGGCTTGATGAAATACGATTTGATCATCTCGGATATCGGACGCAAAGGTGTTGCCGAAACAGGTTGGGATTTGCTATCGCTAGTTAGAAAGAAATATGCCACCATACCATTTATTTTCTATACTATGGGTTTGACAGACCAAGTTAAATCCGATGCAACTAAAAAAGGTGCGTCTGGAATCGCTGAAAACCCAAATGAATTGGCGCAAACCGTATTGGACCTAATAACGAATCGCCCCCAGTAATAGTTCAAGGTGATAAAAATAGCAAGGCTCCTAACATAGTGTGGAGGCGAACAAGGGCTGGCTTTCGCCGCCCTTCTAGGGATTCAGCATCTTTGGCGGGCTCGCCCTTTGGCTTTTTCCCGCTAAATCTGCCTCGCCCACTATCGCTTATCGTTAGCCCGCTACTTGGAAAGTGGTTCTTTAAGAGGATTACCGTGGCTTGTTTTTTGGATAAGTTTTCAGCAAAGTAGAGGGCAGACAATGAGCGACAACACCGCAATCGCAGCAGTGACCGCTACGCTAAAGTATTTGTTGAACAATGGATTAACCGATGCGTCCCGTAATAAAAGCGGTATCAGTAAAGTTACCACATTAGCTCCAGCCCTTTTGAAAGGCGATGCTGAAATCGGATTAAATCTTTTCCTTTATCACGCCGCAGTGGATCCCAACTTTCGCAACCGCAACTTGCCAGATCGACAACCCGACGGATCAATTGCCGCCCCGCTCGCGCCACTGATTCTTGACCTTTTCTATATTCTGACGGCGTACGGAAAGAAAGATTTCGAATCCGAACTGTTGTTTGGGTGTGCTGTGCAGATAATGCACGAGAACCCGATTCTGACCAGAGAAACTATCAAGTCGGCGTTACACACAAGCAACCCCTCGACTAAACCGCACTGGTTTTCATCCTCGAATCTGGCAGAGCTGGTAGAACCGATTAAAGTAACGCCCCGAGTGTTGGGGACTGAGGAACTGTTTCGGCTGTGGTCGGCATTTCAAACGGGTCATCGCTTATTGATGGCGTATCAAGTGTCGGCGGTGTTGATTGATGACATCCCAATAGATGCATCGTCGGTGATATCTCATACAGCTATTAAAGATAACATTGCGATCAAGTCATCGAAAACGGATTAACAAAGCGTGCTGTGGACATGTGGGAGTCTGCGCGGTTTACAAGCATTTTACGTATAGGGGTATATATAAGTAAACAGCTTTGGAAAAGACTTATGGAACATCACGGGATACTTCCTCGTTAAAAACCGAGACCTTCTCATTTCGGTTAAAATCCACCCATGCACAAACACGCCGCAAAACAAATCCCTTCGACTTCGCTCAGGACAAGTCTGCTTTCTTCTTTCCTCTTTCTTCTCGCATCCTGTTCCTCCCCAATTCCCGAAGCGATTCCATCTTCAACTGAAACTCCCATTCCCCCAGTTGCAACGATCGCTCTCTCAGAAACGCCGATCCCTACTGAAACCGCAGTCCCTTCGCCAACATCGATCCCCGTCCCTTCGTTGGAACGTTCACAGTATGTGATGGATCTACAGTTGAACTACTCGAACAAGTCCGCTTTGGTGAACCAGACCATCACCTATCCCAATTGGACCGGTGAAACGCTGACAAGTCTTGTCCTTGCAGTGGAACCGAACTTATGGACAGGCGGATTCAGCCTCAACTCCCTAGCTGTTGACAACCAACCAATTACCAATTACCAATTACCAACCCTCAGCCAGCGGCTCGAAGTCCCATTGCCCCAACCTTTGCCCGCAGGCGGGACGACTACGATCACCATCTCCTACGGACTCATCCTTCCGCAGATGCAGGCGTACAGCGACCCGAACGAAGTCCGCCCGCAGATCTATGGATACTCCGAACGTCAACTCAACCTCGTGGAATGGTATCCGTTCGTGGTGCCGTACGAAAACGGCGAATGGATATTGCATAATCCGTGGTACTACGGCGAGCACCTTGTCTATGACGTGGCAGACTTCGATGTGACGGTCACGTTCACCGATGGGTCCACGCCCGAGATCGCATCATCAGGGGCGGAAGTAGCTTCGGGAACAGAAGGTAGCCGTCGGTTTAAGTTGGAAGCGGGGCGCACGTTTGCCATGTCCATCAGCACGTTGTTCAAGGTCGCCCAGCGTCAGGTTGGCGATGTCACAGTCTATAGTTATTACTTTGCGTTCTACGATGCGCCGGGCGAAGCGATGCTGCAAACGACGGTCGAAGCGATGCAGGTCTATGCCGACAAGTTCGGACCATATCGTCACAAAACGCTGACTGCCGTACAGGGCGATTTCAACGACGGCATGGAGTACTCGGCGTTCTATTTCATCAGCCGCGATTATTTCAACCTGTACGATAACACGCCCAAGAATTATCTCGTCATCATCGCCGCGCACGAGACTGCGCACGCCTGGTGGTTCGACGCGGTTGGCAACGATCAGGCGCTCGAACCGTGGCTCGATGAAACGCTCTGCACCTACAACGAACGCATCTATTATGAAACGGTGCATCCCGATCTCGTCAATTGGTGGTGGGGCTATCGCTACTTCGAGTTTCAACAAGCGGGCTATGTGGATACGCCAATCTACGAAGGCAACGGGCAGCGTCCGTATTGGGATAAGACCTATCTCACGGGTGCGCGTTTTCTCGAAGCGTTGCGCGAGCGCGTGGGCGACGAGATTTTCTTCGCCTTCCTCAAAGATTACTACACACAGTTCATCGGCAAGCGCGCCACCACTGCCGATTTCTTCCGCGTCTTCCGCGAGAACTCGAACGCCGATATTTCTGATCTGATGGCGGAGTATTTCAAAAACACATACTAAGGCATGTCACCCTGAGCGACAGCGAAGGGTCTCTATACCGTTGGAATAAGAGACTCTTCGGTCGCAACAACCGCTTCCTCAGAGTGACATGGTTTTTTTTCTTATGCGACTCCCTCTTCGACCCACCTTCCTCTTCCTTCTACTTCTACTTCTTCTCACATCTTGTAACTTATCCACGCCCGAACAGGCGCTTCCTCCCACGCTGGTACTTGTCACTGCGAATCCGAATCCTTTACCCTCCCCGACACCCTTCCAACCCGCTGACTCGAACTACGTCCCCATCGACGCACCGACTCTCGTTTCAACTTTCACGCCGCTTCCGCCAACCAACACCCCATTGCCGACTCTTGAGTTTACAGCAACGCCACTCCCGCCGCCGACATCCCCTCCGCAAACCTCACGCACACAGTACACCCTCTATGCCCTGCTCGACTATTACAACAATCAACTCGCCGTGGATGAGTCTGTCACATACACCAATCAAACCGGCACAACATTGAACGAGCTCGTCATGGCGGTGGAGCCAAATCTCAGAGGCGGGTTTTCTCTTGAGCATATCCTGCTGAACGGCGTCCAACTCACCTACGACCTAAGTGGACAACGTCTCACAGTGTATATGCCCTACACCCTGCAACCCGGTGACCGTCTCACACTGGCAATGCGCTACCGCATCGACATCCCTGCCAAAGTAAAGGACCATCCCTATGGTTACGATGTGGATCAGGTCAATTTGACCGAGTGGTATCCGTTCATCGTGCCATACATCGGCGGCTGGGTCCTGCACGACGAATCGTATCTTGGCGAACATCTTGTCTATGACGCGGCGGATTTTGATGTGAACATCAAAGTCACGGAAGGGAATATCACTTTTGCATCCAGCGGCGTTGAAGAGTCGAACGGTGAATGGACTCGTTACCGCCTCTACGGTGCGCGGACGTTTGCGCTATCTGCCAGCGACCAATTCCTTTATGTGGATGGAACCAGCGAGGGCGGGGCGTTGATCCGCGCGTACTATTATCCGGGCTATGCCGATCAAGGGTTGGCGATCTTGAACGCGGCGCTTCGTGCGGTCAATCTGTATTCATACAAGTTTGCGCCCTATCCGTATGGGAGTCTTAGCATCGTCCAGGCAGACCTGAACGACGGGCAGGAGTATGACGGTCTCATCTTTTTGGCGACCAAGTTTTACAACGAGTACAACGGCTCAGCTCGCAGTAATCTTGTGACCATCGGTGTGCATGAGATCGCGCATCAATGGTGGTTTGGTTTGGTGGGCAGCGACCAGGCAATGGAACCGTGGCTTGACGAAGCCATGTGCGTGTACAGCGAAGCCATCTTTTACCAAAACAGTTACCCCAACTCGCTCGATTGGTGGTGGCAGTTCCGCGTCAATTATTTTGGTCCGTCGGGGTATGTGGATACGAACGTGTATGAGCCGGCGAGTTTCCGCGCATATGTCAATGCTGCATATCTCAACGGCGCCAACTTCCTCGAAGTGCTCAACTACCGCATGGGCGATGACGCGTTCTATGCCTTTTTGCAGGATTATGCTTCACGCTACGGGCATGGTCACGCAACGGCGTATGATTTCTTTGCTGTCGCAAGGCAGAACACCACGGCGGATATTTCCGATCTGATCGCGGCGTATTTTAGTGGGAATTATTAGCGACGAAGATGGCGCAGGCGGCTATGATAGAATCTGCCCCAGATGCCAAGGAGTTTATTATGAAGCCAGGTGACTATATTGGTTTGTACATAGATAATGTATTGATCTACACAGGTGTCTTGAAAGACCTGGGCGTGATGGAGAGCGGGCGAAAAGTTCATCAGGTGCTGTTGGTGAAGAACATGTTTCAACGTAACTTCCCTGAAATACACTTCGATGCCGACATTCGCCCTGTCACACGTGAACAGGTGCGCGACGAGATCAAACGGCTCAAGGTCAGGCTGCAAAAGCACATCGAACAAATGGAAGATCACACAGATGAGCTCATCACAGAACGCGAACTCCATAACATCGTTGGCTGAATACGACAGGCTTTCTGATCTGTATCGTGAAGCGTATGACCGTCTCCACTCAGGCGGCGCTGGCGCAGGATGGAGCGGCATCCATTATGCCCTGATGAACGAGTTGAGACGTTATGGTAAAGCGCTGAACAGCCGAGAAGAAGCACTGCGAATGCTCAAACAACTGCTGACGGACTATGAAACCAACGTTCTCGGCTCCCAGCCTCAATCTGACGAAGAATATTTGAAAAAATCGACGATATTGAATAATAAGGAAAAATCCAACCGGGAAATCCCTGATCTGATTGCGGTGTATTTCAAAGGTTCATCCTACATGAATGTTTGGACTTTTTCCTCCCAACTTACACGGCGACTGTTGATATGGTCAGTGTTGAGTGTGCTCGCTTCAACAGCAATAATATTTTCTTCAAATCCCTTCCTGCGCGGACTTGGCGTTCAGTTTTTTGCATGGGGCGTCATTGACGCGGGGATTGCCATCTTGGGCGCGCGGGCGTCAGCGAAGAAAAAATCAAAAATCCAGGAAACGGAACGGTCGGAGAGTGAAGCGAAAGAGTCCCGCTGGTTGGAACGCCTCTTATGGGTCAACACGGGCTTGGATGTACTCTACATCATTGGCGGAGTCTGGCTCATGCAAACTTGGGGAGCAGAAAGTTCCCTGTGGAAGGGTCATGGTGTGGGGATCATCATTCAAGGCGGATTTTTGTTCTTTTTCGACTTTTTCCATGCGGTTTCCCTACGAAATATACGATCAAATTAACAGTTCACTTAAAAACTTTTTTCCATTAATTTTCTCTGGTAAAATCCCGCCTCGATTTTGGAGGCAACACATCTCATGGAACTTGAACACAGCACCATCGAAACCAATGGAATAAAACTACACGTTGTGCAGGCGGGACCGCAGAGCGGCGTGCCTGTCATTCTTTTGCATGGATTCCCCGAATTTTGGTATGGATGGAGAAACCAGATCCCCGCATTGGTGGCGGAGGGATGCCGCGTCATCGTCCCTGACCAGCGCGGATATAATTTAAGTGACAAGCCCAAAGGCGCGAAGAATTACGATGTGCATACACTTGTGGATGACATCATAGGCTTGATCGATACATTGGGATATGAAAAAGTCAATTTGGTAGGGCATGATTGGGGTGCAGTTGTTGCGTGGACTCTGGCAATCAAATATCCCAAACGATTGCACAAACTGGGCATCATGAATGTTCCGCATCCTGCTGTAATGCGACGTTTCCTGATGCGTGACTTTGAACAGATTCGCCGTTCATGGTATGTCTTCTTCTTCCAATTACCGTGGCTCCCCGAAGCGGGCATGAAACGCGATAACTGGCGCGGCGCGGTCAGTGCCTTGCGTGGAAGCGGCAAGATCCACATGTTCAACAACGAAGATATTGAAAAATACAAAGAGGCGTGGTCACAGCCCCATGCGATGACATCCATGATCAACTGGTATCGCGCCGCGGTTTGCCGCATGCCCAAGTTGCCCAAGGAACCGCGTGTCCAGGTTCCAACCTTGATGATGTGGGGCATGAAGGATTTCGCGCTCAGCCACCGCATGGCGCGTCCCAGCATGGATTATGTGGATGAAGGTAACTTGATCCTCTTCCCTGAAGCGACACATTGGGTGCAGCACGATGCCGCAGAGGAAGTGAATCATTATTTGATCGATTTTATTTTCGATAAGGCGAGCCAGATCGTCATTAAATAAAAAGCAGGGGCGACCCAATGAGTCGCCCCTACAGATATCAGGCATCTACCGTTTGTTTGCTTTTCTTTTTCACCGGCTCGGACATCTTGAAGGTGATCCTGTTATTCTCCTCATCCACATTCACCTGCACGGTGGCACCATCCTTGAACTTGCCGCCAAGCAGTTCAACTGAAAGCGGACTCTCCACATTCTTCTGGATCGCCCTGCGCAATGGACGTGCACCGAACGCCGGGTCGTAGCCTTCCTTTGCCAGCCACTTGCGCGCGGCATCGCTCAACTCGACCGTGATGTTGTGTTCGTTCAGGCGGTCCTGTACTTCCTGCATTTGAAGGACAACGATCTCCTCCATTTGCTCGAGTGAGAGCGGCGAGAACATGATGATCTCGTCGATGCGGTTCAGGAACTCAGGGCGGAACGCGCCCTTCAATGCCTTCTCGATCTTGTCGTGTGCTTCGCGTTCCTCGCTGCTTGCCTTTGATTGGACAAAGCCGAGGGTGCCGCCTTTTCTTACGTATTCAGTGCCCAGGTTCGAGGTCATGATGAGAACCGTGTTGCGGAAGTCCACAATGTTGCCTTGACCGTCAGTCATGTGCCCATCGTCCAGGATTTGCAATAACGCGTTCCAGACTTCAGGATGCGCCTTTTCGATCTCATCAAATAGGACGACACGATACGGACGCCTGCGGACTGCCTCGGTCAACTGTCCGCCTTCCTCGTAGCCGACATATCCCGGAGGCGCACCGAAGAGACGGCTGACGGTATGTTGTTCGCGATACTCGGACATGTCGATGCGGACGAGGGCGTCCTCATCGTCGAACATGAACCAGGCGAGGGCTTTGGCGAGTTCCGTCTTTCCCACACCGGAAGGACCAATGAAGATGAACGAACCGATCGGGCGTGACGGGTCAGCCAACCCGGAGCGTGAACGGCGAATCGCATCCGAGATGGCATGGATGGCTTCCTCCTGTCCGATGATACGCTCATGCAGGCGTGCTTCCATGTGTAATAATTTTTCTGATTCGGTCTCCATCATTTGTGTAACGGGAATGCCCGTCCACTGATGGACAACCCCAGCGATGTCATCCACATCCACCACTTCATCGAGCTGATGTTCGGATTCCCATTTGTCGCGCTTCTCGTGATATTCATCTTCGAGTCGCAGCCGCTCGGATTTTTTCTGCGCGGCGCGTTCGTAATCACGGTTCAAGCCAGCCTGTTCCTCTTCGGCATGCATCTTTTCGATCTCGGTTTTCATCGCCTTGAGATCGGGCGGCATGGAATACAATGCCACGCGCAATTTCGCGGCGGCTTCGTCCATCAGGTCGATGGCTTTATCAGGCAGCCTTCGATCTGTAACGTAACGGTCAGCAAGGCGCGCCGCGGCGACCAGCGCATCATCTGCATAGCGGACTTTGTGGTGCGCCTCATAGCGGTCACGCAAGCCTTGCAGCATCTTGATCGTGTCGTCAACGTTCGGCTCTTCCACGTAAATGGGAGCGAAGCGCCGTTCGAGCGCGGCATCTTTTTCGATATGTTTATGGAACTCATCCAGCGTGGTCGCGCCGATGCATTGGAGTTCGCCACGCGCGAGTGCCGGCTTGAGCATGTTGGACGCATCCATCGCCCCCTGGGCTGCTCCTGCTCCGACGACCGTATGCAATTCGTCGATCATCAGGATGATGTCACCCTGCGAGCGCTGGACTTCCTCCATCACGGCTTTGAGCCTTTCTTCGAACTCGCCTCTAAACCTGGACCCGGCGATCATCGAGCCAAGATCAAGCGCCACCACCCGTTTGCCTGAGAGAATCTCCGGCACGTCGTTGTTGGCGATCTTCTGGGCGAGTCCTTCCGCGATGGCGGTCTTGCCGACACCGGCTTCACCGATGAGGACAGGGTTATTCTTCGTGCGGCGCGAAAGGATCTGGATGAGACGCAGGATTTCGTTATCGCGCCCAATGACCGGGTCCAGCTTGCCTTCGCGGGCGAGTTGGGTTAAGTCTCGGGAGTATTTTTCGAGCGTCCGATAACGGGATTCAGCCTGGGGGTCCGTGACACGCTGCCCGCCTCGCAAATCCTGAATCGCAGAGTAGACGCGGTCCCTCGTCAGCCCGGCGGACTCTAAAATGCGCGCAGCGGGTGTGTTCCGCTCGGTGAGGATGGCGAGGAAGATGTGCTCAGTGGAGATGTATTCATCCTTGAGACGGTTGGCTTCCTCGTTTGCGAGGTCAATGATCCGCTTCACACGGGGGGTGATGAAAATTTGTCCCGCACCACCGCCAAAGATGTTGGCTTTGGGGCTGGCACGCAGGGTGGCGTCGAGACGTTCGGTCAGCGCTTCGGGGCTGACGCTTAGTTTTTCAAGGATCTGTGGAATCACGCCGCCGGGTTGTTCGATCAAAGCCAGCAGGATGTGCTCGGTATCTATTTGGTTGTGGCCGTAGCGCTGGATGATCTCCGCGGCGCGCTGGGCTGCTTCC
>CAYTDB010000085.1:14550-21155 GCA_964436455.1 uncultured Anaerolinea sp. | reverse complement strand
ACGCGCTTGAGTCTTTCCTCGAACTGACCGCGATACATCGTACCAGCCACCAAGGAACCCACGTCGAGTTGCATCAGGCGTTTATTCATCAAAGGCGCGGGTACATCGCCATCCACAATGCGTTGCGCGAGACCTTCCACAATGGCAGTCTTGCCGACGCCGGGTTCACCGATCAACGCCGGGTTGTTCTTCGTGCGGCGTGCCAGAATTTGGATCACGCGTTCAATTTCCATTTGACGCCCGATGACCGGGTCGAGTTTTTTCTCTTCGGCTTTGGATGTCAAATCGGTAGCGAGCTGATCGACCAAAGGGGTTTTCTGCCCGGGCGCCGCGCCACCCTTTGCTCCCTGAGCGGCAGGTGTCGGCGAAGAAGGCGAAGCGGATTCGTTGAGGACGCGCCGCGTCTGCCTGCGGATCTGTTCGGCTGTCACGCCGAGTCTGCGCAGCACTTCCATTGCAACACCTTCGATCCGTACAAGCCCAAGAAGAATGTGTTCGGTGCCAATGTAATGATGTCCGAGACGACGGGCTTCCTCCACAGCATGTTCAAGTACCTGTTGTGTTTCCGTGGAGAGTTCAACGCGGTTTGCATCGAAACTGGCAGATGGGCTTGAAACGCGTTTAACCACTTCACGCACGCGTTCTGAAGTCATGCCAAGTTCGCGCAGGACACGGCCCGCCACACCGCCCTCTTCCTCCATCAATCCAAGCAAGAGATGCTCTGTGCCAATGTTATGATTGCGAGCGCGTTCCGCCTCCTGATGTGCGAGACTGAGAACACGCCTTGCCCGCTGTGTAAAACGTTCCATTCCTGCCATAGTTTTCTCCTGATAAGTACGATTATTCTACCAAAAAGGCGGTGGACTCCGTGTAGGAAAATAATTAGAGTTTATTCACGCGCCTGTTACAATCATCACAGGAAATCTTACCCTTGACAAGGAAGGACTCATGAAATCAATTTGCGTTTATTGTGGATCATCCGATTCGGTTCACGCGGACTATCTAACTGCCGCGCACAAACTGGGCGTTACCCTCGCTGAAAGAGGGATTCAACTCGTTTTCGGCGGCGGGAAAACCGGTCTCATGGGCGCAGTGGCAGATGGTGTTCTTGAAGCAGGAGGCGAGGTGATCGGCATTATCATCCCATCCATGAACACCAGGGCTCTTGCACATGACGGTCTCACTCGAATGGATGTTACCCCCAGCATGCATGCCCGTAAAGCACGCATGCATGAACTGGCTGATGGGTACATCGCCATGCCGGGCGGTTTTGGAACATTCGATGAATTGTTTGAAACAGTCACCTGGGCACAGACCGGCGCACACGAAAAACCGGTCGGTTTGCTGGATGTACGGAATTATTACACTCCACTGCTCGCCGCGATCGACCATGCTGTAAACGAAGGTTTTATTTTCAAAGAGCATCGCAATACATTGTTTTGTGAATCCGATCCGAATAAATTATTGGATGCAATGGCAGGATATGACCATCCGCATGAAGCAGTGAAAAAGTGGTTAAGGGAGGGATGACATCAGGCAAAGGCTGTAACCATCCTGGTCATTTCAAGCCGATCAATGCTCTGACAAAATCCCATCGAGCCATTCGTCTTTGTCTCATCGTTGGATAGCGTTTACGAGTTTGTTTTTCAATTTCCAGATAAAGCTCTTCATGCAATGTCCAGGTGAGATGGATATCATGGTCTTCGGCGATGAGGCATCCCTCTCTGCCCATGATTTGTGCTCTTTTCGAATCGTTCACCAAAGTGGTGATCGCCTCACTGAACGCACGCAGGTTGCCAGACTCGATCAGAAATCCATTTACGCAGTCATGCACAGTTTCTGAAATACAGGTGGCGTTGACTGCGACAATCGGCAGTCCGCTGGCGGCGGCTTCGAGCAGAACGATGCCCTGTGTTTCGATTTCTGATGCAGTGATGAAAAAGTTCGCTGCGCGATAGATCTCTGGCAACTCGGATGGATGAATAAACCCGGTAAAGTGGACACGCTCCTCGATCTTCAATTCCCTGCATGAGCGAAAGAGATGATTCTTCTGGCATCCATCTCCCACGATCAACAAATGCGCTTCGGACTTAAGGAGGGCTGGTGCAGCAGCCCGAATGACCTTGTCCACGCTTTTGTCTGTGTCCAATCGTCCGACGTGGAGGATGATTGGATTGTTCAAGGGGAGATTTAGTTTGTTACGTGTGGCAGGCTCATGGTCAGAGAAAAGAGACGGGTGGAAGGTTTGCAAGTCCAATCCGTAGCTGATCACGTTTGGCTTGAGTCCCGTTTTCTCTTCGATGATCGTTGCTATGGTTTTGGTAGGTGTAATTAAGGCTGAGTATCTTTTTAGGGATATACGTGCATATGTCCACAAGATCGCTTCGGTGATGGGTTTGAGAGACTGTGGAAGATAGGATGCGATAAACCACGGGAGTTGATGTGTTGTGAGCGTGACCGGGATACGTGCGCGGTTTGCATATGCAAGCGCGATCCATCCCATTTGAAGCGGTTCATGCGCGTGAATGACGTCCGGTTGGAATTTTTGGAGGAGTTTCATAACCCTGCGTCGAGGGCTTAACATCAGCCTTTGCCCAACACGCATGGGATTGTTGATCGAGCGCAGGCGTACCACGGTGAGATTGTCCGTGTAAGTGTGGTAGGGATTTTTCCCATCGCTTGCAGCAATGACGAGTACCTGATGTCCGCGCTTTGCCATGGCTTCGGCTGTCTGTTGTGTGGAGAGTGCTGCGCCGCTGATCATGGGTGGATAGGATTGGGTGAGGTAGGCGATACGCATTTTGACTCCATTCTTATTGATGTTCTGTGCTACCTAGCAAGCAGAAGCTTGACAGACATGGGGTTGATCGAACTTCATGCCTTTTCGTTGCTTGAAGATGATCCAGCCGACGAACAGTGTCAGCAAGCCGCCGATGAAAACCAGCCAGAAAGCGAGAGGCGGGTTCAATCCGTACATGCCGATGATCGTGATGCTGATTGCCACCACTGTGCGCCCCAGCATGTTCGCGACGAGGAAGCGGCGTGCAGAGATCTTGCCAAGCCCTGCCACGTAGCACATCAGGTCGCTGGGGAAGATGGGCAGGACGAAGGCGAAGAAGTAGAACATGATGCCCTGGTTGCGTGCCATACGATCCCAACGTTCGATGATCTGAGGGGAGGCGAGTTTATAGATCAGATCCCGTCCGTATTGGCGGGCAATGAAGAACGCGATCTGGCTTCCGAGAATGGTACTGAAGATGATCACGAGCAGACCGGTCATGCCGTAGACGTATCCCGCTGTGACCATCAGTGCATGCCCCGGAATGACCGCTACAAAGACCTGAGCTACCATCAATACGAAGAGCACCACTGGTCCCCAAACACCATAGCCTTGCAGATATGTGGATACCGCGTCCTGGTCACTGATGATGTGCAGGAAATTGGAGATGGGTTCGCGATGGAATACGATGAATGCGAGTAAAACAATTGCGATAATGATGTTTTTGGTTTTCATTTCGATCCTCCGCGTGTTGATTTGTTGGCTTGTTTACAGCCATGAAGATGCGAGATTGCAAGCGTAGGTCAGGGCTTTATCTGTCAGCGAACGGCGCAGGAATGATTCAGGTGTCTGCTGTTCGCTGTTTCCAAGATCAACGTAGAACGCGCGGCGCAGTTCCCATGCCAGTTTGTGATCGTGGATCTGCAGGCAGGATTCCCAATTGATGCGCATTGAGTGCGGATCAAGGTTGGCGGAGCCGAAGACCACGTCACCGTTGTCGTTCCAGGCGGCTTTACTGTGCATGTATTTGCCCGTGTAGCGGTATACATTCCCGCCGGCGCAGACGAGTTTGTGTACATGGATGTAGTTCGCGAAATCCACAGGGCGGACACGTGTCTCATGGGAGAGCAGAATGTTGACCTGCACGCCGTACTGCGCTTTTTCGCAGAGCGCATCAAGCATTTCGTCGTCAGGCAGGAAGTACCAGGTGCGGATGTAGATGGCTTTTTCGGCATTGACGATCAACTGCATCAACCCATCGCGGACATCCTGTCTCTGGCGGGGGAGGGTGAGAAAAAGTTTGTCGGCACCGGCGAACAGGTTCCTCGTCTCGAATGAACGTGCTTTCGTATCCTCACCCTGTGAGTGGGCGAGGAGAAAGTCATAGACGTTGTGAAAGGTTCTGCCGAAGTCACCATCCACGCGCATGTTCGAATCTGTCCAGGTGGTGTAGTAGTCGCCGATGTTCGAGCCGCCTATGAAAACTGTGTGATCGTCAATGGCGGCGATCTTGCAATGCAAACGGTTGTTGACATGCAAAGGAGAAGCCGGACGATACATATTGACCTGCACACCCTGTGAGCGCAGACGGTGGAACAGACCGATGTTCTGCACAGCGTGGCGAGGCTCATCGAGTACCTGACCCAATTCATCCACCATCAAACGGACCTTCACGCCCGACAGAGCTTTTGAACAAAGCACATCGCTGATCTTCGTTGCCCATTCACCATCATCGAATGAGAGGTAGGTCATGGAGATCTCGTTCTGGGCGGTGCCGAGTTTGAGTACCAGATCTGCGTAGTAATCTTGAACTTTTGTGAAGAGTGTGTGTTGGTTCATGGCAATCTCCTTTGTTGACCCCACTATCGCATTTTGGGACTGCCAAAGCCAGAGATCGGACTGCCAAAGAACGCCAAATTAAAAAATTCGACCCCAAAGGCAAACCTTTGGGGTCGAATTTGAGTACCGCAGTACTAGTTGGAGCGTTCCATTTCAGTCAGCGCCTTTGCCAGCGAGCGGACTGCGGCGCGGCGGGTGCGGTTGAACGTCCCCTCGGAGATGTATAACTTGCTCATGATGTCGCGGTTTTGGACTCCACCTACATACGCATCATGCAGGATCACATACGGGAACCAATCGCGCGGAATGGGCTCCTTTGGCAGATCACCAGCGGGGCGAAGTTTTTCCAGTGTATTTAGCAGGATTTGGTGGACTTCCCTGCCGCGGTCAAGATGCGTCACAGCGCCTGCAGACAATTGATTTTTGACCTGCTCCAACCCTGCAAGCGGACAACTGCCCAAATAGGAATAATCGTGCATGTTGCGGAGACCATCTTCCACCACGTTGACTTGTACCTGTCCGGGACCAGTATCGAGAAGTGGTTGTTGAGTTTTCGTGAGTTCAGATAACTGTGAAAGAAATTCGGTCTCGCGCTGGATGACGTTCATGATGTTGGAGATCTGGTCGCTGAGTTCGAGGAGATCTTCAATGTCGGTTGGGGAATAGCGCAGGGCATTTTCCGGTTGACCAAGAACTAACACGCCGATCTGTCCGCTTGTGGTGTATAGCGGGATGATCAACCCTGCATCGTCCAGAGGTGGTGCCAATGCTTTGGGTTCCGGTTGTCGTGCATCATCAAGCATTAGTTCGGAAGTCGATGTTTGGATTTTGTCTCTGTTCCATCGATAAGAGACCAATTCGGAGGTTGAGCCTGACTCGAAAACAAGGATCAATCCATACGATGCGTGGACTGAAGTGCACAATGTCTGGAAGGTCACTTTGAGAGTTTCCGTCAATGCCTGCGGTTCTCTCACGCGGGCGGTCAATCTTCGCAAGCGTGTGCGCAATTCACGGGCATCACGACGGAGGAAAATGAAATCGAGCGCTTGTCGTCCCACATCCATGAGCGAATGTGTGACGATGGCAAGGATGACAATAAACGCCAGCGCTGCCACCGGCACCCCATACATGAGCACCGAAACCCATCCCACCACAAGATAAAGCAAGGCAATTATTAGAATGGCTGACCCGTTGTAGAAGAGATCACGTCCAAGCACGCGCTGTTCGACCAGGGCGCTGTAACGCGCCACGCCATATCCCATCAACAGGACTGTCACCCCAAGAAAGATGGAAAGGATCACACGAGGTACGGAGATGTCAAAGGTATAGGCGAGATAAGATACGGGAGCGCTCAACCCGGCAGTCAGTGTAGCTGCCGCCAGAATATAAAGTTGCCGGCGCGGCATCATGGAGGGAGCGATCTTTGCCGAGCGCAACAGATTGATGATGCTCATGATCGTGAACATGAACAGGAAACCCATGAAGAGCGAAAATAATTTTCCCTGATGCAGGGTGTTGAGATAGAGCGGATCCCCCACGCCTTCGGTAAACATCAAGTCTGTTTTGGACAGGATATATGCTGCCGCGATGGCAATCGCGTATCCGAGCGCCACACGCGTCCAGCGCCAAGGGTTCATCCGCCCGGGTCTCATCAACATGGTGGCATGATGCCAGAACATGATCGCCGGGGCGACCTGCCAGCCCTGCATCCAACCTCCCCACCCATGTTGGAACATGCCTGTGGGCCATACCCAAAGCAGAGGGGTCAGCCAGTCGGGCAGATATTCAGGTGAGGGCGGAGGGTTAACTGCAAGCAGTACATTGAGAAACAACCCGGAGCCTGAGAGCAGCGCCGAAGTTGTCAGCCAGGCAACCGGACTGCGCGGACTGCGTGTCACGACAAAAATCGCCAGCCATATTGCTGCAATCAAACACGCATAATTGATGGCGACCGTGAGAACATAAAGTGTATTCATACGGTTACACT
>CAYTDB010000085.1:0-14450 GCA_964436455.1 uncultured Anaerolinea sp. | reverse complement strand
CAGCAATCGTTGAAGATGTTTGCCGCGTTCGATCTGTGAATCGCCCTGGATTCCCAACTGATCCGCGAGAGGGGATTGTCCAAGTGCTGTCGTGTCGGATAGATGACGTAAAGCATCCTCGACCAGTTTTATGAAAGTCTCATCCGCTTTGCTTGAAATCGCCCCCTGCATTTTGTTGGATACTGATTTCAACTCAGATATATTCGCCTGTGATTCAGCCACCAATTCCTGTAGTTGAATATTTTGTTTTGGCTGGAGATTCCCCAAAGAAACGATCGTTCCAATCTGGTCGGCAACCTCCTCCAGCAATTCAAGATTGCCTTTCGAATATTCCGGTCGTGACCTGGGCTGTTCAATCCCGAGGACAGCAACTTGTGTCCGACCCTCAAAGGATGGGGCAATCCATACGATGGAGGGTAGTTGCTCATTCTTTGGTGAAGATAGTTCCTCACACGCAACCTGGGACTCGGAAAACCCGCTTCCCAACGGGACCGAGGACCTGGTCGCCATTACCAAAAAGTTTTCTCCCCGACGCACCGCTACAAAACCGCCCTGCGCATCCAGTGCCTTGCACAATAGGTCGAGACCTTCCTGTAGATGTCCCTTTAATTCCTTTTCATCGGAACTTTCGTTTTCAAGTCTTCGCAGTTGTTTTCTAAATTCGCTTTCCCGGTTCATGCGCGACCGCTCAAGGTATTCACGAACCAAATCGTGGATGCTGACAGCAATGATGACCAGTCCCACCACCAGAGCCATTTTTCTCAGTGGTGTATCCTCGCGCAGAGCGATCAGCGCGGTGGCAGCTGCCAGCCCAAGCGTGGAAAGAGCCGTCACCGGAAAATCCTGAAGCGATGTACGTCTTTCGATCCCGGTTTGATGACGGGCCACCGATATTCCCAAGATGAAGATTCCCAGGAACACCATCAGATCCTGCACCAGACGAGGGGAAAGCTGACTCCAGCGCAGCGAAACCACGCCATAGATCACAGACAGGATCGGGAAGATGGATGCTGCCAGGAAATACCCTCCACGCGAAGTCAATCCGATCCGTTCACCGATCAGTAAATTGAACAGGATGAAAATGGAAATAACGATTTGATAGAGACCATACACCGTATAGGATGGTCCGCTGCTCATGTGTGCAACGTAAAGTGCATTGCCCCTCTCATCTATAAATGCATCAGGCTGTACCAGCCGGGTAACTGTGAATACTGCCAGCAAATATATTCCCCACTCAAGCCAGCGATATTTTTGCCGATCATGGTCAGACATGAGCCGGTAGGTCAGGCTGTACCAGCTTAGTAATCCTATGGTTAGGAACACAGCCCGCCAAGCCGCGCTTCCCTCCACCTGGCGGAATATGTTGTAGTAGGCGCTGTAATAAAAACCGGAAAGTGAGAAAAGAACGATCACCACCCGTAACGAAACCATGCTTGGGAAGCCTCTCGCAAACAGATAAAAAGCCATCCATAACGTAATGGCCATGGCAAGAAGGTCCACAAGCATGGTCGCTTGAATTAATATCATACGGTATATCATCATCAATATACAGATAAAGATGACGAAAGTCAATAGGAACGTAACAAATTGTTAATCCCCCGCGTCTTCATGATCTAGGGGATGATGGATGCCAGCGGACCCCGCGGATCGATCACTCCCTGCAACTGATCATACGGCACGACCACGATCTGTGGTCCCGCCGCGCCAGGAGCGACTTGATAGGTATCGAATGTGATCATCAAGCCATCAGGAGTAATATTCCAGTTGCGGTAATTTTCAAGGGTGGGGTTTGCGCCATCGAGGAAGAAAGAATCGGAATAAGTTTGTTTGCGTAGTTCCGTAATGCAGTAATTGGCGACCACTTCGAGATAATTTGAGTCCGGCAGGAACAGGTCACCCAGGGCAAGTTCCCGTCCCTGACCAAGATCATAGTTCAGTGTGATGCTATAACGGCCGGGATGGGCTGCTGTATCTGCATAGAATGAAAAATCGAATTTGATACTCCATAGGTCACCGATTTGGGAAATCAGGGTATATGTCGTTTGAAGGGAACTGCCGTTGGAGAGGGGTGTGATCGGCAATTGCTGGAAATCCTGCTGCCAATTGTCCACTTCTTTTTGAACAAGATCGGAAAGCCGTTGATTAAAAGTCTGCACCCGCGGATCATCACTGCCTGTCAATTGAGGAGTGGAAGCGGTAATGGTGTACTGCGGAAAATTGGATCCCGGATTGGTTTCGACGAATGGCACAGAAGCCAATATTACCTGCTGGCTGAGGGGAATGGACGTGGCTGTCGATTGGATTGGGGTGGGAGGCGGAACAGTCGGCGTAGGGAGATCGACCGTAAAAGTCGCATTACAAGCCAAAAGGAACAATACAACAAAACTCGTAAACACTAAGGTTGATATTCTATTCATACATCATTTTCCTCTCGAAAGTTCTAATGAATAGAACGCAGGGAGGAACATTATTGTTTCAAGGTAACATATTCCAAATGAATATCTTCCGGCTCGAGTGTGAATAACTCAGGGTCAACCTCGGTTGCCAAAACGCATCCCAACCCCATATAGAAGTTGATCGTATTTTCTGACGGTGTGGCTGAGATGTATAGTTTCTTCGCTCCAAGCAATCTTGCATGTTCAACAGCCAGATGGAACAGTTTGTTGCCAAGTCCCTGTTTGCGTCCTCCGCGGCTGACATGGAGGAATTTGAGCTGAATAGTATCGGTTTTTGAGCCGATGAATTTGCTTTCCAATATTGCTGTACCAACGATATTTCCATCTTCGAAAACTCCCCAGAAGGTGCCACCACGGTCGAAACAATCCAACAGAATGGGTGTGTAATGTTCCGCTTCGCCGGGTGGCCAGCCTTGCATATCGTAATATTCAGGAATCAGGACAAGCTCTCCATCACGCATGTAGTAAATATTGTGGATGACTTCCCGTCGATCGATTTGCCAGACCAGTGGAACTTCATCCCGTTCCAGATAACGGATGATCATTCTTTTACCCTCGGTTCCTTCAAGATTGCCAACATACCATGTTCTTAACATCCTTTTTGTATTTTTGCTTTCAACTTCATATTGCATTTTAAAGTTCATGAGTTTCCTTTTTGGATACAATATGATAATTGATAGACTGCCCTTCCACACTCATACCTTACGCAAGGAACCTGACATGACCAAACACCTGCGCGTCAATTCGGACCGTATGCTTGATTCGTTCAACCAACTGGCTTTAATCGGTGCGACAGCAGAGGGAGGCGTGAATCGTCCAACATTCAGCGAGCCCCATCTTGCCGCGCGCAAATGGTTTCGGGAAGAAGTGGAACGCGCAGGGATGGAATTTCACACAGACGGCGCGGGAAATCACTCGGCGATACTTTCATCTGGTGGTCGAGTAGCCCCCCATGATCTTGGCGGGGTATATCGAGACCACACGTTACTTCTCGGTTCCCACTTGGACTCCGTCCCCAACGGCGGACGTTTCGATGGCGCGCTCGGTGTCATCGCTGCAGTAGAGGTTTTGAGAACTGTCAATGAAAGCGGAATCAAGTTGAAGGTCAATCTCGAAGCGATTGATTTCACCGACGAGGAAGGGACATTGGTCGGTCTGCTCGGGAGCGCGGCAGTCGCAGGACATCTAACCTCAGAAATGTTGCAATCCCCTCGCGGCGGACGCGAGAATCTGGTCGAAGGGATGAAACGTGCAGGCTTGTCCGATGAAAGCATGTTGAATGCGGCGCGCCCGAAAGAGTCACTGGCGGGATATTTGGAATTGCACATCGAACAGGGCAAGCGCCTTGAACGGGCAAACATTAACATTGGCATCGTCTCTGCCATCGTTGGCATCTGGTCGTATCGCCTGTCGTTCATCGGACGTGCAGACCATGCAGGCACAACCACAATGGACGACCGTCTTGACGCGTCACTGGGAGCCAGCGCCTTCACGCTGGCTGCGCGTGAATTGGTGATGCGGGATTTTCCGAATTGTGTGGTCAACGTTGGCAAAATGGACTTTGCCCCTGGTGCGTTCAATATCGTCCCGGCACAAGTGGATGTGTCGCTGGAATTCCGTTCGCCTGATGAAGGAGATTTCAAACGACTCGATATGGCACTGCTCGATATAGCAAAGGCGCACGCTGTGCATTTTGGTCTGGAGTTGAAAATTCAGTTTCTTGGCAAGCACTCGCCATCCATCATGAGTGATGTTGTGCAAAATGCGTATGCCAATTCTTGTGACGATCTGGGGTTGAGCCGTGTCTCTCTAACATCAGGCGCAGGTCATGACGGACAATCTCTCGCAGACTTATGTCCCGTTGGCATGATCTTCGTCCCTTCAGTGGATGGAGCAAGTCACTCGCCACGTGAGTTCACCAAATGGGAAGATTGTGTCAACGGCGCAAATGTTTTGTTGCAAGCCGCGTTGAAATTGGCAGCGGAGTAAAATACAAGACGATTGACCATGGACCGTTGACAATGGTCCATGGTCAATCGTCCCTCGTTCAAAAGGATTGACCCATGAAAAACTTCGACCCAAAGTACAACGACATCCCCAAAACAGAGATCCACATCCATCTCGAAGGCTCGATCCGCACGCAGACGATCATCGATGTTGCCAAACAGCACAACCTCAAATTGCCTACATATGAAGCCAGCGAGTTGGACAAGCATGTCAAGATCTATGATCAGTGGCAGGATCTGCACGCGGTGCTCAAGGCGTTTGCCATCTTCCAAAACAGCATTACATCCCCTGAAGTGGTCGAACGCATCGCATGGGAATTGTTTGAAGACTCGGCAAAGCAGAACATTAAACTCTTCGAAGTTCGTTTTTCTCCCGATTGGGCTTTTCACGGACATAACCTCGATTGGGATAAATGTCTCGAAGGGCTGCTCAGAGCCAAATCACGTGCGGAAGCGGAGTTCAATATGGCGATTGGATACATCGCCATCACATCCCGCAGCATGGGACCTGACTCCTGCGTCAAAACTGTGGACTGGGCGATCCGTCACAAGGACCACATCCTTGGCATTGACCTTGCCGACAGCGAACGGGATTTTCCATTAAGCGATTTCGTCAAGCCTGTGATGAAAGCCGAGGATGCAGGCTTGAAAGTGACCATCCACACGGGTGAAGATACACCAGCATCCTTTGTGAAGGAAACCATCGAGTTGACCGACCCCGACCGCATCGGTCATGGCATCCATGCGGTTGAGGATATGAAAGTCGTTGAACTGCTCAAGGAAAGAAACATTACACTCGAAGTGAATCCCTGGAGCAACTACCTGACCAATGCTGTAAAAACCATCGAAGAACATCCACTGAAAAAACTTTTTGATCTCGGCGTGAAGGTCACGATCAACTCCGACGACCCCGAAGTGCTCGAAACGAATCTCAACAACGAATATCGCATTGCGCACGAAGTACTCGGCATGAGCATGGATGACATCGCTGTTTGTAATCGTAACGCGTATGAAGCGTCGTTCATCCCCGATGAACAAAAGAAAAAAGTATGGGAGATATATTTTCAGTGAGCCGTGCAGTATTTCCCGTTACTGTTCATTTGCTTTTTATTCGTGAAAACCAAATCCTCATTGCGCGCCGTTTCAATACGGGTTATCGCGATGGAGAATACAGCGTCCCTGCAGGGCATTTGGATGGCGGTGAAACTGTCATCACGGCGGGAATGCGTGAGGCGAAAGAGGAAGTCGGCGTGACCATCGAAGCGGGTGACATGACCTTTTCATCCGTCATGCACCGCAATGAAGGCGAGGAGCGCGTAGACTTCTTCGTGCAAGTCCACAAGTGGCAAGGCGAGATCGTCAATGCCGAGCCCGATAAATGCGATGACCTGCGCTGGGTGGATTTCAATGACCTGCCCGAAACCACAATTCCATATGTGCGAAAGGCGATTGAAAATTATCGAAACGGAATCACATTCGACGAGTTTGGATGGTGAATATGGGGTATCTTGTTATGGAAGGCGGAGCGGAGTTCGGCGGGCGGATGCGTGACCCCGACCTGTGCGCCATTGAACTGGCTGGCGGATTCGACACCCCGCTTCGCATCCTCCCGACAGCTGCCGCACCAGACAATAATCATCGCCGCGCTGGAGGCAACGGAGTCCGCTGGTTTCAGGGACTTGGTGCACAAGATGTCGTGTCCCTGCCGTTGATCGACAAAGCCAGCGCAAACGATGAAGAGATTGTGAGGTCTTTGCGCAATGCTAAGTTGATCTATCTGCTCGGCGGCTTCACGCACTATCTCGGTCAAACCTTGAAGGACAGCCTGGCATGGAATGCCGCCGTAGAAGCCTATCAAAATGGCGCGGTCATTGCAGGCTCAAGCGCTGGGGCAATGGTGATGTGTGAGTTTTATTATGATCCGAGTTCTGGGAACGTCGTGGAAGGATTGAATCTTGTTCCCAATTCCTTGGTGCTGCCACATCACGATACCTTCGGAAAGAATTGGGCTTCGCGATTGACGAAAGAGATTCCAGGCATCACTTTGATTGGAATTGATGAGCAAACTGGCATGATCGATGATGGAGAAAATAATTCATGGACTGTCCACGGGCGCGGTGGGGTGGCGTTGTATCGGGATGGAAACGTGGAAACGTATAAGACGGGAGAAACATTCTCGCTTTGACGTTATTCTGAGCGGCGAGGAATCCCTCCTCCCGCTTGAAGTCTTCCGGGCAAGGTAGAGAATCTTCGGTCGTTACGCTCCCTCAGAATGACATATAATTCCATCCATGTTCGATATTTCAAACGCACGCTTTGCCTTTTTGGACTTGGAGACCACAGGTCTCTCGCCGTGGTTTGGTGACCGTATTTGTGAGGTGGGGATCGTGATCAGCGAGGGAAAACGCATCAAGGAACAGTATCAGACCCTCGTGAATCCTGAACGACCGCTTTCGCCGGGGGCAGCCTCCACGAACGGCTTGTCGGATGAGGAGTTGCAGTCCGCGCCGTTGTTCGAGGAAGTCGCACCCAAAGTACTGGGCTGGTTGAGTGATACGATCGTGGTCTGCCATAATGCCCAGTTCGACATCCAGTTTTTGGACAGCGAATTCAAACGGCTGGGACATGAGATCCAGATCCCGAACCTGATCGATACGTTGAAGCTGGCGCGTGAGTTCTATGAACTGCCGTCCAACAGCCTGCTCTCGATTGCGGAGGCGTTCCATGTGCCGATGACAACCGCCCACCGCGCCCTGGACGACGCCCACACCGCGCGGGGAATCTTCTTCGGCATGATGGACGGGTTGCGGGAATACAACCGACCGCTCGAAGATTACATCGGTATTTACAACTCGCCGGTCTGGCCCAACGAAGGGATACAACTGCCAACAGAATTGGGCGAAGCGATCTACAGCAACAAGCGGATGTTTATCCGTTATGTGGATGGCGACGGCAAACACTCCGAGCGCTGGATCACGCCCAAACAGGTGATGGGGCTTGCGGATTATGTCTATTTGCAAGCGCACTGTCACCTGCGGGACGCGGAACGCAATTTTCGATTGGATCGAATTGTCGAGGTGAGGATTGAAAATTGATTGGTAGACTTCCGAAGTCTCAAAGACTTCGGAAGTCTCTTATAATCAGGGGATATGAAAGAATTCATCTACTCCCGCAATGCAGTCTACGAAACCTTGCGCGCCAGGCGCAGGGAAGTGTTCAAGCTTGAGATCGCCGATAATGTGCAGGTCAAGGGCAAAATGGCAGAGATTATGACTTTGGCTTCCCAGAGAAAAATCTCCGTGAGCAAAGTGAAGCGTGCGCAATTGGACAAAATCCATGAACACAATCAGGGCATCATCGCCGAGGTCAGTGCATATCCGTACAGTGATGTGCTTGATATCCTTGAGCATGCCAAGGAACTGAGCGAACCGCCTTTCGTCCTTTTGCTCGATGCGTTGAACGACCCGCAGAACTTTGGCACGCTCATCCGCACTGCCGAAGCGGTTGGGGTGCATGGCATCGTCATTCCGCTGGCGCACACGGTGGAGGTGACGCCTGCGGCGGTCAATGCATCATCAGGAGCGAGCGAGCACATGCGCATTGCACGGTCGAATCTTGCGCAGGCGATCGATGCTTTCAAGGCAGAGAACATTTGGGTGGTAGGGCTTGATCAAAACGGGGAAACGATCGGAGAGAAGACAAAGCGCCATTTAACAGGAGCAACTGCCGTCGTGGTCGGAAGCGAGGGCGACGGCATCCGTCAACTTACGCGCGCGAAGTGCGACATCATCCTGCAGCTTCCCATGCGCGGTCAGATCGAGTCGCTCAATGCGGCGGTGGCGGGTTCGGTCGCGTTGTATCTTGCGTATCTGAATCGACTACAAGACTAGCAGACCAGGAGACTAAAGTGCCTCAAGCATCCTATCATTTTCCGCGCGGATTTTTATGGGGGACGGCAACCGCCGCGCATCAAGTGGAAGGCAACAACACAAACAACCAATGGTGGGCGTGGGAACAGGCGGGTCATACGGACGGGACGTCTGGTCTGGCAGCCGATTGGTGGGGAGGCCGCTGGAAGGAAGACTTCGACCGCGCCGCCGAGACGGGACAGAACGCCCATCGCTTCTCGGTGGAGTGGAGCCGCATCCAGCCGACGCCCGATACCTGGGACGAAGACGCGCTCGAACGCTATCGCGCCATGCTGCGCGGATTGAAAGAACGCGGCATGACACCGATGGTCACTTTGCATCATTTTTCCGATCCGTTGTGGTTCCATGAAATGGGCGGATGGGAACATGAAGATGCAGTGGCAATGTTCGAGAAGTTTGTCCGCAAGACCGTGGGAGCGTTGAAGGAGTATTGCACACTGTGGTGCACATTCAACGAACCAAGCGGTTATGTTTTGAACGGTTACGTGGGCGGCGGATTGACAGGACGCTTTCCTCCTGGGAAGAACAACCTAAGATTGGCAATACATGTACAGGCGGACATGGTACGTGCACATGTCGCTGCCTATCATGCGATTCATCAAATCCAGTCCGAGGCAAGGGTTGGGGTTGCCGTTCATTATCGTTCGATGGTGCCTCATTACAATTGGTCGCCTCTTGATCGCCTGCTCACAAAAAACGCCTTCAATTTTGTCAATACTGGATTTCCCACGGCATTTGCAAAGGGTCACATACGCACAGTACTTGGCACGATCCGTATCCCCGAAGCCAAAGGGACTCAGGATTATTTTGGCTTCAATTACTACTCCCGTAACCGCATTACGTTTGACTTGCGACACCCCGAAACCCTATTCGCCAACTATTCCTATTCAAAGGATGCAGAACTCAGCGATAAAGGATTTATCGCCAACGAGCCCGACGGCATGTTCGAAGGATTGAAATGGGTCACGCGGACCTTCCCAAACCTGCCCATCATCGTCAGTGAAAATGGAGTTGCAGATGCGGATGACAAACTGCGTCCGCGTTATATCGCCCAACACATCCATCAAATGTGGCGGGCAGTCAACTTCAACTTCCCCATCAAGGGCTACTTCCACTGGACGCTGACAGATAACTTCGAATGGGATCAAGGCTGGACTCTGCGATTCGGTCTCTGGGCATTGGACGAGAAAACCCAAAAGCGCACAAAACGCCCCAGCGCCGACTTCTATGCTGAGATCTGCAAAGAGAACGGACTCACTTCCGAAATGGTGCAGAAGTATTGCCCTGAGGTGTTCGAGAAGTTGTTTCCTGTGTAATTCCTCGCGCTGAGCGGAGCCGCCGATTGTTGGCGGCGAAGTCGAAGCGCGCCGCCTCTGCGAGTCTTTCCTAATCTTTACCTGCCTCAATGACCCAAGCCTTTTCATCCCCTCAAGTTCTCTGCCGCCCCGCCGTCGAAAGTGACTATCCAGACATCGTCGAATTCTGCAAAAACATCTGGGACGGGCATGATTACGTTCCCGAAGTTTGGCATCGCTGGTTGAATGACTCAAACGGATTGCTCGCCTCCGCCGAATATGACGATCATGCCATTGGGTGCTCTCATGTTGCCCTCCTTGCGGAAGGTCAATGGTGGCTCGAAGGTTTCCGCGTCGACCCGCAATATCAGGGACTCAAAGTCGGCTCGCGGCTGCATGACTACGTCACAGACTGGTGGAATGAGCACTGCGGCGGCACGCTCCGTTTGATGACTAATTCGAAGAACATACACGTCCATCACTTGTGTGAAAGGACGGGTTATGTCAAAACGTATGAAGTCTGCGGTTATGAGTCATTGCCGTTGGATGAACCAATTGACAGCATTTCCCCTGTCACTGACATACAAGAGGCGTTGGCATTTGCCCAATCCAGCGAATCGCTTCAACTGGCAGGAAATCGCGTCGACCTCGGCTGGCGTATCTGCACAGTGGATGAACAGATCATCAAGAATTTCTTCAGTGAAAAAGCGGACTACGTCCACACCTTTTACTGGTGGAAGGATAAACAAGGTCTGTTCAGCACGTGGGAGGACGAAGAAGACGGCACGCGGACTCTCGTCATTGGCGTGCTTGCTTGTGCCTTGGAAGATATCCCATCGCTTCTCATTGATCTTCGCTGCCTTGCCGCGCAAAAGAAATGTGACGAGTTGTTCCAGATCATTTTTGACATTCCACAGATCGTCTCTCAAACGGAGGCGGGCGGATTTACCAAACACTGGGAACACAACGCCTTCATCTTCGAGAAATCTATCCGTGCATGAACCTGCCGCCTGAATTTATCTCCACCATTCAGAACACCTACCGCGAGGACGGTCATGCCTTCTTGAAGGCGTTGCCTGACTTGATCGCGGAAGCGTCCGCGCGCTGGGGGTTGGTGGATGTCCAGCCTGCGCCAACACTTTCTTATAATTTTGTGGCTTTCGCCGCTTCGACTGCGCCGCCAACAATCAGCGGCTCCGCTCAGCGCGATGTGGTACTAAAAATGGGAGTTCCCAACCGCGAGATGATAAGCGAGATGGCGGCGTTGCGATTGTTCAACGGTGAGGGTGCGTGCAAATTGCTTGAGTATGATGAAGAAAGATGTTGGATGTTATTGGAGAGGTTGACTCCCGGTGTGATGCTCGCGACGCTGGAGGATGACGAAGAGGCGACGCGCATCGCGGCGGAGGTGATGAAGAGGATTTGGGTGCCTCTGGATCATGTCACTCTGAGCGGAGCGAAGAGTCTCTATCATGACGGTAGAGATCCTTCGCTGTCGCTCAGGATGACAGACCAGAGTAAATTCATCCAACTCACCGATTGGTTCCTGGGCGGGTTCGAGCGAATGCGAAAACATTTCAACGGCGGGACGGGTCCGCTTGACGAGAGACTTGTGGAAAGAGTCGAAAGTTCGGTGAGGGATTTCTTCGCGGAGAATCACTGTCCCGTTTTGATGCATGGGGATTTTCATCATTTCAATGTGTTGTCGTCGGAGCGGGGGTGGTTGATCATTGACCCGAAGGGAGTCATCGGTCCGGCGGGGTATGAGGTGGGCCCGCTGATGATCAATCCATGGAGCAGCTTTTCGGACAGAAGCAGGTTCAAGGTCCAGATAAAGAAGCGGATCGATATCCTGCACGAGCATTTGGGATTCGAGCGTGAGCGCATCCTTGAATGGAGTCTGGCACACGCAATCCTATCCGCGTGGTGGGGGATCGAAGATAATACGGGGTGGGAGTATGCAGTAAGTTTTGCTGAGATGCTCTCGTCGTTGTAAAGCACTGTAAATGGTAAAGCCAACCCCTGTTATCCGTTTATCCGCTTCACAATCCGCTTTCCCAGAATGGTAGAATGGACTCTTATGGCTACATTCACTTCTCCCGCTGAATTCTCGATGCAACGTCCGGTTACATACGACCGCACCAGCCCAGTGCGCTGGATCTGGTCGCACGCGCGGCGTCATGGATGGATCATCCTAATGATGCTCGTCGGTGCGGTGGGCAATGCAGGTCTTGCCGCGGTCATTCCCGTGCTTACTGGTAACGCGTTCAATGCGATGCTTGCCCCCCAGCCAGACACAAGTGTTTTGTTTCCGCTGGCGCTTACGATCGGCATCTCACAGGTCATACGCGGCGTCCTGCAATTGGGACGCAACTTCGGAGCAGAGCTGCTCGCACAAAAACTGGAGCGGCAGGTGCGCGATGAGTTGTACCTTTCCCTGCTCGGCAAGAGCATGACCTTTCACAACCTGCAACCCGTAGGCGACACGATGGCGCGTTCCACCAACGATGTGCGCGAGGTTAACTACATGTTCAGCCCGGGCGTCAACCTTGTGGTGGGCTCGTTCATCTTCATCCTCATGCCTCTTTTTGTTGCAGGCAGGTATCATCCATCGCTTGTGATAACGCCCATCGTATTCATCTTTTTTTATTTCTACTTTCTGGTACGTTACCTGAAGACGCTTTCCCCCGTTACGGATGAAGTGCGCGCTTCGTTCGGCGAGATGAACACACATTTATCCGAGTCGCTCGATGGTGTGGAAGTGGTCAAAGGTGCTTCACAGGAAAACGCGGAAGTGGACAAGTTCGTGATGAACGCCAGCCGCGTGCGGAATGCCTTCGTGAAGCAGGGCGACCTCGAGGGACGCTACGTGGCGATGCTCCTGCTCGGTTCAGCCTACGCCTTTGGGCTGTTTCATGCTCTCATGCTTTTCCGCAGCGGACAATTGAATCTCGGCGATGTGGTCGCATATTTCGGTTTGCTCCTTCTGCTTCAGTTCCCCACATTTGTTTCAACGTTTGCCTACTCACAAATTTCGCTTGGCATCTCCAGCGCCCGCCGAATTTTGGAATTAATGAACCGCGAAACCAAACTCGACCAGAATGTGCAGGGATATACCCAACCGATGAAAGGTGAAATCGAGTTCCGCAACGTGGATTTTACCTACCCATTGATGAAAGATGAAAAAGGAGAAAACGAAGCCGCCGAGAATGTTTTGAGCGATATCTCCTTCAAGGTCAAACAGGGTCAAACCGTTGCTATCGTGGGGCAGACCGGTGCGGGGAAGACTTCGCTCGTCAAACTGCTCAACCGCACCTATGACGTCTCGCAGGGACAAGTCCTTGTGGATGGCGTGGATGTGCGTGATTGGAATCTCGCGTCCCTGCGTTCGCAGATCTCAATGATCGAGCAGGATATTTTCCTCTTCACGCGAACCGTCAGCGAGAATATTGCTTTTGGGAAACCGGGAGCAACTCAAAGTGAGGTGGAAGCGGCGGCAAAGTCCGCACAGGCGGATGATTTCATCCGCTCGTTCGATAAGGGATATGAGACCGTTGTCGGCGAACGCGGTGTCACGCTTTCAGGTGGACAACGTCAGCGCATCGCGCTGGGGCGTGCCTTCCTGACCGATCCGCATATTCTGATATTGGACGACTCCACATCCGCGATTGACTCTGCTACAGAGGACCGCATCCAACGCGCCATCGCCAATGCCGCCCGCGGACGAACGACTTTCATCATCACCCACCGCCTCTCGCAAATTCGCTGGGCTGACCTGATCATTGTGCTCCGCAAAGGTAATATTGCCGCCATCGGCACACACGACGAACTGATGGAAACCTCCGAGGCGTATTCGAGGATATTTCGGGAATAATATGTCATTGCGAGGAGGGTTTTAGCCCGACGAAGCACTCCCGTGTTAAGGTGGAGATTGCTTCGGGCTATCGCCCTCGCAATGACAGTTGAGGAACTATGGGCTTCTTTGCAGGACTTAACGACGAAAAATATGACCGCCAGTACACAGACCGCGATCTGGTACGGCGCATTATCGGTTACTTCAAACCTCAGATCAAACGTCTCACTGTGGTTTCGGGATTGGTCCTTGTGATCGCGGGCATCGGCGCGGCCTTGCCGGTGGTTGTCAGTAATATGGTCAACCTGTTGGAGGGTGAACCAACACTCACCGCCATCAGTCTGGTCGGGCTGGCAGTATTGTTGATCGGCATCGGCTTATGGGGCTTGAACTGGGCACGGCGCAGTTTGATCGTGCGCGCCGTGGGTGACGTGGTGCTCGATCTGCGCACACGCGCCTTCCGTGCTGCGGCGGAACACGATCTCTCCTTTTACGATCAGTTCTCGTCCGGGCGCATCGTCTCGCGCATCACCTCAGACACGAATGACTTTGGGCAGCTTATCATCATCGTCACGGACGTCGGCGCGCAGATGGTACAGGCGATCATCCTCGGCGTGGTGCTCTTCCGCACCGAGGCACGCATGGCATGGCTGTTGATGGCGTTCCTGCCGTTCATCCTTGCCATTGCCTCAGGCTTCCGCGTGATGGCGCGCCGCGTCACCAAGCGCGGCATGAAAGCCATGTCTGATGTCAATGCCGCCATCAAGGAAACCATCAGTGGCATTTCGATTGCCAAGAACTTCCGCCAGGAAGCAAGCATCTTCGAGTCGTTCAACGAGTCGAACGAGCAGTCGTATCACGTCAATGTACAGCGTGGCTTCGTGCTCTCGCTGGTCTTCCCCACCCTCAAC
>CAYTDB010000084.1:0-21262 GCA_964436455.1 uncultured Anaerolinea sp. | reverse complement strand
ACAAAAGGACTGCTGATGAATTTTCGCATTAACTTCCAGGGGGAAGAATAGGATAGGATGACATCGTTCTTATGATTGCCGAGCATTTGCCTTGCCAGCCAGGGTGTGACAGTTTCGACGCGCTCTGCGATGATGTTGAAGATTTTCTTCGCACGTTCCCAATCCTCGGGGCGGTCTTTGTAACGGTCACGGATCATATCCGTGGCAACCATGCCGGGGCGCAAGCCGCCAATAATGACTGGCGAATCCTTCGCTTCCAGTGCAAAACTTTTTGTGAAGTAATGGACCGCGGATTTGGTTGTGCCGTAATAGGTGAGACCGGCGTGCATGCGCCCATTGCTGCCCATGCCTTCCATGTTGTAGATCGCGCCATATCCCTGCGCCTGCATGCCGCGAAACGCGACCTGTGCGCCATAGATCGTGCCCAGCAGATTGGTGGTGATGACGGATTCCACTTCCTTGGGCGGACGCTCCCAGACCATGCCCATATCGCCACTATGACCGGCATTGTTAATCCATATGTTCACTTTGCCGAAACGAGCAATTGTCGCGTCCCATAAAGCAACTACTTGTTCAGGGTTTGTTACATCACACGCGATTCCAAGAATGCGAGCCATATCATTTTTCACAGTCAGTTCTGACTCGGCCAGCTCTGTAGATTCTCTGCTTCGCCCCGAAACCGTGACCGAACAACCAAGTTGGAGGAAACTTTCCGCCAAACCGAAACCAATACCGCGCGTCGAGCCGGTAATGACGATGATCTTTTCAGACATAAGAGATATAGGTTTAGTTCCAACCGCCTGTGCGGTTGCGATTGCGGACTTCATCCATCAAGGCGTCGAGCATCTCGACATAAGACGCACGGTTGACGGGACCTAGTTGTGTCCCTTTATCTTCAAAGCGTTGAAGTATATATACCACCCAAGAAAGCCAGGTGCGCGGATTGTCATCGGCTTCGATGATCTCCTTGACCGCATCGTTGAGAAGTTCGCGAATATTATCTTCTTTGCTCATTGTTCTCTCCTATTCCTTATGTTTCTTACATGTTCATTGTAGCACTGCATTGTTTGTCATTTCGAAGGAGTGACAACAACTGCCATTGTACCCGCAGGATAGAGATCTTTTGTGCCGTAGTAAAAGATTTCTCGCTATTGCTCGAAATGACAGAACACCAAGTATTTATCGAACCACGTCCATCAAACGATACCAGATTTTGCCCGCGTTCACGAACCAGGTCTTATCGCGAAAAACAGGCACCTGCGGGATGTGCACATCTTCATACGGATTATCGAATTCCCTACCCAAAATGCCATTTGCCATCTGCTGACCAAGATATGTGGCAAGCGTCACTCCGTGCCCCACATAACACATTGCATACCACATGCCGTCCACCTGCCCGGCGTGTGAATTCTCATCGAGCGTGATGCCAAGCGTGCCACTCCAGAAATAGTCGATTTTGTATTTCGATAGTTCGGGGAAAACACGCACCATACCGCGTTGAAGTGCATTCATGTTATAACGCGGACTGGCTCCCTTGAACGTCAACTCGCCGCCCCACACCATACGATTATCGGAAGACAAGCGGTAATAAGCCAGCACTTGCCGTGTATCGTACACGACTCGCTGATTAGGGATAAGTCGCTTCGCAAGATCTTCGGGCAAAGGCTCCGTGGCAATGACGTAACTTTCGGCGGGAAGAACGCGCTGACGGAATTGCGGTACGACTTCACCAATCCAGGCATTGGATGCAAGCATGATCTCTTTCGTTTTGACAACACCCCGGTTCGTGCGGACCGTGAAGCGGACTCCATCTCGAACTGCCGTATCATCACTTCGATCGATTGCAAGGACACGCGCCCCTTCGTGTATATCCGCACCCGCACGCTCAGCCGCAAGCGCCATGCCATTAACGAACATCGCAGGCTGGAGAGAGCGCGAGCGTGGATTCACCATCAGTCCGTAGTAGGCAGCCGTCCCGAGTTCTGAAGCGGAGTCTTCCTTCGTCACGATCTGCACATCGTATCCAGCCACTTCCCTGAGCGTATCCTGCTCGCGTTGGAGCGCGTCAAAATGGGATGGCTTGATGGCGGCTTCGATGCTCCCGCAGCGGACATGTTCGCACTCGATGCCTTCGTCTTTCACAATCTTCTCGACCGTATCCGCTGCACGGACGGAGGAGTGGAACATATCGCGTGCGAGATCGCGTCCGTGTTGTTGGATGAGCCTGGTGAGCGTGTAATGCAGACACGAGAGCGCCTGCCCGCCGTTACGCGAACTCGCTCCCCAGCCAATGGACTGCGCCTCAAGCAACATGACCTTTACACCACCCTTCGCCAGTTGCAACGCTGCAGATGTGCCCGTAAACCCGCCGCCGATCACAATCACGTCGGTCTTTTCAGGGAGCGGCTTGTTCAGGTAGGTTTTCGATGCAGGGGATGTGGCAGTCCAAAAAATTTCATGACGCGTCATCAGGGTCTCCTATGAAGGAGATTATAAGGTTTTTTGAAATAGGTTTGTAAGGGGAGAATATCAGGGGTTGGGATGGCTTTTTGTCACGCGCGAATTCTGCTTAAGTCAATCACCGCAATGAACACCAATTATTGTTGTTGTTTCCCGCCTATTCGTTCCAGGTGTTGGTAGATTTCGGCAAGCAGGGCTTTGATCTCATCCTTTTCGTGCAAGGCATGCCGAAGGGACATCTGTATATCCTGATCTTCCGATTCTGAACGGTTGCCCAACAGATGTTCTTCACGCGCGATCTGCTTGATCTTTTCTTCCAGTTTTGCCTCGAGACGCTGGCGATAGCCATCGTAGAAGGCGAATTCGTTGAGCGGTTGGGGAATGGTACGAGGATCCTGCCGTAGCAGGTCTTCGACCATTTCGATGAATTTATCGATATCAACCGGTTTTTGGATGAAACGTGTCGCCCCGATCCGCAGGGCAAAATCCTTGTCTTCGGGCGCCACGTAAGTGGCAGTGATAAACACAACCGGGATCAAGCGCGTTTCAGGGTTGAGGCGTATCCGGTGGACAAGCCCGAAGCCGTCCAAGTGGGGCATCATAATGTCGGCAATGACAAGAGTCGGGCGTTCCTTTTGAATGATTTCCAACGCCTCTTTGCCATTCGATGCGGTGACTACACGATGGTTCTTGAACCGAAGGGTCGTATCCAGCAGCGCGCGGATATCGGGGTCGTCCTCCACAACAAGTAGATAACCCTGCCCAATACTCATAGTATCATTCTACACACCTACTCTTTTTCAAATATATTAATTTCATCATTAATTTGGGAACAGCTATAATTCGTCCCACACCACGTCACAAAGGGACACTATGCACCTCTATTTCATCCGCCACGGACAATCCGTCAACAATGCTGGTTGGGGCGACCCAAATTACAAGGAACATCCCGACCCCGCGCTGACCAAGCTCGGCATCGAGCAGGCACAACGCACGGCAGAATATCTCGAAAATAATCAGGAGATCACAGACCCGGATCATTGGAACAACCAGAACCAGCATGGTTTCGGCATTACACACCTCTATGCCTCACTAATGGAACGGGCGGTGCAGACTGCCTCATTTGCGACAGGCAAGCTCAAGGTCCCGTTTGAGGCGTGGGAAATCCATGAGAGCGGCGGCATCTTTGGGCGCGACGGCCTCCACGGGCGTGAGAATGCGATCATGCTCAAAGGATTGCCTGGCAAGCCGCGATCCTTCTTCGAAAGCAACTTCCCCACATTCCAATTACCCAAATCACTGGACGAAAGCGGCTGGTGGAACCGTCCCTTCGAGACCGAAGAGGAATGTCAACTACGTGCTGAACGAATCTGGCGTGACTTGTTGACCCGCCACAGTGACAAAAAGGGAATGCCTGAAGACCGCATCGCTCTCGTCAGTCACGGCGGATTCTTCATGCACCTAATGTGCGCCATCCTTGACCTGCCCTGGAAGAACGCCTCAAACGGACTGCTAAGCTGGTTCCTGCTCAATAACTGTTCCATCTCCCGCATCGACGTGAGAGATGAACACGTCACCATCAGTTACCTTAACCGCACTGATCACCTCCCGAAGCATCTGGTAACCTGATGAAATTCTACACGCATGAATTGTCGAAGGTCAAAAGTCACAACTCGGTGACATTTGACCTTCGGCTTTGGACTTGTTCACCATCTCCTCTTTTCACTTCATACTTTCCACTCGTCACTCTCCGTACGGTATAATTCTCGCCTATGGAAAAGAACATTATCGGTGTACGCTTCACCAAAATAGGCAAAATTTATCATTTCGATTCATCAACCGTCCCGGATGTTGGGATCGGCGAACATGTCATTGTGGATACCTCGCGTGGCAAACATCTCGGCGAAGTGGTGCAGGTATTGAAAGAACTGCCTCCAAAGCCAGACGGCGGTTGGAGATCCGTGGAGAGGCGGGCGACACCGCGCGATCTGATCCTGCTCCAATCGTGGCAAGCCAAACAGACCGAAGCCATGATCAACTGCCGAGCCCGCGCCTCCGAACTAAAACTCAATGGCGTCAAGATCGTCACTGCCGAATACAACTACGATGGCTCCCGTCTCTCTTTCATGTTCAGCACCGAGAGCGAGGATAAGGTGGACCTCAAATCCCTCAAAAAGGATATGAGCGACATCTACCCCAACACCTACATCGAATTGCGGCAGATCGGTCCGCGCGATGTGGCAAAGATTATCGGCGGCATGGGCGCCTGCGGCATCGAAACCCGCTGCTGCTCCAAGTTCCTGACGGACTTCTCCCCCATCTCGATCAAGATGGCAAAGGAACAAGGCATCTCGCTCACCCCAGAAGAAATCACTGGCATGTGCGGGCGCCTGCGCTGTTGTCTCATTTACGAATACGAACAATATGTCGAAGCCCGTAAGCAACTCCCCAAACGCAACAAGAAAGTCGTCACGCCCAAGGGCGAAGGCAAGGTTATAGATATCCTTCCTATGAGCAACCAGATCGTTGTGCTGATCGAAAACGAAGAAGGCAAACGCTTTAGAGAAACCTTCACCAAGGAAGAGATCCAACCTTGGGACGAACTCGAAACCCTGCGCCGTAAATCCGAAGCTCCCTGCGACAAGCACAACACAGGTGAATGTACCTGTGGCAAGAAAAGCCCAAGGGAAAAAAGAACTAATGCCTAACCATTGAGACACCAAGATACTGAGATTGGGATTATTTCAGACTCCGTGTCTCAGAGTTTCTTTGGTTATTTTGTCTTTCGCTCGTCCTAAACTTTTTCACACCTCAAGCATGTCTCATTCATAACCGGTACCTGCCTCATGACCAACGAACCTCTCCCCCCCGGAACTTGGGACTCCCCTAAAAACTTCCTCGTCATCCTCGCCCACCCCGACGACCCTGAATTCTTCTGTGGCGGCACACTCGCCAAATGGGCACGCGCGGGGCATCACATCACCTACGTGCTCCTTACCTGTGGCGACAAAGGCTTCAACCCAACGACTCACCCCGAAATGACGCCCGACAAACTGTGTGCCATCCGCCATGAAGAACAATATGCCGCGGCAAAAGTCATCGGCACAGAAGCCGTCCACATCATGACCAACCCAGATGGCTACCTCGTCCCTGACATCAACCTGCGTCGTGACGTTGTGCGCGAGATCCGCAGGCACAAGCCCGACATCCTCGTCACTTGTGATCCGCAAAACCTATTTGCCACCTACGGCATCAACCACCCTGACCACCGCGCCGCCGGTCAGGTCGTGCTCGATGCTGTCTTCCCCGCTGCTGGGAATTTAGTTTACTTCCCCGAATTGCTTGAGGAGGGTTTTCAACCGCATATGCCGAAAGAGGTCTGGTGCTCGCTGACGATGAATCCCAACACCACAATTGACGTAACAGACATGTGGGACACCAAACTTCAAGCCATTCTCCAGCATAAAACCCAGGTACAGGATGCTGAAAAACTGATCGAACGCTTCAAGTCCCGCCGCGCCGAAGATAGCACCGAAGAAATTCCTAGATATGAAGAAAAATTCAGAGTGATCAAGTATGGGTAAGACGTTTTCAAATTGGAAGTTTTAAACTTTCGAAGGTCAAACTTTCCAATCTTCAAACTTGTTTTATTCTGTAACCAACTCATCTTGAGAACAGCGGGAAAGGTATTACAATCAAAAAATCTCTATGCATAGACTAGGCTCATACCTCCCTCAGGATCGACTGCGTGCACTGGCAAATGGTACCAGCCTGCCAGACCGCTCCAACGGCTCTGCCATCTTTGCAGACATCTCGGGCTTCACCACCCTCACCGAAAAACTGACACAGACCCTTGGTCCGCGCAAAGGCGTGGAGGAATTGTCGCGCATATTGAACAAGGTCTACGGTGCACTGATCGATCAGGTGGAGAAATATGGGGGCAGTATCATCAGTTTCGCGGGCGATTCAGTGATCGGCTGGTTCGAAGAAACGGAAGGTTTATCCGCACCGCTCAGGGCTGTCACATGTGCACAGGCGATGCAATCGGCAATGAAAGAGTTCGAAGGGCTTTCGCTCAAGGTATCCAGCACAACAGGTACAGCGCGTCGCTTTGTAGTTGGCGATCCAAATATCCAGTTTTTGGATGCAATCGCTGGTCAAACTGTTGCACGCCTCTCTACTGGTGAACGATTGGCAAATAAAGGCGAGATCATCTTCGACGAAGCTACACGCTCCGTCCTCGAAGGGAATATCACAAGCGATGAAGAAAGATCGAACGAAGCACCATCTGAAACGTATTCGGTCTTCAAATCGCTGGGCGTAACCGCAGAAACCAGACCATTATCCTCTTTGAATGAGGATGCAATCGCAATCGAAAAGCTACGACCGTGGTTGTTACCAACCGTTTATGAACGCGAAGCCACAGGGCTGATCACCTTCCTTACCGAATTGCGCCCGGCAGTGCCGGTCTTTGTAAAATTCTCAGGCATCGATTACGATGATGATCCTGGTGCGGGAGAAAAACTCAACGCCTTTGTTGCGCATGCACAGCGGATTGTCACAAAGTACGATGGCGCACTGTTGCAACTTGTAATTGGTGATAAAGGCAGTTACGTCTATGCAGTATTCGGTGCGCCCATCGCACATGAAGATGACGCGCCCAGAGCAGTGTATGCGGCACTCGATCTAAAAGAAACCCCGCAAAAACTTGATTTCATCCAATCCATTCAGATCGGCGTAAGCTTGGGAACTTTACGCGTCGGCGCTTATGGAAGTTCCACGCGCCGAACCTATGCCGCACTTGGTGATGACGTCAACCTTGCTGCACGGTTGATGACAACCGCCAAACCTGGCGAGATCCTCATCACGGGGCGCGTGCAAATTGACATCGGTGATACGTTCACGCTGGAGCCGCGCGAACCGATTCCCATGAAAGGCAAAGGCGAGCCTCAACCTGTATTTGCCGTCACAGATATCAGTCGCCGACGCGCTACGCGTCTTCCTGAACCGAATTACCGTCTGCCCATGATTGGACGTCAGGAGGAATTGAATCGCGTAGATCAAAAGCTTGGTTTGGCATTGCAGGGCAGCGGTCAAATGATCGGCATTACGGCTGAGGCGGGCATGGGTAAATCCCGTCTGGTGGCTGAGGTCATTCGTCTGGCACGCAAGCGCAGTTTCGTCGGATACGGAGGCGCATGCATGTCATCGGGGACCAGCACATCCTATCTCGTCTGGAAGCCCATCTGGCAAGCCTTCTTCGATCTGGATCCGGAAATGCCGCAGCGCAAACAGATCCGCTTGCTGGAAGGCGAGATCGAAGACCGCGTTCCTGACCGGGTCGATGCGCTTCCCCTCCTTGGATCTGTGCTTGATCTCGCCCTCCCAGACAACGACTTCACCCAAGCCCTTGATCCCAAAGATCGCAAAAGCACATTGGAAATAGTTCTGGAGGAAATTCTCACATCTTCATCCAAGGAAGCGCCGTTGCTGTTCGTGCTGGAAGACCTGCATTGGATCGATCCGCTTTCCCAGGATCTATTGAAAACTCTGGCTCGCGTCAGCGAGAACCTGCCTGTATGTTTTGTTCTGGCATATCGCCCGCCAGATCAGGTGCGATATCAAACCCCACAGGTTGAAAGCCTTCCTTATTTCACAAAGATCGAACTCAAGAACCTGACCGCTCATGACGCCGGGCAATTGATCCGCGCCAAACTTGCACAACTATTCCCCGAACGGACGGGTTCCCTGCCCAAGGCTCTGGCAGAGGAACTTACAGCAAAATCAGAAGGCAATCCATTCTTCATTGAGGAACTGCTCAACTTCCTGCATGACCGCGGGTTGAATCCCTATGATGAACGCGCGCTTGAGTCCCTTGAACTGCCAGCCAGCCTGCAGACCTTGATCCTGAGCCGCATCGATCAATTGACCGAACCGCAGAAGGTCACCTTGAAAGTGGCAAGCGTGATCGGACGCGTGTTCCCGTTCTCGTGGCTGTTTGGGTATTATCCTTCACTTGGCGAAGAAAAAGAAGTTAAAGAACATCTGTCAGAATTATCCAAACTGGACCTCACACCGCTCGATACTCCTGATCCTGAACTGGCGTATCTTTTCAAGCACATCGTCACACAGGAGGTCGCATATGAGACACTTTCGTATGCCACGCGAGCACAATTACATGAATTGTTGGCACGGTATCTTGAAGCGATCTACCCCAATGACCCACCCTTGGATGCGCTCACCTTCCATTACAACCGCAGTGATAACCTGTCCAAGAAGCGGGAGTATCTGCGCAAATCAGCGGCGGCGGCTTACGCTGTCTTTTCCAATGAAACAGCTCTTGAGTATTACGAACAGGCACTCTCTTCGTCGCCCGAACCAAACGAATTGATCGATATCCATTTGATGTCTGGTGAGATCCTGCAAACGATAGGAAAAAGAAACGAGGCAAAGGAACAGTACGCGTCAGCGCTGCACATAGCCGAAAAGAACAAATTTGATGAACAGATCGTAGAAAGCCAGATCAAATACGCCGATACTTGCGAAAATTCAGATGAGGCGCTTGGCTGGCTGAATAAGGCGCTCGAACTGGCGCGTCAGACAGATAATTCGACAGGCATTTGTGATGCGCTCAAGGAACTTAGCAACAGAAATTGGCGCTCGGGCAAACACGATGTTGCCCTGCAATTTGCACAACAAAGCCTGGACCTGGCACGCCAGCTCAAAGACAGGAAAAGGGAAGCCATGGGGTTGTTCTTCCTGGCATCGATCCATGCCGAGAGGGGTCATTATCCCGAATCACATAATTTCTTCGAAAGTGCGCTTGCCATCAGCAAGGAAAACAACGACACACGCCGCATTGGATCCACGCTGTTGAACTGGGGTACAACTTATTATTACGAAGGCGATTACGCAACCGCGGAAAAATACATCTCCGAATGCCTTGCGTTCTTCCGTGAGATCGGCGACAAACGGACAATTGCAATTTCCCTGAACAATCTGGGTAATATTTTTTACTTGAAGCCTGACTACGAAACCGCCAAAAAATATTACTCCGACTCACTTGCCCTGGGTCGCGAAACAGATGACCGTTATATCAAGACGATCTCATTGGCATCGCTCGGAATCACTGCCTTCCAACAGGGCAGGTACGAGGAGGCGGGAGCTTATTATGAAGAAGGCATGGAAAACAGCCGTATTTTAAATCACGCAGTTTTGACATCACTTATACATTGCTATCAGGGATTGCTTGCTCTTGTTCACGGACAAATCCAAAGTGCAAGAGAATCATTCCACTCGGGCCTAAAATTGGCACACGAAGGTGACATCAAAGCTTACATTATTTACAATTTGATCGGGTGCGCCTGCGTACACCTGGCTGAGGAAAAAACCCAGGCTGCCGTTAAGCTACTGAGCATATCCTCCGCAATTGCCGATTCCATCGGCTTCAAGATGGAATCCGAACTCAAACAACCTTACGACAATGCCCTTGCCACGGCAAAAGAAAAAATGACTGAGGACGAATTTTCCTCCGCATGGAATGAAGGGCAAGAAACCACACAAGAGCAGGCTATTGAATTCGAATTGAAAGGACACTCATCATGACCCATAATTTCCTCCAGCAAGCCAAAGACCTCTTCCCCTACACCCAATCCCTGCGCCGCGATTTTCACATGCACCCCGAACTCGGATTTAACGAGATTCGCACGGGCGGTGTCGTCGCGAAGGAACTCGAAGCGCTCGGCATCGAAGTCACTAAAGGCGTCGGCAAGACCGGTGTGGTCGGCTTGATGGAAGGAGCAAAACCGGGTCCAACGATCCTGCTCCGGTTCGATATGGACGCGCTTCCCATCACAGAAGAAACAGGCACGGAGTATGCGTCCATAAACCCCGGCGTCATGCACGCATGCGGACACGATGGTCACACCGCCATTGGACTTACCGTTGCCAAGATCCTCAATGAGCATAAAGACGAATTGAAGGGAAGTATCAAATTCTGTTTCCAGCCATCAGAGGAAGGCACCAACGGAGAAGAAGTCGGCGGCGCCTTGATGATGATGCGTGACGGCGTACTCGAATCACCCAAAGTGGAAACAACCCTCTCGCTTCACGTCTGGAACGATAAACCTGTCGGCTGGATCCATGTTGCCAAGGGTCCCGTGATGGCAGGAGCGGAACTTTTTATTGTAAAATTAACTGGCAAAGGCGGGCACGGCGCCGCGCCTGAATCAACAGTTGACCCCGTTGTCTGTGCAGCGCAAATTACCACCGCACTGCAAACCATCGTTTCGCGCAACGTACCGCCGCTTAAACCGGCAGTGGTTAGTGTGACATCCATTCACTCCGGCACTGCCTTCAACATCATCCCGCAGACTGCCGAACTCAACGGAACCATCCGCACCTTTGATCCCGAAGTCCGTAAGCTTGTGCTTGAACGTTTTAAACAGATCGTAACCGGCATTGCTTCAACGATGGGATGCGAGTCAGAGATCACTATTCAACAGGTTACCGCCCCGGTCATCAACAACGATGCGGTTGCTGCCAGTGTGTACCGCTCTGCGCAGTCCGTTTTCCCCAATTCCGAAATTGCCGACCATTCCTATCTCACCATGGGCGCGGAGGATATGGGTTACATGCAGGAAAAAGTTGATGGCTGTTATTTCTTTATCGGTTCGGCAAATGACGAGAAGCATCTTAACTACAATCATCACCACCCAAAATTTGACATTGATGAACAGGCGCTTATCAATGGTGTTGCTTTGATGGCGACTGCCGCGGCGGATCTGTTGAAATAACGATCCGTCATCCTGAGCCTTGTCCTGAGCATAGTGAAGGATCTCCACCATAGAGAAGGAGGTTCTTCGCCTTTTCAGGGTTCAGAATGACATGATAAATCTTACCGCCAACGCCGCAGCCAACGCGACCACCACCGTCAACCCCGAGATATATAGCATTGCACGTGTTCCCAACTCCCTTTTCAAGACAGCCAATGTCGCAAGACAGGGAATATAAAACATCACAAACGTGGCATAGACTGCCATCTGTGTGTTAGTCAATGCTGAGTCGAAATTGACCGTTCCCAATGCCTGACTCAACATTACCAGCGATAATTCCTTGCGAAGAATTCCAAAGATCAGCGGGATGCCCACTTCGGAAGGCAGTCCCATTAACCAAGTCACAGGGCGAACAAGCCAATTGAACACATACGAGAAATCAAAATAATTCAACAAAGCCAGGATCGCACTGCCCGCGATCAAGACGGGCCAGGCTTCCACGACGAACTCACGAATACGGAACCAGGCTTTGCTGAGCACATTCCTTAAAGTGGGCACACGGTATGGCGGGACTTCCATTATTAGACCCGGAGTATCTTCGGGCATCATATTTGAAAGAATTCTCCCTGTCAGTGCGATGATAAATAGATTGAACAAATACAACGCGAACGCGGCAAGCGGTCCCAGATAGAAAGCCACCAACCCGAATACAACCGCCAGCCGTGCAGCACACGGGACAAGTGTCGCCAGCGCCGCGGCGAGATAACGATCGCGCGGTTCCTCCAGTGTTCGCGTGGACATGACAGCAGGCACGTTGCAGCCGTAACCGAGAATAAATGGTACGATGGCTTTACCATGCAAGCCAATACGATGCATGAGCGAGTCCATTAGGAAGGCAATACGCGGCAAATAACCGATATCTTCAAGAACTCCCAAGCCCAGCAGGAAGGGTAAAAGATATGGAATAACGATCGCGACACCTGCCGCAATTCCCTGCATGACACCCAGGATGATTTCGGAGATCAATGTTCCGGAATGAAATGGAGACAAGGCACTACTTGTCAGGGCATCAAACATCTTCAGCAATGGTGGCTCAGTGACCTTGCCAATACCATATACTGCCTGAAAGAAGAGAAACAACACAAACAATAAAATGGCATATCCCCAAACCGGGTGAAGCAAAACATCATCGAGCCTGTCCTTTACGGTAACGATCCGGTCACCTTGCGACATGAACTGATTTGCCAATTCTCTCGCCCGTATATGACGCGTCGATTCATCGAGGACTGTATGGACTCCAACGCGTTTAGTTCTCCCCGTCTCCAGTCCCTTCAAGAATAATCCCCGAACACCACGCCCCTTGCTGGCAATCAACGGCAGAACGGGAATTCCCAGTTCACTGGCAAGTCCATCGCCATCCACGTGTAACCCCATGCGCGTTGCTTCGTCCATCATGTTCAGGGCAAGGACGACAGGCTTATTTAACAAGAGCAGTTCCAGGGTCAATTCGAGAGCCGTGGAAAGATGTGTCGCATCCGCCACGTTGATGATCACGTCCACATCATTCGAACGCAAATAACGCACAGCTTCCAGTTCAGCGGGGCTACCGCTTTCGAGCGTATACGCGCCGGGCAAATCCACCAGATCGATCACCTCCCCGGCAACACGCACACGGCTTTCGGTGAACTTCACGGTGGTGCCACTGAAATTTCCTGTTTCGGCTTTATAGCCCGCCACCTGATTGAAAAGCGTACTCTTGCCGCAATTCGGCTGACCGATCAAAGCTACTCGCATTCGACCTCAACCATAATTTTCTCGGCAATCGTACGACCCAATGCGATCTCGCGTCCATTCACTTCCACCAGTAACGGACCACCCAGCGGCGCCACGCGCAAAACTCGCAGCCAATCACCAACATACAAACCGTAGGTTTTGAGTTTTTTGCGCAGGGTATCATCGGCTTTCAACAGTCGCGCACTTTTCCCAACGGGAACTTCCAGGAGAGGTTTCGAGTCCATATTCATAGCGGAAGGATTTTAACCGACAATTCATCGAATGTTCTCAACTCTTTGGCAAGCAATGGGAACTGAAAATAAAGGATACAATATTTGGAGACAGGCATGAACAGACTCTTGAAAACGCTTCTCTTCTGGACCCTTTTGCTGGGTGCGTGCTCAATAAACATCGCCACCCCGCAAACGCTTCCTACAATTCTCCCCACCCTGACACCGTTCCAGCCTTCACTGGACACGATCCCAACAAACGAGGTGGCCCCCGAATTTCCAACAACACAATCCCCGAATCCGAAATTCATCGCGACCTTGAGCACCCCGCACATTGACCCAGGCCCGAACGGCGAGTTGCCGCAAATCACTCCGGAAGCTCCCACATCCGTGACCGAGTGCGGCTATCAATGGGCATACCAGGATCTGCCTGAACTCACTAATCAATTTGATTCTGCCGTAAGGAATTTGATCCCCTACTCGACAGCACATGCTACAGCCTTCGGCGAAAACTGCGTTGCATCGAACGGACAGATCGTACGCTTTGCCGCAATGGAAACGGATTTCTATGTGATCGTTACGATTGGCAACTTGGATGAGTACGAAACCTTCGGTAATTGGATTGTACACGTAATGCAGGTCGTAAACGACTTTCCACCAGATATGATTACAGGTCCCAGGCCAGGTTTTGTCGAATTCAGGTTCGAGAAAACAATAAGCGAAAGCATTGGTTTCCGTGTACCAATCCAGGGATATAACGATACAGCAAATGGAAAAACCGGGGAAGAATTGTTCCGATTGTTTTATACCAAACCCTGAACGAAGGTGCGGGAGTAAATCCGCTATACGAAGCAGAAATCGGTCGTTCCATAGGTTTGAAACGGAGATTGTTTTTTTTCCAAAATCTTGGACAATACCTACATCTCAAACTCACAATCAAAAACTCCAACCTCTCCCAATCCTAACTTGCCTACGCGCATACATTTTCGTCTTGACATTTTCTCTTCTATGTCGTATAGTATGTTTAGTAATTACTAAACATACACAACAAAAGGAACGCTATGCCACAGCCTCTCAAAAAGATCAAAAAGGATTTCACACAAGGGTTGAGCCAGATCAGCCGCTTCTGGGGTTTCCCAAAAGGGATGGGCGCCATCTTCGCCGTGCTGTATCTCTCCCCCACTGCCCTGCCGCTGGATGAGATCGTTGCTGAAACAGGGCTGACCAAAGGAGCGGTCAGCACAGAGGTTCGCACATTGGCGCGCATGGGATTGGTTCATCGCTCCACAAAACTCGGCGACCGCAAGGATTACTACGAAGCCGAAACAGATTTCTACACAGCCATCCGTTCGATCCTGCAGGAACGGCAGAATTCTGAGTTTGACCGTGCGGTGCGTTCGGTAAAGGATACGCTGGCAGTTATGGACGAGAATTGGGTGGAAGATGATGAGTGGAATTTCGTTTATCAGCGTGTGCAGGCATTGCAGGAATTCTTCGATGCGATTGACAGCCTCTCGAAGGCGGTGATCAGGTTGGAGAAACTGGGCTTATCGAATGTTACAAGAATTTTGAGCGTGTTGAAATAATCATAGACATGTCATTCTGAGCCGCCCAGCGGCGAAGAATCTCCAAATCAGCACTGGAGACTCTTCGGTCGCACACCTGCCCTGGCGGGAGGTGCCAGGGACAAACACTCCTCAGAGTGACAGTTATTGGAGCAAAAAATGAAAATCGCAGTTACTGGTGCTTTTAGTTATTCAGGCAAATACATCACAAAACGTTTATTGGAACGCGGTGAGGAAGTCATCACACTGACGGGTCATCCCAACCGCCCCGATCCGTTCAACGGAAAAGTCAAAGCCTATCCGTTGGACTTCGATGAAACAGGTATGACAAAATCTCTGCAAGGTGTGGACGTGCTGGTCAACACGTATTGGGTGCGATTCGATAAAGGCAGAAACACCCAGCCGCGAGCGGTAGAGAACACACGCATACTGGTCAATGCCGCCAAAGCCTCCGGTGTGAAACGGGTTGTCCACATCAGCATCGCAAATCCATCTGCCGATTCGCATCTCCCCTATTATTGGGGTAAAGCTGCCAACGAGAAAGCTGTAATTGAGTCTGGTATACCTTACGCGATCCTGCGCCCGACAGTGTTGGTCGGCAAGGAAGACATCCTCATCAATAACATTGCCTTTTTACTTAGACGCTTCCCCGTCTTCTTCATCCCTGGCGACGGGTCGTACGGGATCCAGCCTGTGTTCGTGGAAGACCTGGCTGACCTTTCCGTGGAAGGCGTGTACAGCAAAGATAATTACATCATCGATGCTGTTGGTCCTGACCGTTACACATTCAAGGAATTGGTGCAGTTGATCGGCGAAACCATCGGCTCAAAGCGACTTTTGATTTCACTTTCGCCGCGGCTGGCGTTGCTGGCATCACAATTCTTGAGTTTCTTCGTGAATGATGTAATTCTCACTCCCGAGGAAGTGGATGGCTTGATGGCAAACCTGCTCGTTTCCAAGGAACCCGCCCGTGCCAAAACTGCTTTCAAAGACTGGTTAATTCAGAATCGAAACACTGTCGGAAGAAAATATGCATCTGAATTGCAAAGGCATTACTCATGAAACCAAGAACCTATTTTGGTCTCGCCCTGCTTTTTCCCTATCTTCTTTGGATCATCTTTGCATTGATCGCATATCCTCTATCAGGGCAAGATCTAACGAGCACCTGGAACACTGTATTGATGCCCATTGTCTATTATGTGATCGGGATTATTTTCTGGTTCATCCCCTATACCATTTTGGCGATTGTCATGTGGTTTTGGAGCAAGGGTAAATCAGAAACAGCTGTCCGCAAGTTAATTCTTGCTGCACCTTTTCTATTGTTTGTACTGATACTCATTCAAACAGCACTGGTTTCATTCCCCGTGGGCAGCATAAAAGAACTGGCTGATTATCTATTAGGCATGTCTGTACTGTTGGGAGTTTCCAGTCTTGCTTTTGGGTATCTTTGTGCGGGGATCGGGCTGGGAATATATAAATTCCTGCAGAAGAACAATCTCATTTTTGAAGAAAGAACACCATCCTTTCTTCCGGAGACTTAACCGATCTCCACCACCCCATTACATTTGGGGCTGTCCATGCAACCATAATACTTTTTTCCCTTTTCGGGTCCATTGCGGTGGATACGCAGGACCATCATCCTCCCGCAGACAGGACACATCGGGACTGAATCAGCTCCCGTCGACGCGCGAAGCGGTTTTGATTCCCGCACTTTTACGATGGACAGTTTGAACAATTCCGCCAGATCGTCCTCCGAGTAACGGTCACTCGAAGGGACATGCACGAGCGGCAGTCCCGCGCTGAGGAATAGGTCTTCCATGAATTGGTCGGCTTCGCGCGTTTCGTTGCGGGCGATCGGTTTCACAAGCTCGATGCCAAACGCAGGTTGGAGCGTATCGGGCTCGCACAACAAAAAGTCAACATGCTTGCGGAAGAACTTGTTGAAGAAATGCACATTCTCATTCGGGCGGACAATGTAGAACACATCATTCAACGCCACCTTGGGGCAAATGATGTAATGCCCATGAATCATGTTTTGCAGGACGCGCAACAATGCCAGTTCTGGCGTGGACAGAAACGTCTCACGCAGACGGTATGGCAGACGGTCTTCGGGATCTTTGAGCGGAGATGTTTTGCGTTCAGGCATTTGGTTATCCCAACCGATTATACCCAGAGCGGTTGAAATTTGCGCGTTTTAGAAGGCAGGAAGCGCAATTTTCAACCATGGGTATTCTATAGCAGGATGCTCTACGCGCTACGCGTCAATTCCAGGACTTTGGGCTTGAGGGCGGCGCTAACTGCCAACGCCTCCCCGTAAGTGTGACCCTCTTCACCGCTCCATGAACCAAAGTAGCCTCCAGCCTCACGAAAGATGGGCGGGAACGGAGCGACATCCCACAGCGCAACAGATGGCTCCACATGGATCTCGGTTCGTCCCGTCGCTACAAGATAGACTCCATAGGCATCGCCCCAACCACGACCGATGTAGCAATCCCTGTGCAGGTTCTCAAAGACATCCAGACGCTTCCTCGTACGAAAGCCAGACCAACTGGTGAACGTAAAGGTTGCCTTCTTCATATCGCTGACATCCGACACATGCACGGGTTCGTCGTTGCACCATGCGCCGAGTCCATCCGCCGCGAAAAGGACTTGATCCAATGCAGGGAAGCACACCGCACCAACACGCGCCACACCTTCGATCTCTAAGCCGATCAGGACCGAATAGAATGGCACGCCTTTGATGAAAGATTTTGTTCCATCAATCGGGTCAACAATCCAGCGAAAACTGCCCTCACCACTAGCCCCTCTCCCGCCGGGAGAGGGGGATTCGCCAAATTCTTCCCCAACAATAGCGTGAGATGGATATGCCTTCTCGATCTCTCTGCGAATGAATTCCTCTGCGGCTCGGTCTGCTACAGTTACAGGAGTCTGGTCCGCTTTCATGTCGGGCTGGACACCCTTGTAAAAGTATTCCAGGGTGATCAGTCCCGCGTCGTAGGCGAGTTGGGTGGCAAAGTCTAGGTAGGGTTGGAGATTCATTGGGTCAGGTCTTTCAGGAGTTTTTTCTCTTCCTCTTCCGTCTTAACTTCTCCATTCAGCCAGGCATTGCGGAGTTTGCGAAGAATGACGGCATAGCGCGGTCCAGGTTCGATGCCGAGAGATTTCAAGTCATTGCCCGTGGTATGCGGCTTGATATAACGCCACTTGGAGATGTACTCGTCAAAGAGTTCCTTGATGCGTGGGTCTTTCGCCACATATCCCATTGCTTCCACGGCGTTGACGGGGTAGGACTCCAGTCGCTCAACGCACCCGCTCGGTTTCAACCCAACAAATGTGGATTGGTCTTCGAACATCATGGAAACAGCAAACAACGAAGCGAGCAAATCCGCTGTGAATTGAAGGCGAGCGTTCAGTGAGGCTATGTTTTCTTTCGAGAAGGACATCAACCACAGCAACCAGCCCAGATCGGAGTCGTTCATCTGTTCGCCTTTGGTGATGTTCCAGGGTGAGAGATGCTGCAAACCGCGATAGGTGTGTAAATTCTCTAATCTCTCACGAATGGAATCATCATAAGACAATGCTGGATGAATGGGCTGGAGCAAGTCCAATTCTGCAAGGCGGGTGAGCATGGAGAAGGCGTTCCACTCTTCGAGGATGAGGTCAAGTTCGTGGCGGATACGTTGGGCGGAAAGTTTTTCGATCAGAAGACGCGCATCGGGAATCAAAGCCAGAGTTGATTCAGCGATCCTGAAGCCGTTTCGTTCCGCATAACGGACGGCGCGGTACATGCGCGTGGGGTCGTCAATGAAAGATTGTTCGTGCAAGACACGGACGATGCCATTTTTCAAATCTTCCATGCCGTGAAGATCATCACGTAGTTGACCGAAGTGCAAACCGTCGAGTCGGATGGCAAGGGTGTTGATGGTGAAGTCGCGGCGATGGATGTCATCTTCCATGCTGCCGGGTTTGACGGTCGGCAACGCGGCTGGGTGTTTGTAGGTTTCTGAACGGGCGGAGATAAGGTCGAGCGATTCGGAAGATTCAGTCCTCAGGCTCTTGGGCAGGAACCATTTGGCGGTGCCGAATTTTTTATAGGCAGTCACTTTGCCGCCGTGATGTTTGCCAAGCAACTGGGCAAGTGAGATTGCATCCCCCTCTACGGTGAGGTCAAGGTCTTTCGTGGCAGAGCCGAGGATCAGATCCCGCACGGAACCGCCGACGATGTATAGCGGGAGTCCGCTCTGGGAGGCTTCGTTCGCAACAAGATGCAAAATGCGAAGTTGATCTAAAGACAGGGTCGACGCTAGTTGTGATTTGAGGTCCATAATTACAACGAGCGTGGATCCAGGACATCGCTCAAGCCGTCGCCAAGCATATTCCATGCGATGCCAAACACCATGACAGCCAGTGTGGGCGGGATGAAGACCCACCAGTATGTGAGCAGACTTCCGCCGGGACCAATCACCCAGTTACGCGACTGGGAAAGCATGGATCCCCAGATCGAACCGCCGCCAATCCTGATGAATGTAAGTGTGGCTTGCAGGAGCACAACACCACCCACATCGCGTGCAGCGAGCACCAAGGCAGGCGCAATCGAATTGGGAATCAGGTGCCGGCGAATCACCCAGAAGGGACTCGCACCCAGGGCACGTGCGGCTTGCACAAAATCTGTCTGTCGCAGGGTAAGCACTATGGAGTTAACAAGACGCGCATAGGGCATCCAGGAAAACACGATCAGGCTGAGCATGAGTGGGTTTATGGTCTCGAGCAATGTCTGAATCAGGGTAGCTGGACCTTGAACTTCGATGATCGTTCCTAGAGTTGGATGATCGAAATACATCCCTCCCATGGCTGTGACGGTTGCGGCAAACAATTGCTGGAGGAAGACAACACCAGCAATGGGAGGAAAGGCAAGAAAAGAGTCGGCAATGTTCATCAACAAGCCGCCCATCCGTTGGCTGACCACGCCGGATAACGCCCCATAGAATACGCCGAAGAGCGCCGTGCTGATCGTAACGATCAGACCAAATTCGAGCGCGTCGCGTGCTCCCCAAACCAGCGCATGATACACATCGAATCCGAAGGGCAGCATCCCGAGCCTGGCTTTTTCATCCGGCGGTTGAGGTTCGCCACGCGTTGCCTTGCCAACCCGCAGGAACGGACCCGGCTGTTTGGGGTCATCGGGCGAAAGGATCGGGGCGGCAACCGCCACACCAATATATCCAAGGATCAGCAGGGTTGCAATCCAGTTCTGCCAGCGGGAAAAGAAGCGTCGAAGGCGTTTCATGATTTCAACACCCCTTCCCGTACGCGCGGGTCAAAGACAGCCTGCAACACATCCAACAGGAACATCAACAGCAGGATGACGATGACACTGTATACAGCGAATCCCAATGCGGCGGGCGCGTCGGGGATACCGCTCATGGCTGAGATGATCACATTGGATACGCCATTAAAATCGAAAATGATCTCGGAGACAAACACACCTGTGATGATGGTTGCCGCGGAGAGGGTCATGCTGGTCAGGGATGGGGAGAGCATATTGTAGAAAGCATGATGCCAGACCACCTTGCGCTCGGAAACGCCGCGTGCCCGTGCGGAGATGATGTATTCCTTGTCACGTTCAAGGATCATGGTGGCACGTGTGACACGTCCGAGCGTTGCCCAGTGATACAGACTCAGGGTAAAGACAGGCATCGCAAGGTGGCGCCAGGCATCGGCGAAGATATCCATGCGCCCGTTTAAAAGGCTGTCGATCGTCAACATGCCTGTATAGTGATTAAATCCATCCTTTGCCAATTCAAGACTATACTCAAGGCTCATGCGCCCTGGGGCGAACCATCCCAGGTTGATGTAAAACACTGAGATGAGCACCATCGCAAGGATGAAAGTCGGTGTGGACGTGCTCACAAATGCTGTGCCGCGAAAGATCCTGTCAAACGTCCCCGACCGCTTCCAGCCAGCCAGCACGCCGCTTATCAACCCAAGCGGGATCAACAACAGAAGGGAATACAGGGTCAATTCCAATGTGATGGGCGTGCGTTGCAAAAGGGACGGCAGGACGGGCGCATTTAGCGACTGGCTATACCCCCACGTGCCATCGAACAAGGACGCTGCCCAATATCCATACTGGATAATATATGGATCGCGAAGATGGTAACGCTTAATGATCGTCTCGGTATATTTCTCGAGTTGCTCATCAGACATATCCGACTTCATGCGTTGGGGGAAATACAACTGCGCACGCGCTTCGGGCGGCGTCAGCATCACTCCCCCATATAGAACCATCGTTATGACTACCAACGAAACAGGTACGACCAAAAACCTGCGAATAATGAACTGCAGAAGTGGTGGCATTGGCGAACCTCCGTGTCAATTGTACCCCCAAATGGAATCGCAACTTTGCTCTGATTTTCAGGTATAATCGGCGCATTATCCATAGGATTACTTCGCTTATGTT
>CAYTDB010000083.1:0-21369 GCA_964436455.1 uncultured Anaerolinea sp. | reverse complement strand
AAACCATGGCAGATTGTTTTTTATTGGTCATATGAGCTCTCCCTTTCACCCTTCGACAAGGTTCAGGGCAAGTCCATCCAGTTTTCCAACTCCCGCCGCAAACATTGTGACTTCAATTTGTCTCTTCGTCAGCTTCATCATCTCAACCGCTTTCTCTGTCGAAACCGCTGCCGCTTTGAGGAATTGTCCTGCCATACCTCCCAGCGTTGCACCGAGGGCAATGCATTTGGCGATATCGAGTCCGTCTTTGAGACCGCCGCTGGCGAAAATGGTCATGTCGGGAACGGCTTTCCTGACGTTTAAAATTGAATCAGAAGTTGGGATGCCCCAGCCAACAAACGTCGCGGCAAGTTGACGAGTGAATTCGTCGGGGGCGCGGTGCATTTCCACTTGTGACCAGCTTGTCCCGCCTGCACCTGCCACGTCAATGGCGGAGACTCCACAATCGGCTAATAACTGGGTTGTCTTCTCAGAGATACCCCAGCCAACTTCCTTGGCGATGACAGGCACCTCGATCTGTTTACATACTTCTTCGATCTTTTTGGCAAGACCTGCGAAGTTGGTGTCGCCTGCATCCTGTACTGCTTCCTGGAGGGGATTCAAATGAAGGATGAGCGCATCGGCTTCGATCATGTCCACGGCGCGGCGGCAATGGTCAATGGTGTAGCCGTAGTTGAGTTGCACCGCTCCGAGGTTGGCAAATAATAAAATGTCGGGCGCGACTCTACGCACCTGGAAGGTCTTTGCCTGTTCAGGATATTCGATGGCGGCGCGTTGACTTCCTACTCCCATTGCGATGTTTGTCTCTTGCGCGGCTTCAGCGAGACGCAGATTGATGGTCTCGGCTTCGGCTGTCCCACCTGTCATGGAAGAGATCAGGATGGGAGCGGCTAATTGTTTGTCGAACAACTTGAGGCTTGTGTCGATGCGGTTTAGGTTCAGCTCGGGTAAAGCCTCGTGGGTAAAGTGATAATTTTCGATGCCGGTCGTCAACGCGGAGCGTACATCCTGTTCTAAGTTAATCTTAATGTGGTCAGCTTTTCGCTGGTCTATGGGCGCAACTTTTGGCATGGGGTAGTGTTCCTGTGATTGAGTTATTATCTCTGGCTTGACACGGTTTTTAGACCGAGTACAATTGCCACGACCAAAGTCCCGTGTACTCTTACGGGAAAAACCTAAAGGAGGTTGTCATGTCTGACACGTACGAAGAAGTAAAGGCGATTATCAAGGATCTGCTCGGTGCGGATGATGCAAAGATCACGCCCGAAGCCCGCTTCCGTGAGGAACTTGAAGCTGATTCTCTCGATCTGGTTGAACTCATCATGGCTTTTGAAGACAAGTTCGGCGCCGAGATCTCAGACGAAGATGCCCAGAAGATCACGACCGTGGGCGATGCCGTTACTTATATCGACTCGCATAAGTAAGCACTGATTAGGATTATAACCGTAGAGCCGTCCAATAATGGACGGCTCTACGTGTTTAATTTTTTATGTCATCGCGAGGAGCGTTCTTTGCGACGAAGCAATCCCCAACAATGTGGGAGATTGCTTCGGGCGGAAGATCACCGCCCTCGCAACGACATTTCTTACAATAACGACGGAATCTCTTCCGGGTGTTTTGCGACTTTCACGCCTGCGGCTTCGAGCGCTTTGACCTTGTCCGCGGCACTGCCTGCACTGCCCTCGATGATCGCGCCGGCATGTCCCATGCGTTTTCCGGGAGGGGCGGTCTGCCCGGCGATGAATGAAACGACAGGTTTGGTCATGTTCGCGGCGATATATTCAGCGGCTTTGTCTTCGTCTGTGCCGCCGATCTCACCGATCATGACAACCTTTTCAGTTTGCGGATCGTGTTCGAACATCTCGAGCACGTCAATGAAGTTTGTTCCGTTGATCGGGTCACCGCCGATGCCCACACAAGTGGATGCGCCCATGCCAACCAGTTTCAATGCGTACAGCACTTCGTAAGTCAATGTGCCGGAACGGGAGACCACACCGACATTGCCAGGGATGGCGATGTTGCCGGGGATGATGCCGACTTTTGATTCGCCGGGCGTTAACATGCCGGGGCAGTTGGGACCTACGAGGCGGATATCCTTTTGGTCAATGTAATTGCGGACGCGCATCATATCCTGCACGGCAACGCCTTCCGTGATGCATACGATCAGCGGAATGCCTGCATCTGCGGCTTCGAACATTGCATCAGGAGCAAATCGTGCCGGGACGAAAATCACCGAACAGTTTGCACCTGTCGCTTCGACTGCCAGTTTGACCGAATCAAATACCGGGACTTTTCCATCCAGAACCCATTCGCCGCCTTTACCGGGTGTCACGCCTGCGACAACATTTGTTCCGTAGGCAACCATCTGGGTGGTGTGGAAGATCCCTTCGTTACCTGTAATGCCTTGCACGAGAAGGCGAGTGTCTTTGTTAATAAGTATGCTCATCGTTATTATCCCTTTGCCGCAGCAACAGCCTTCTTCGCGGCGTCTGCCAGAGTCTCTGCTGTGATCATGTTCGCGTTCTCGAGCAGCTTGCGTCCTTCCTCCGCATTTGTCCCCACGAGGCGGACAACCATCGGCACCTTCGGTTTGACTTCATCCATCGCAACGAGAATACCCTTTGCAACTTCATCACAGCGGGTGATTCCACCGAAGATATTGAACAACACAGCCTTCACAGCCGGGTCGGAAAGGATGATGCGCATCGCAGCCGCCACCTTATCCGCTCCAGCGCCGCCGCCGATATCCAAAAAGTTGGCTGGCTCACCACCAAACAGCTTGACGATGTCCATGCTGGTCATTGCCAGACCTGCACCGTTGACCATGCATCCGATGTTGCCGTCAAGTTTGATGAAAGATAGTCCGTAACGTCGAGCCTCTGTCTCAGTGGGTGCTTCTTCATCGATATCGCGCATTTCTGCCAGGTCAGCATGGCGGAACAGGGAGTTATCGTCGATCACCATCTTGCCGTCCAAAGCAACGAGTTTGTTGTCCTTTGTGATGACAAGCGGGTTGATCTCTGCCAGTTCAGCATCGGTTTCCTTGTAAACCTGCCACAACCCTGTGGCGATCCTGCTGAAGTCGCGCCATAGTTCGCGTGGCAGGTCGATCGATGCGGCGATGTCGCGTGATTGGTAGTCACGCAACCCAAGCAGTGGATCGATATGAACCTTGACGATCTTCTCTGGTGTGGTCGCGGCAACTTCCTCAATATCCACGCCACCTGCGGCAGATGCGATCATTACAGGTTTCTTCGCGGCGCGGTCGTTCGTAATTGAGAAGTAGATCTCGTTCGCAATTGCGGCAGCTTCGTCTACGAGCACTTTCCGCACTGGCAGACCTTTGATTTCCATCGCAAGGATCTGTTGAGCAAGTTCGCCAGCTTCATCAGCATCCTTGGCGACTTTTACGCCACCGGCTTTACCGCGTCCGCCAACCAGAACCTGCGATTTAATCACAACGCGGCCACCCAACTCTTCGGCAATCTGTTTTGCCTCATCAGCGGTAGCCGCAACCCGTCCCTTTGGGATGGGAATTCCATACTTTGCAAAAATTGTTTTGGATTGATATTCGTGAAGTTTCATGCTTCTTCCCTTGTTTAGATTTCAAAAGCACGGGCATTATACCACCCGATATTTTATGTAATCGATACGTCGCGATAGATAACACGCGTCCGCGGCTCGACCATCATCGGGACTGCCTCCTCAAGCCATTTCTTGAAATGACTCGTCTCGCGGTGGACTGCTCCCGCCTCTTCGGATTTGAATATTTCGATGAATGTGAAACGAGTCGGATCGTCAACCTGTTGGATGACATCGAAACGCACGCATCCTTCCTCCCCTCGGCTTGCTTCAGCGTTCTGGGTCGTCGCCTCCCTGAATCTTTCAACATACTCTTCCTGGATGCGACTCTGAACAAGGACGATATACATTGTTTCTTCTTTCTGCGCGCAGGCTTTAAGGCGCAATAAAAATACAGGCGGCTGGTACTTTGGATTAACAGCCACCTGATTCTACCCTTCAACACAATATTCTGAGCAAAGCGAAGTTTCTCCCTCCTCGCATTTAGAGTCCCTTCGCTGTCGCTCGGGGTGAAAACCAACCATTACCTGTGGAAATTTTGCGCCGCGATGAACGACAAGCCATTCTCTGTCAACGCCCGTGCAGAGTTGTTTGCCGCCGCGACCTTTTCCATGAAATTCCGTTTCATCCCATCCCAGTCACCCGATTCAATGACTTCCTTCTTCTCGCGGAAATAATCAAGGATGTCAGACTGGTGGGCGAGTGTCAGTTCCACATCAGGGGCGCCACCTTCGTGTTTTGCAGCGATATTCGCCACATGGTCTGCCAACTGCACCAATTCGCTTGTCCTATCATACGGCTGCTTGACAATGGACTTCCACGTCTCGGTGATATGATGTTCAAAGCGGATCACGTTCTCGAAGCCGAGTCCCTTGCGAAATTGGGCGGTCACTTCCATGGTCTCGTTGTTGACCGAGTTTGACCAGTTGAATCCGATCAAGGGTGATGTCCCATCGTCGCGGCTGAACAGTTTCGCCGCTAGCATGATCCAGAACGCATGATATGGATTGTCGCTGCCAAAGAATACGCTGATCTTGAACTCGTTATCGATGCCGAGTTTGTAAAGCATGAAGGCAAGGAGGATCGTTCCTGCATTGAAGTTCAAGACCGACTTCACACCGTAGTTGGTGTAGTAATAAAGACTTTCATCGAGCCATTGCAGGGCATGTTCGTTTGGTTGACCGATCCCGCCGAAGTAGCCGGTGATGGTCTCGGGTCCGTTGAGATGCGGATTTGACCCATCCGTGCCTTTGGTGTCCAATGTTTCCACATACGATGCGCCGACGATTTGCATCGCAGCAGCAATGGCAGGCAGATCACCATCTTCCTCCTGCTCCTTCATCTTGCGGACTTTGATAAAGCGACCAGGGACAAGCGTCTTGTTGTCAATCGCATATTGTGCCATCTCTCGCACCCACGGGAAGTATTGCAAAGCAGATACTTCCAATGTCACAGCAAATTCATCGGCAAACTTCTTGCTCTTTGCCGAATCGCCAAGAACCTGTTGTCTGTAATCCGCAATCGAGATGAATTTATTCGCTTCGCGTTGCTCCGTCAACCAGTCCAAATCCTTAACGTACTCTGGATTCTTCTCTTTTACTTTCGCATATAAGTTTTCCAGTTTGCGTGCCTCTTCTGCTTTACGATTGATCTCTTCGGGCGTGCCATATTTTGCAACTACATCCAAAAACGAGTCGATGATCCTCGAGTTTGGATCAAGCAACACATCGTTGATCGCATCAAGCCGGTTGTGACGGATTTCAAGTAACTCACGCAAATTATGATCCATTCTTTCTCCTTGTGTAGAAAATAAAAGCGGTCAACGTTCTGCAAACTGCTAATTACTGACCGCTGATGACTAATCCAACATCTTCACCAGTTCGTCGTACTCTTCATCCTTCATGCCAAACCAATTTTCCTGGGCTGGGAATGTTTTCGCGATGACCTCGTCGTGATAGCCCTTCAACCCATTCAAAATAACTTCTCCTGCATTCCCGAAGACCTTTGCCATCTTCGGCTTGAACCTCGGGTAAAGCCCAAACATATCATGGTAAATGAGCAGTTGACCATGCGCATCAGGACCTGAACCAAGGCTCATGATGATGCAGTTCTCCGCTCGTTCGGTGATGAGTTTGCAGATGCGATCTGGCACCATCTCAAGCAGGATCATGAACGCACCAGCCTTTTCGAGCGCTTTGGCATCGTCAATGATCTTCTTTGCCAGCGATGCGTCCTTGCCTTGTACGCGGAACCCACCCAAAGCGGAGACCGATTGAGGCGTCAGACCAAGATGACCGATTGCAGGGATGCCGGCATCAACTATCCCTTTGATGCGATCCGCCATCGAGGCGCCGCCCTCCAGTTTGATGGCATCCGTTGCGGCTTCTGCCATGAAGCGTCCCGCGTTCCGAATGGCAGTTTCCACCGAGGGTTGATACGTCATATAGGGCATGTCCCCAACTACAAAGGCGGTCGGAGCGCCGCGTCTCACAGCTTGTGTGTGTCGGATCATATCGTCCATCGTCACAGGTAGAGTCGACTCGTACCCAAGCATTGTCATACCGAGACTGTCACCGACCAGGATCATCTCGATACCTGCCTCTTCCTGCAGGTAGGCAGTCGGGTAGTCGTAACAGGTCAGCCAGGTGATCGGCTCGCCATCCGCGACCTTCTTGAAAAGATACGGCAACGTGATCTTTTTACGTTCAGACATTCTTCCTCCTTGGAATTGTGGATACATCCAGTATAGAGTGATTCACTCCCAAAAACAATTGACGAAAATCACATTGAATTATGGTATCCTAAACTCCCGTCTATGAAACATCTACTCCGAATACAAATCTTCCTCAAGCCTTACTTTTGGCAGATCCTGGCTTCCATGTTCATGCTGTTATCCATCACTGCACTCAGCCTCGTTGTGCCGCGCATCATCCGTGCTGTGATAGACGATGGGCTTGCCCGCGGTGATACGGGATACCTCGTCCACTCGGCGCTTCTCCTCCTTGGACTTGGTCTTGGTTCAGCGATTCTCGGACTCGGCAATCGATACCTGTCTGAGTGGATCGCAGTGCGGGTCGGCTACGACCTGCGTAACCGGTTGTATGACCACATCCAACATTTGCCGTTCACCTACCACGACCATGCCGAAAGCGGACAACTCATCTCGCGCTGTATCGAAGATGTCCGTTCGATTGAGCGTTTTGCTGGCGGCTCGGTGACAGAGTTGGTGCGGTTTGTCATTCTTGCCGTGGGTGTGTTAGTCATTATGCTGGCCGACAATACACGTCTGGCAGTGATCGCTTTGCTGCCGATCATCCCGCTGGCTTTGATGACCTCCAGTTTTGGGACGAAGATTGGCAAACTTTTCTTTGCTGTTGACCAGGCGATTGGTGAAGTCTCGAACCGTTTGCAGGAAAATGTTGTGGGTGTTCAGGTTGTCCGCGCTTTTGCCCGTGAAAACTACGAGATCGAACGCTTTGATGTAGCCAATAAAAAAGTCTTCACCACCTGGGTACGCGTCATTGACGAATGGTCACGCATTATGCCGACTACAAACTGGCTGATCGCCATCAGTACCATCCTCATCCTTTGGTTTGGTGGGCAAATGGTCATGGACGGCACCTTGACCGTCGGCGCGATCGTCGCGTTCAATGCCTATGTCTTGATGCTTGCGGAACCTGCACAGTCATTGACTGGACTTGTCAACGCGGGGGGCGAAGCTGCCGCGGGGGCACAACGTGTATTTGAAGTGTTGGATACCTATCCTGAAATTCATACACCGAAAGATGCTGCCAAACTCAACACCCTACGCGGTGAAGTGGAATTCCGCACGGTAGGCTTGAAATACCACAACGAGAGAACCGCCTCTTTGGAAAATATCAGTGTGCAGGTAAAACCGAATCAACTCATTGCACTGATTGGACCGACAGGTTCAGGCAAGACTTCTTTTGTGAATCTCATTCCCCGTTTTTACGATGTGACCGATGGTGAGGTCTGTGTGGACGGTCACGATGTCCGCAAAGTGGACTTGGTCACATTGCGCAGGCAGATCGGCATTGTCTTGCAAACATCTCTCTTGTTCTCCGACTCCATCAAAGCCAATATTGCCTATGGTCGCCCAGACACCACCATGGACGAAGTCATTACGGCTGCCAAAGCTGCACAGGCACATGAATTCATCGAAGGTTTCACGAACGGATATGAAACGGTTGTCGGTGAACGGGGCGTGACCCTCTCAGGCGGGCAGCGTCAACGTGTGGCGATTGCGCGTGCCCTGTTGATGGATCCACGTATTTTGATACTTGATGACTCCACCTCTTCCGTTGACACCCAAACCGAAAAGTTAATCCAGGCTGCGTTGGATAATCTCATGGAAGGAAGAACAACCTTTGTGATTGCCCATCGCCTTTCCACGGTGAGACGTGCAGATATGATCCTTGTTATGGACAAAGGTCGCATCGTCGAACGCGGCACACATGATGAATTGCTCAAGGCTGGCGGATTGTACAAAGAAATCCACGACCTGCAGTTGGTTGATCACGCAAAATTTTCGGAGGAGATGGAAGAGATTCAGGAAGAGCGGATTGAGATCAAGAAGGAGCATGAGTTGTAATCATGGCTACCAAAATCATTCCTCCCGCATTTATCACTCAATCCGAAGAGTTCTACGACAAGGGCTATGACCCCAAAGTGGCGCGTGGACTACTTCGCTTTGTCAAACCGTACACCCGCCAGATGCTCGTTTCGCTGGTGTTCATGGTCATTGTTACTGCCGCGGCTGTGTCGGGACCGTACTTTGTCAAGCTGGCAATTGATAATGGCATTGGCAACACAGATCTTCATGCGCTTGGCGTAATTGCCATCACTTACTTCGTTGTCGCTGGCATACAGCTCATCACAAACTTTTTCCGTGTGCGGATCATGTCGCGTGTGGGGCAGCATGTTTTGTACGATGTCCGTACGGCGATGTTCGATCACTTGCAGAAATTGTCGCTGAGTTTTTACAATCGTTACAGTGTGGGACGTGTCATCACGCGCGTCGTTAATGACGTGGGCACACTGCGTGAGTTCATCACTTGGGCAGTGCTGGCAATTGTCCGTAATATTCTGGCGATCATCGGGACACTCATTGCCATGATCTCCCTCAATTTTCGTTTGTCGCTGATCACGTTCGCTGTCATTCCGTTGATGGTGTTGGCGACAGTTTTGTATCGCAATATCGCACGCAGAAATTATCGCAAGGTGCGAGCGGCTATCTCGTGGACAAACTCCGTGCTGGCGGAGAATGTCAACGGCGTGAGAGTTGTGCAGGCGTTCTCACGACAGGAGCATAATTTCAACAATTTTAAGGATTACGTCAATCGTTATTTTCTTGAGACGAGTCTCGATGCGGCAAAGGTGGCTTCTGCGTTTACGCCCATTGTGGATGTGCTCGGCGCGATCGCAACGGCGCTTGTTGTCTATCTTGGCGGGACCTATGTGTTGGGTGAGTCGATCACGCCCGGAGTGTTGATTGCGTTTGTGCTTTACATTGATCGTCTCTTCGACCCCATCCGTGATCTGAGTCGGCGCTTCGATACGCTGCAGTCCACGATGGCGGGGGGGGAACGCATCCTTGAGCTGCTCAATACGCCAGTTGAGGTTCAGGATGCGGAAGATGCTCTCGAGATGAAACCAATTACCGGCGGAGTCCAATTCGAAGATGTCCAGTTCCATTATTCCGATGATCCGACTCTTGTCCTCGATGGGATCAATCTCAATGTGGATGCGGGTCAAACGGTGGCGTTGGTGGGGGAGACGGGCGCGGGCAAGACGACGATCGTCAAGCTGTTGACACGCTTCCATGACCCGACTTCGGGCTGTGTGCGCGTGGACGGCGATAACTTGCGGACGGTGACTCAGCAAAGCCTGCGACGGCAGATGGGGATGGTGCTGCAAGACCCATTCCTGTTCACAGGGACGGTGAAGGAAAATATTTTGTTCGGCAGGCTGGATGCGAGCGAGGAGGATGTGGTTGCCGCTGCACGGGCAGTGGGCGCGCATGACTTTATCATGGCGTTGAAAAATGGATACGAGACCGCGGTGCAGGAGGGCGGCGCGACGTTGAGCGTGGGACAGCGGCAGTTGATCTCGTTCGCGCGCGCGCTGCTGGCTGACCCGCGTATTTTGATCCTGGATGAAGCGACGTCATCCGTGGATACACAGACCGAGCAAATCATTCAGCGCGCGCTGGCGACTCTTTTGAACGGACGCACGTCCTTTGTGATCGCACATCGCCTTTCGACGATCACGCAGGCGGATAAGATCGTGGTCATCCACGATGGGAAGATCATCGAACAAGGGACGCATACCGAGTTGCTGGCAAATCAGGGGATGTATTATGAGTTGTATAAGACGGGGTTTCAGGAATAAATGTAAAAACCTGTCAGGTTTTGTTTTATGAATTAGAATGACATTCCAGTGAACAATCCCATAACCATCTTCCGAGTCCATGCCGTTCAACGGTTGTTTGAACGGCGTGTTTTGTTGAACAAGGTATTAGATGCAATCCAAACTGGCGAGATCATCGAAGATTACTCATCCGAAACGCCTGAGCCGAGTCGCTTGATTTTGGGATTTCAGGGGAAGCGTCCGTTCCATGTGGTGACTTCCGAGAATCTGGAGACGGGCGAAACGACTGTGATTACGGTTTATATCCCTGACCCAAATAAATGGAAGACAGATTCGAGGACTCGAAGATGATGATGAGCTTAAAACACGAAGGGCACAAAGGGCACGAAGGCTTCAAAAACGTATCCTTTGTTGTGAATGGATTTGAATGATCTGCCTCATTTGCAGGCAGACTGAGATTGTGGACGGGCTAACCTCTGTCCATTTTGAGCGTGGGGAGATGCGACTGGTTGTGAAGAATGTGCCTGCACGGGTTTGCCCAAATTGCGGAGAGGCGTATGTGGAAGATGGTGTCACCATGAATCTGTTGCGGGAGGCGGAGGCGATGTTTGCGGCGGGGGAGATGGATGCTGTTATTGAATATAATGGGGGAGCGTAAAAGGAAAACACCCATGCCATACCCGATCACCCAACGTGAATTGACAGTCCATTTGCATAATAAGAATTGGTATCTGCGCCCGATCGAGGATAATGAAAATATTCTTGGTCCCGTGGATTATGGATGGCATCGTTACAACTTGTATCCCGACAGTTTTACTTTTGGCGAAGGATTGCTGGCGGGCAGTTCCATCCCTGGCTCGCGGCGGCTGGTGTTCTGCTCGTGGAGTTCCCAGTGGGATGGTTTCTTCATATCAAGCATGGGCGGAGCTGCATATACGTTTCACCATGTGGGCGTCAATTATGTGGCGTTGCGCGGCATGGCGTCTGAGCCGAGTGTGGTGCTGCTCAACCACAAATCGGGGGAGATCCTGGTGCGCATCGAACCTGTCAATGTGGAACCGATCTGGTCTGGGTATGCCAGTTCAGATGGCGATCCGTTGATTGGTTTCTTTGCCTTGCAACAGGCACTGTTCGATCGTTATGCAAAAGAATATACAAAGGATAACATGCGTATTTGCGCGGTAGGTCCCGCCGCGAAACATACGCGCGAAGGCGCGATCGGCTCAAGCCCTGTCCGCAAGGGGGCTTTTACTCCAGTTGTGGATTGGGCGGGACGTGGCGGATTGGGTAGTCAGCTATTTCGAAGGCACAATGTCGCTGGCATTGTCTTTGGCGGCGAATGGGAAGACCCTGACCTGCGCGATTCGGCGGAGATCGATACTTACTTCCTTAAGCACTTCGGCAAGAAGACCATTCAGACCGATATTGCTGTGACAGAGAAATATCGTTATGTCCCTGAGTTTGAAACGGGCGGCACTTTCGGCGTCAACATGCGCGACTTGAACGAACGCATTTTGAGTTTCAATTACACCTCCATTTATCAGCCTGTCGATGCGAGATTGCGTCAGCACGAGAATTTCATTCTCAATCATTACCTGCATCAGTTCAACGAAGAGACCATCAAGACCAAGAAATTCCAACATTGCGGTGAACCTTGCCCTGTGATCTGCAAGAAACTGAACGGAAAATACAAGAAGGATTACGAGCCGTATCATGTGCTCGGTCCGCAGGTGGGAGTCTTTGACCAGCGTGCCGCCGAACTGCTCAATGACTATGTCGATGCAATGGGATTTGACTCGATCCAATCGGGCGGGACGGTGGCGTGGATCATGGAACTGGTCCGCGACGGGATAATCGAACCGTCAGTGTTTGGGCTGCCCCCAGGCAGCGATCTAAATTTCAGGTGGGCTGATGACGCGTCCCATTTTGATATCATCGCTGACAGCATGAGGAACGCCCAGTACGCGCTGGCTGTCGTCCATGCCGTCCTGTTCGAACCGAAGGCGGAGGTCTTCCGTAAGAGCATCCGCGTGGCAGCGAAGGAACTCGATAAGCAGCTTGGCATCCGCAGTATTGACCGTGCGGTGTTCATTGGTCATGGCGATGAAGGCTGCATGGTCCCGAATCAATATTGGGTGCCGGGCATGTTGAGTCCCATGCCGATGATGGGTAAATATTTTGTCTATTACGGTGTGGATTTTCTGACTCCGGAAAATCTGGGACACAAAAATGTCGAGCGCATGACCTATGAACTGTTCAACGAAAACAGCGGGATCTGCCGTTTCCATCGCAAGTGGGCGGAGGCGATCACCGATGAGATCCTGTGCGCCCATTACGCCAACCTGGAAGTGGATTACAAGGCACATCAGTTCCATCTAGCGCGCGAGATCTACGAACGTGAAGCGCCCAAGATTGTTTTCTGGGAAAGCAAACGCGTGATGGATATGGTGATGCGATATCTTGAACAATGGGAAAGTGATGGACTGCGATCGCCGGAGTTGCTGGATTGGCTCGGACGGTTCCGCGAGGGTAAACAAACTGCGGGCAGGGATTACTGGAATGCGGTTTATAGTGGCATCCGGTCAGCCTTCGACGATGGACCTGATGCGATCCCTGAAAACCCCACACCGGGTCAACAAGGGAAGCGGATGACACTGTAATTTAAAATCAAGGAGAGCGGAGGAATTTACACGTCATTGTTTATAATAACTACGACAAGGACGCCTTATGCATTTTCGATACATTCCCATATTGACATCATTGTTCCTTACGCTGGTGGTTGCAGTCTATGCCTGGCGTCACAGACAACTGCCCGGCATACGGACTTTTGTCTACGTGCTGCTGGCAGAGATATCCTGGATCGTCGGATATATTTTCGAGCTTGCCAGTCCCAGCTTGGATGGAAAGATTTTCTGGGATGATTTCCAGTTCATAGGTTCACTGCTTGTCCCATTGCTGCTCATGTTTTTTGCATATGAGTTTACCGGGCAGGAGAAGCGTCTCCCATATCGCTCACGCGTCGCATTGTTGTCCCCCGTTGTTGTGTTCCTTATCCTTCTCTATACCAATCCGCTGCATGGGCTGATACGGACCTCGAAGGCGCAAATTGTCCCTGCAAGCCCCTTCGACACCCTGCTCTATGATTTCACTATCCCAATGTGGGTAAGTTTTATTTATAGTTATATTACATATCTTGTCGCGACAGCACTTTTCATAAGGAATTTGTATCGTCAGCATCGCTTATTCCGTACCCAAACCCTGATTATTCTCCTTGGTTTTATTTTCCCATTTCTTGGTTCGATCCCTGGAATGGCGGGGGTGCTTATTTTTGGTCAGCGTGATATTGCGCCTTATACCTTTGGGATTGGAAACCTGATCTATGCGTGGGGATTATTCCGTTATGGGTTGTTCGAGATTACGCCGATTGCCCGCGATGCAGTTATGGAATTCATGAACGATGTGGTAATTGTGGTGGATGCCCAGTCCCGGGTGGTGGATCTCAACCCTGCCGCCCTGCTGGGACTGGAGATGACGGCAAATGATGCGATCGGATTGCCAGTTTCCCAGTTGTTGACAGGGCAGGATGAGTTGACTACGTTGTTCCAGCATGAGGGACCGATCCGTGAAGTTGTAGACTTCACCTCTCCCAGTGGCAGAAAATTTGTCCTCGATGTGTTTGTCTCTCCGTTGTACCACCACAACAACAAACTGATAGGGCGCCTGGCTGTGGCGCGTGATATTACTGAACAAAGACAAGCGGAGGATCAATTACGGGAGGCGTATGATGAACTGGACCTGCGCGTCCAACAGCGCACTGCGGATTTGGAGGCGGCAAATCGTGATCTCGAACAAAAGAATGCAGAGCTTGAGCGGTTTACCTACACTGTCTCACATGATCTGCGGTCGCCTCTTGTCACCATCAGTGGCTATTTGGGGTATCTAAAGCAGGACTTATCCGCTGGGAACATCGAGCGGTTGAAGAACGATACTGAACGTATCGCTGGTGCTGTGGAAAAAATGGACAAGCAGCTCAAAGACTTGCTCGAACTCTCCCGCATTGGGCGTATGATCAATCCATCCCAGACAATCCAATTCCAGGAGTTGGTGGACGAAGCGTTGGAGATCGTTCAAGGTCGCTTGGAAGCGCGTGAAATCAAGGTTCAGACTCAGTTGAACCTGCCTCCTGTCCATGGAGACAAGCCTCGTCTGGAAGAGGTATTACAAAACCTGATCGATAACGCTGCCAAGTTCATGGGTGATCAACCTGACCCGACGATAGAGATTGGCATGGACGGCGAACAAGATGCCAGCCCTATTTTCTTTGTTCGCGATAACGGTATCGGGATCGAGCCCAAGTATCATGAGCAAGTCTTTGGTCTTTTCAACAGGCTTGACCCCCGCATCGAAGGCACTGGTGTTGGACTTGCGCTTGTCAAACGCATTATCGAGTTTCACGGCGGCAGGATCTGGGTGGAAAGCGAATTGGGGAAAGGTGCCACGTTTTACTTCACAATTCAGAAGGCGGATCAACCCTTCTAATTTATCCATGAACTTCAACTGGCTTGGACTTGCCTCAGCATCCGCAATATTCTTCGGCGTTTGGATCGGTCACGTCTCTGTGCGGAAGATCGAAAGGGAAGTGGAATGCATCTGGATTCCCTCTACTTTCGCACTTCTCTTTGGCATCGGACTTGTAACTGCTTCTCTCTTAACCTCGAACCTGATCCTTTCTACCATTTGCGGAATCCTCGCTGTGACCTTGTTCTGGGACGCGCTCGAATTGGCCGTCCGCCAACCGAACCGCATCAAACACGGACACGCCCCCGCCAACCCTAACAATCCGCGTCATACACGAATTCTTTCTGTATATCCCAACGCCACGACCTTTGACTGGCTCGACCGCGAACCGCGCGGCTATCCATATTCAAAAGAGGAACTCAGCACGATGAAGGAGATGTCCAAATGACCTGTTTTGGATTCACCGTGGGTATCACTGCGTTGATCATCATTGGTTTGGGGTTCATCTGGGTCATTCGCGGCGAACGATACTTCGGTTATCTGTGTTGGCCCTATATTTTGATGCTTGGTATTTTGTTTATCGTTGGTTCGCTATTTGTTGCGAGCAATTGGGGTTCTGTCCTGCTTGGCGGAATCGGAGCATCATTGCTCTGGGGTTCCACGGAGTTGAAGGAACAAGCTGTCCGCACGGAGTTGGGGTGGTATCCATTCAACGACAAAAAGATAAACCCGCCATTTGTAGGGGTCATCAAGAAATGGAAAGCACCAAGTTTATAGTGGACTTACTCAGTCAAGGCTTTTAGCCACTCATGCACTTCAAAGGGGGACTCAAGAATATATTTTGCCCGTGTTTCGCGTGGTTCCTTGGAAACAAGGATCGAACGCCCGTGGTGTTGGTTGATGACCTGAAACGCTTCTTCGTCCTTATCGTCGTCGCCGATATAGATTGGGATCGCGCCTTCCCAGTGGAAGTTGTCGAATAAATAACTTAGGGCATGGCCTTTATTTGCGTTGTGGGGACCAACTTCGAGAAAACGATAGCTGTATATCTTTTGTAGATACTCACCGAGAATTTCTTGCGTGATCATCTTTTCTGCGATCTCTAAAACTTGCAAACCTTCCTTCTCTTCTGCCCGGCGCGCGTGGATTGCCAAAGCCCAGCCCTTGTCTTCAAGATAAAAACCTTCTTTGCCTTCGATCAATTTTAGCCAGCGAGGCTTGAGTGAATCCAAAGCCGGGCGAACTGCCTCGTAATCGATCTGGTGAACCTCTTTGCCGTCGGGCAATTGCATTTCGACGCCGTAAGTCCCAGCGAGGAGAATGTTCGGGAGGGGAAGCAGCTTGCGGATATGTCCGAGGCGCCGACCGCTGACGATGGAAACGCGTACGCTTGGCGAATCCGCCAATTGGGAAACGAGTCGAATCACATCGTCATTTGGCAACACATCATCAGGTGTGGAGGCAAAAACGGCGAGTGTGCCGTCGTAATCGAGATACAGATCAATGGGTTTGCCTTTGAGTTTAGTGATCAAGTCGTTTGCTGGTTGTAGTTTCATATCCGCAAATCCCTGAGCGCTTCGAGTTGGCGGCACAACCAATCAGCGATGTCTTCGCGTTCGATGGTCCAGCGCAGGCGGTTTGCGCGTTCGGCGCGTTCCTCGGCAGGCATGATCAGCGCATTGTGGAGCGCTTCGGCGGTGGCATAGATATCGTAGGGTGAGATCACAATCGCGCCTGGGGCGAGTTGCTGACGGGCACCTGTGCGTTCAGATAACACAACGACACCATCATGTTGATTGACAACTGGACCTTCCTTCGCAACCAAGTTCATTCCATCGGCGATGGAGTTGACAAGCAGCACATCGTATTCCCGCAATGCTGCAACCGCGCGCGGATAATCCTCACCGACAAGAATTCGGATCGGCTCCCAGTCACTGCTGCCATGTTTCGCGTTGACGCGTCCTGCCGCCGCCATGATTTCATCGAGATAGTTTTGGTATTCATCCACCCCGAGGCGGGATGGCACGAAGAGTGCCAGGAACTTCACCTTACCGCGATGTTCTGGGTGCAGTTCAAGCATTTCGTCGTATGCTTCAAACCCGCGCACAATATTTTTGCTTGGCTCGGTGCGTTCGATGCGCAGGATCAACTTTCGATCCCGTACAAGATGTTCCATGTCGCTTTTGTATTGAGACACGGTCTCTGATTCAGCCAGTGCACGCAACGCATTGACATCGATTGAAATGGGGAAGTCGCGTACATGGGTGGAGTGGTTGTGCACCCAAATCCTTCCGCGTTTGTAGTTGACAGATACACGCGGCATGTGCGTTTCGCAAGTGCGGATGAAGTTCAACGCATCATCGCGGGTTTGGAAACCGAGCAGGTCAACCGAACAAAGTCCGTCCAATATCGCCTGCCGCATGTCCGATGGCAACATTCCCCAGCCCTCGGGTCCGGGCCAGGGGATGTGGATGAAGTGCATTAACTTCATGTTTTTATTTCGATGTCTTTTCAATTTTTTTCTGAGAAATTGTGGCGCGAGATACAGGTGATAATCCTGCATCATTACAAGGCAGGGCTTGTCGCTGTTTTTGACTTCCTCTGCAATAGCTTCTGCAAATTGTTCATTGACGTTGACGTAACCCTCGTGCCACGCGTTCCATGTTTCGCGTGTGATGCTTGGTGAGCGCACGCCGTCCCACATGTTGTGCTGCAGGAACCAGAGTAGCGGGTTGGATATGACGTTATAGTAGCCTGCGTACGCTTCAGCGCTCGGCTCGATGAATTTGACCTTGAGACTGCTTTCGTTCTCAAGTTCCACTTTCCCCTCCTTGAAATCGCTGTCTGCGTCGGTGTCTGCCGCTGCGACCCAGGTGGCATCCACATGCTGGGCAAGCCCAAGCAACGCAGTGACCAGTCCGCCGCCTCCACGCGTGAATGTACGTTCCCCGTTTTCCGCATGCTGAAATCTGACGGGACCGCGGTTTGCTACGATGATCAACTTCCTATTGGATAGAAGCTCCGCTTGCAGGTTTTGGCATTTGTCGCGGCGCTCTGAAATGGTTTGAATGACCATTGGGCACCTCCTTTTTCCTATGAATCCCCAAAGTCATTCTACCATGTGAAAATGCTTCGCGCTGACATCGTGCCCGAAGTGCATGATAGAATGCCGCTACGACTAATCTCGTCACAGCAACCACTCATCATTCTGCTCAGCGCGGAAGTTTATTCCTCGAGTGTGATCTCCCCGTCGCAGATCGTCAGCGCAGCCTTTACTCGCATCACTTCTTCCTTCGGTGTTTGGAAGATATCTTCCGAGAGCATGACCACGTCTGCGAGATAGCCTGCTTTCAGCATCCCCTTTTCGTGTTCCATGTGTTCGGCGTATGCGGCATTGCGAGTGTAGCCGAGCAAGGTATCTTCAAGTGTCTGGCTTTGGTTTGGGTCGCCATCCTGCCAGGGAACGCGATTCAAGGCGGCGTAAATGCCTGTCATTGGGTTCATGGATGCCACGGTCCAATCGCTGCCGAAGGAGAGATGTGCGCCGGCATTTCGCAGTGTCTGCCAGGCGAAGGAGCAGCGATAACGTTGAGGTCCCACGCGCGCAGGCCAGGGGTCGATTGAAGCGACTGTCAAAGGTGCATGAGCAGGCTGCATGGCGGCAATCACTCCGAGTTGGGAAAAACGCGGCACGTCCGAGTCACCACCAATTCAATATGTTCAATGCGATGACGGCTGTCGCGCGGTCCGTTTTGTTTGCGGACGATCTCATACGTATCGAGCACGCGCCGCACCGCGCCATCGCCCGTGCAATGGACGGTGATCTGCAATCCGTGCTTATCAGCTTCGAGTGCGAGTTCGGTGAAATGTTCGGGTTCGAACTGTGCCGTGCCGCGCCAACCGGGTCTGCCTTCGTAATCGTCGAGCAATAAACCGGTGCCTGTTTCGATGACACCGTCCATAAAAAATTTAACCAGACCGCCGCGCACCTTGTTTGTGGAAGACGAACGCATTTCAAGTGCTTCATTCAACACATCAGGTTTCATTTCAGGATCCACACGAAATGGCACATACACACGTAAAAGCATTTCGCCACGCGCTTCGAGCTTTTGATACACGCGTAGATCCTTCAGGTCGCCATTCATGTTATGCACACCAGTCAGCCCATACCCTGCCGCCAGCTTCACAGCGCGTACAAGCAGGTCGAGTGTTTCATCTTCTGTGACAACGGGGATCAAGTCTTCAACAGGGGCACCTGCATTTTCAAGCATCTCGCCTGTAGCAAGACCATCGTCACCCATTGCCACTTTGCTGAACGTTCCCATATCACGCCCGTTTAAAAGATCAGCGCGGCGAAGAGCCTCTGTGTTTGCCCACGAAGTATGCCCATCATACGCCACCAAAAATACTGGACGATCTGGGATGATCTCGTCGAGATGGTGGCGTGTGATCGAACTTCCATCTGGCAATATGCCATAGACGAGACCAATACCCGCCACCCATTCCCCCTGATTTGATTCTGCGAAATTGACCAGTTCCTGCTTCAGCATCTCCAGTGTTCGGACATCCTGTAATTGTGCAAACCGCAACTCCTTGGCGCCATTCAATAAATGGAAGTGGCTGTCAATGAATCCTGGCATAACCGTCCGTCCTATGGCATCAATGACGCGAGTGCTGGGTCCGCGATATGTTTCGGCGTTCGGGTTGTCCCCGACAAAAAGGATGCGATTGCCTTGAATGGCTACTGCCTGGGCATTGGGCTGGTCGGGGTCTGCTGTGAATACGTTTGCGTTGATGAAGAGAGTATTTGCTTGTGTCATGTGATGGATCATAGCGGTTTGATAAAATCAAGTCTATGAAACGCTATGTGACTTTATTGGTGTTCCTTTTTGTTTGTGCCTGCCAGCCCACCTCCACATCTCCAGCATCCACAGCAACACTACCGCCTCCCAACGTCGTGATTGAAACAAACACGCCCTCCCCGATCCCAACATTGACTTTGACTCCATCTGCAACACCGACCATCGAAGAGGCGATCTTTCCCTACACGATCGAAGGATTGCGTCGACATGAATTTCAAAGTGGGGAAATTCAGATCCGTGAGACGCTGAATGAGACGGAGTTTTTCTCATCCTATTTAATCGAATATCCAAGCGATGGCTTGACCATTACGGGCGTGATGCAGATTCCCAAAGGCGACGGTCCATTCCCGGTCATTGTGATGAACCACGGGTTCTTTAGCCGCAGTGTGTACAAGTCGGGCGATGGTACCGACCGCGCTTCGGCATTTCTTGCTGAACATGGGTATATCACACTGGCATCAGATTACCGCACTTGGGGCGAGTCGAATGCGGGTCCAAGTTTCTTTTATTCGGGTTTGGTGATCGATGTCGTCAATTTAATCAAGGCGATACCATTCATCCCTGAAGCCGACCCGGAGCGTGTAGGCATTTGGGGACACAGTATGGGCGGGGGAGTGACTATGAAAGTATTGACTGTGCTTGGTGGTCTCGATACGTCCCGCGAGGATCAACGGGACCGCTCGACCACCGTAAAAGCCGCAGTTTTGTACTCTACCGTCAGCGCGGATGATGCGGATGTTATCTATCGGTGGGGGATGGGTTGCTTTGGTGATTATGTTGCTGGGGAACAAATCGTCGGATGCAATTCGTCCGATATCATTCCTTTCAGTCTGCCGTTGCGATTACAGGATGCGTATCGCTTTACAGCAAACAATGAGGAAGCGCTCAGGAAGGTCGCTCCGTTTTATCATCTTGATTATGTGGATGTTCCAATTCAAATCCACTATGGAATTGAAGACGGAAAATTTATCGGCGGTACTCCGCCTGAATGGTCTGTCAAATTAACGCAGGCATTGCGCGAGGCGGGGAAGGATGTTGAGCTGTATCAGTATGAAGGCGAAGGTCATTCGTTCATCGGTGAGCCGTGGTTCGAATTCGTGCGACGCACGTTGTGGTTCTTTGATGCAAATGTAAAGAACGCGGGTTCATGACACTTGAGGGACAGGGAGCGTGAACCAGACCGTTGTTCCATTTCCAATTCCTTCAGACGTCAGCCAGATGCGACCACCGTGTATCTCGATGATGCGTTTGACAAGCGCCAGCCCGATACCTGTTCCGTCAGCGCCGATATCGAGCTTGTGAAATAGTCCAAATACGCTGTCGAAATGACGGGAATCGATGCCGATGCCGTTGTCCTTTACAAATAGGATCAGCTTTCCATCTGTATCAATGCCCTGAGCCCCGATCGTTATCACTGGGTCAGTTTGGTCTCCCATAAACTTTGCTGAGTTATCCAGAAGGTTCTGGATAACCTGGGTCACACGTATCTGATCAACAAAAACTTTGTGTAGTTCCTCAGTCACATTCACTTTTACTCCGCGTGCTTCCAATCTGCCATGGACCGATTTGATCGCATCCTGAACGATCGATCCAAATGTCACTTTCTGGGATGGGTTTATGATCCTGCCAATGCGGGAGAGTTCCAGGAGTTCGTTCAGGAGTTGCTGCATTTTATCGGTCGCTTCGGTGATGCGGATCATGTCCCTCCTTGTTCGTTCAAGGTTGCCATCAAGCACATCCTTCTCGAGTAATCCCAGGAAACCTTTGATTGTAATGAGCGGTGCCTTGAGATCGTGTGAAACCGTGTATGTGAACTGTTCGAGTTCGGTATTCTTTGACTTTAATTCCACAATCAATCTCTCGCGGTCCGCCTCTGCCCGTTTTTGATTTGAGATATCCCTCATGATCGAACCGATCCTATAGCCTCCATCTGTTTTGATCGGGAACGATGTTTGCAGTATGCTTTTTATTTCACCGTCCATGGATTGCACCACGCCTTGCATCGGACGGTTGAAAT
>CAYTDB010000082.1:0-21648 GCA_964436455.1 uncultured Anaerolinea sp. | reverse complement strand
CCTCCAAAAACTGAGCAGTCGGCGGGTGAACGGCCCGCTTAGAAAAGATTCTGAGCGGCGTGCTCACCCTTTGCAGGGGGCGACAGTTGGGGGGGGCTTCGGGTCGTTGGGTCAGCCTGCGGTTCGGGCTCTGGGCACCAATGTGCGTCGACCTCGCTACCAGCTGCTAGTGGTTTGTTGGATAAGTTTTGCAGTAAATTCGAAGCGTGCCAATGGCTCATCAGATGCGATTTCAAGCATGATTTCAGTGCTACGAAGGGTTGCATTGCTTTTAATTTCGTGCAGTATTTATCCAACAGACCACTAGCCACACTATACCTTCATTTTCATTCGTGCGGGTGACGCTGAGAATCATGGTGCCTGCGGTGGGTGCAGGTGTCAGCAACCGTCTCATCTGGCATGCCGCCGGGATCACTCGCATTCGACGTCATCGCTGGCCGGTGGAAGTCTATCACGAGGAAGGCAAGGCAGAAGGACTGGACCAATATCAGCTGCGGGACTTCAGTGCCGTCCAACGCCATGTGGCCCTGGTCGCCGTGGTCTACTCCCTATTGCGTGCAGCCCAACACGACTCTATCCTTCGCGGAAGACTTCAACGGATCCTTCACCAAGAGCTCGAAGGTCACCCAGCGGCCGGACGTCGTGCCGCTCAAGCCCAAAGCCTGTGGGCCTTGGCACTATTTATTAGCGCCGGGTTGACACAGGGACAGTCCCTGCGAGCGATCATGGAACCGCTCCTGCACACTATGTGCCGGGCTTGAAACCATCCGCCTCCGTACGGTTGTTGCGAGCTTGCTTGGCGTTTTCCAGGCGAGCTGGGTGAATGTTGTCTGGGCTCATCGCCCAGACATTCAAAATCGCACTCTGCAGGTTGGTGGCTATTCAAATTTTAAGATGCAAAAGTCGGGAAAATGAGTGACGTTTATCCGTTGTGAATGATACTAGCCTGTTACGGCGTTGGAAGTGTGAAAAGAAAAGTCGCCCCTTGACCGAGTTCGGATTCGACCCATATACGCCCGCCATGGATATCAATGATCCGCCTAACCAGAGTAAGGCCAATGCCTGTGCCTTCAACACTTGGGTCCAGTCTGTTGAATAAACCAAAAATGCGTTCGTGGTATTTTGGTTCGATCCCGATCCCGTTGTCACCGACATAAAATATGGGTTTCCCATCCGTGTCCATACCCTTCATACCTACTTCGATTGTTGGTCTGGACTGGTCGCCCATGAACTTGATTGCGTTGCTAATCAGGTTTTGCACTACTTCAGCGATTCGAAGCCTATCCACATGGACGACCGGGAATTCCCCGGTTATATCCAGGCGGATATTACCCGCCTCAAGCGGACCTGAAAGCAGATCTGCCGTTTCCTGGATGATTTCTCCAAACGGAACATCCTCCGGCGGGTTGGTGATCCTGCCAATGCGTGAGAGTTCGAGCAATTCATTGAGAAGCGTTTGCATCTTGTCCACGGCATTGGCGATGCGGAGCATGTCTTTTTCAAAGCGTGTCATATCTCCGGATTCGGCATCTTGTTTCAGGTACCCGAGAAAACCGCGGATTGTGACCAGTGGCGAGCGCAAGTCGTGGGAAACAGTATAGGTAAAACGTTCCAGTTCCTCGTTTTGTGATTCGAGTTCCTTGTTGAGCGCAACCCTTTCTGTGTAAAGTCGTGCATTCTCAAGGGCGTTGGCAACCAGGTCTGCCATTGCCTGCAAGGCGGTGATATCCACACGTGAGAAGGCGGCAGGTTGTTCGGATTGGATGGTCATTGCACCGATAACATCGCCATGTGCGATGAGCGGCAGTGCGATCTCGGAGCGGGTGAGCGGCAGGTGGGGATTGGCAAATCGGACAGCATCCTCTCCCACGTCCAGCGCGATGCGGGCTTGCTTGTGGGTGATGCACCATCCGATCATGGATGAGTCTTCCAGCTTGAGGCGATGTCCTGCCTTGATCATTTGTATTCCCATGTTGCCTGTTGCTGCACGCAGGACTGCCCACTCCTTGTCTCCATCGATGAGGAACATGCCCACGTAGTAATACTCGAAATGTTCACGGATGAGTTCTACCACGTTTGGGAGCAGGTCGTTGATGTCCAGAATGGAAGTTGCCGCGCGTGCAACATCCGCCGCTGTCTGGAGTTGAATGGTGCGTTTCGTCAAACCGTTAACGAGGTCCGACTGTTCGTCCTCGACTTGCTTGAGACTGGTTATGTCCGTCCAGACTCCCAGCCAGTAAAGTGGATTGCCCTTCTCATCCCGGACCACGGTAGCCTCATCCTTCAGCCAGATCACGCGTTTATCTTTTGCGATGACGCGATATTCCATGTCGAAGGGTTGGAGGTTTTCTGATGTTTGGCGGCTGTATTCCTGTACAAGCATGGCATCGTCAGGATGCAGGATCTTTATCCAAAACCATGGATCATCTGTAAAGGCACTGCGCGGATACCCAAGCAGTCTTTCGACCTGCGGACTGACATATTCGGTCGCGGCATGTGTGTCCATGTTGTTGATGTAGGTGGTTACGGGTATATTTTCGAGCAGGGACCGGTAACGGGTTTCGCTTTTTTTGGTTTTCTCGAGAAGTTCACGTGTGTTCAGGGCGTTAATGCTTTGCAGTAGCCCGGCGACGATGATAATGAAAATGTATACGCTTGCACGCGCAATGGGTGAATATGCAACCGGCTCCGGCAGAAAGCCATTGCTTTCTGCAAAGGCAATCAGCACCACGGTCGTGATACAGACACCTGTAGTGATGTAGTGTATCTTTCGCTTGGATACCAGCCCGCCGACCATGATGACAAGCATGTATCCGATGATGATCGGTGCGCTTATTCCACCCGCCGTGATGGTGGCAGCGGTAACCGTTAACCAAAGAAGGGAGGTTGTGACGACTCCTGCCGGGTGGAGCCTGCCACTGCGGACGAGCACCATGATCAACAGGGAGAACGGAATGACAAAGACCGCGATGACTGTGGAGCGGCGGGTCAGTTCGGGAGCAACAAATTGGATAGCAATGACGAAGATCAAACTGAAAATGACAAATCCCGCACCTAAATAATAATTCAAGCGCGCTGTAACATTCAGTTCTTCGCTGCCGAAGTCGGGGAGTTTGAAGAATCGATCCATGTGTTTTGGTTAATGCCTGCCAAGTATAGCATCGGTTGGCGGGCGGCGCATGCTGGATGGATTGCTGTTCCGTATGACATTTCCTCATACTATCTCATGTTATAATCTTCCAAGTTGGCAAATCATACTCGGAGGATGCCCCATGGAAATTTCAGTTCAGGAATTCAAGCATTGCGATATGATCACGGTCAAAGGTCGCGTGGATAGCGCCACCGCGCCGCAGTTGGCGCAAGCTCTTGAAGCTGCAAATGAAGGTGGAAAATACAAACTTGTGGTTAACATGGACGGTTTGGAATATATGTCCAGTGCCGGTTTCCGGGCACTGCTTGCCGCGCAGCGCAACTGCAAAAAGTATAATCGTGGCGAAGTTGTGCTTGCGTCGGTGCCTGATCGTATTCGTGAAGCACTTGAACTGGCTGGCTTCACGGAATTATTCAAAACGTTCGATGACAACCTCACAGCAGTGGGGCATTTCTAATCCGATTTTTACAGTTCTCGGAGAGAGCAGATCATAAATTTTCGAAAGGATGCCGTGTCAGTTGACCATTGCTGATGCGGCATTTAATGTATTCGATGCAGACTGTTCAATTTGCCGCGAAATTTGAATTTCTCGATGAGATCCGTGAATTTGTCGGGACCATTGCACGTGCTGGCGGATTTAATGATAAAGAAGTTTACAATGTCCAGCTTGCAACCGATGAAGCCGCGTCGAACATTATCGAACATGCCTATGAAGGCGTCAGTGATGGTTTACTCGAGATCTCCTGTGGGGTGAAGGGTAATGCCATCACGATCGTCCTTGTAGATCATGGTGAATCGTTCGACCCATCTGATGTACCGGCGCCGGACCTGAAAGCCGACCTGTCTGAAAGAAAGATCGGGGGACTGGGCATTTTTTTAATGCGTAAGTTAATGGATGAAGTCCATTACGATGCGGAGCCCAAAAAGAGTCGCAACACACTGACAATGATCAAGCGGAGGGGATGACGGCATGTCCGCCGCATCTCGTACTCCACAGCCGCTGGATTGGGGTGACTTTGCCGCGTTGGGAGAGCAGATCGTAAGCGCAACTTCGCTTGTCGCACAACGCGACCAGATCCACGCCATGGTGTCGAGCCTCATCAAAGGTGAAGCGGCAGTCTGGCTTCAAGACAACCTCTTTCAGTTACCCGATTCAAAAACCGAATCAAGCTTCACACAACAATCTCCATCTGCCGGGATGCAGCGCGCCATGCAGAAGGGAGAATTAAGCGTTAAGAAAAACAGCGGGACGAAAACCAACGGCTCTCGCGGGACCTGGGTTGTGATCCCACTTGAGGAGCAGGGGATTACGCTGGGAGCGATCCAGATTAATCGTCCCAAAGGACCTGCCTTTAAGAAGGATGAACTCAACCTGCTCGAGGGCATAGCCAGCGTTGTTTCCATGGGGCTGATCGCATCCCATCGCGTGGCGGTGGAGCGTTTCAGACTTAATCAGTTGAACCTCGTACGTGAGGTTAGCGCGCAGATCGCCAACGCCCTCAGTGTGACGGAACTTTCCGAACGCGTTACCGAACTCATCCAAAAAACATTCCATTATTACTACGTTGCCATCTTTACCATACAGGATTCCTCCTCGTCCCTGCGTTTTCGAGCCAGTGCCATGCCGAAGGACGCCCGCAAGGGACGGCGTAAAAAGAAGGTCGCTCTGGAGGTAGAGATCGGTCAGGGGTTGATCGGACAGGTTGCGGCGGAGGGCGAACGTGTTCTTGTCCCCGATGTGCAGAAGGACACGCGCTATCGTTTCATAGACGCGCTTCCCGAGACGCGTTCCGAAGTGGTCATCCCGTTGAAGATCGAGGGACGCGTGCTGGGGGTGCTGGATGTCCAAAGCGACCAGCTGAACGCGTTCCATCCAAATGACCTTTTGATCCTGGAGGCGCTGGCGGATACCATCGCGCGTGCGGTCGAAGGCGCGCGTTTATACAGTGACCTGCGCCGACGTGCCAATCAATTGACTTTGATCGCGGAAGTCAGCAAGAGCGTCAGCGCATCGCTTGACCTGCATACGTTGATGGAGAATGTTGCGTCACTAATTCATGACCGCTTCGGGTATCCGCATGTCAATCTGTTCACGGTGCATCAAAACCGCAGGTTGATCGCGTTTGTGGCGGGAAGCGGCGAAAGAAAAAACGGGTTATCCAGCTATACGCTTTTGCTCGACGATGCGCAGGGTATCATCCCGTGGGTGGCGCGGCAGGGACAAACCATTCTCGCAGGAGATGTAAAAAAAGACGAGCATTATCGTCCCTCGCCCATGCCGACCGAAAATACGCGCTCCGAACTTTGTGTGCCTTTGTTGTATGACGAGACGGTTGTCGGTGTATTGGACATCCAATCTGATAAAACGAATGCTTTTACCGAAGATGACCGCGTGATCTTCGAAACAGTTGCCGACAACATTGCCACTGCCATCCATAACGCTGACCTGTATCGTTCCGAACAATGGAGGCGGCAGGTGGGGGAAAGCCTGCGCGAAGTGGCGGGTTTGGTGTCTGCGAACGTTGGTGTGGACGATGTGCTCGATGCGATCCTTGACGAATTGGATCGCAATCTTCCGGTGGACATTTCTGCCATCTGGCTTTTCGATAACGATGAACTGTATCTTGCGGCTTGCCGTAATTGTAATGAAGATCAGCTTGAACAGAATCTCTACGATAACCCGGAAGCCTATGACATTTTGGTTTCAGTCTTGTATTCCGATAAGCCTGTCATTCGTAAGCCGTCCGATCCGTTATGGGTGACGGGCATGACCGCCGGATTCGATGAAAATTATTCGGCGTTGGCTGTCCCTCTGCGCATTGGTGAAGAGCCTCTCGGCGTGATCACGCTGGCGCATCATACGCCTGGCAGGTATGGACATGAAGCGCAGGCGATGACAACCACCTTTGTCAGCTATGCCGCGGTTGCCATCGAGAACGCCCGTCTGTACGATACAGCGCAGGAGCAGGCGTATGCGTCCGCGGCGTTGTTGCAGGTGGCGCAGGCGGTCGTGAGTCTGAACGACCTCGATGAGATCCTCGGTACGATCATCCGTATCATGCCGATCCTTGTGGGCATCGAGCGCGCCGCACTATATCAATGGAACGTGGAGGATGAGACTTTCCTGCCTTCCGAGGAATATGGACTGAGCGAAACGGACAGTGCTGAATTTTGGAGCCACAATTACGCCTCTGGTGAATTCCCCATTCTGGATGCCTGCCGGGATGAACTTGAACTGAGAGCCTGCCAACTGGATGATAAGACCGGCCTCGATGCCTGGACTTCGCTTGACCCCAATCTTGAAGTCAACCTTGCCCATCCTGGGCCATTCCTTTTTGCAGTTCCTATTGCGGTCAAAGGCGCGCTTTATGGTGTGATGCTGGTCGAAGAAGCCGCGGGTGGACTGCGCTTCCGCAGTCGCCGACTCGAGATCATTACAGGGATCGCGCAGCAGGTGGCGCTTGCCATCCAGAACGATATGCTCCAAAAGGAAATGTTCGTACGCGAACGCCTCGAAACTGAAGTGCAACTGGCGCGTCAGATCCAGCAGACATTTCTCCCTGAATCCCTGCCTGAATTCCCCAATTGGGAGCTCGCCGCGCGCTGGAAACCTGCCCGTCAGGTGGGTGGTGACTTCTACGATGTGTTCAACCTACCGGATAACAAACTCGGACTCTTCATCGCAGATGTCTCCGATAAAGGTGTTCCTGCCGCGCTCTTTATGGCGCTCACGCGGACATTGGTCCGCGCCGCCGTAATCGAAACCGGGACTCCCGCCGAAGCCTTGAAACACGTCAACGAACTGCTTGTCCCTGATACCCAGCAAGGGATGTTCGTGACAGCGGTCTACGCCGTGCTGGATATGACCAAAGGCGAGTTGACCTACGTCAACGCGGGGCATAATCCTCCCTTGTGGGTGAGAAGCGATGGCTCGATAGAAAGCCTCACGCGTACTGGTGTCGCACTCGGTGCGGCGGAGGGAATGATATATACGCAACGCTCAGTCCCTCTCGGCGAGGACGATTGTGTTTTATTCTTTACCGACGGCTTGACCGAGTCCTATAACAACGATGGGGAATTCTACGGCGAAGAACGCCTCGAAGAATCGCTCAGAGCCAATCACTGCTCCTCCGCGCACGAACTGATCGATGTGGTGGAAAAATCCCTGATCGATTTTGTGCAGGACATGCCTCCCGCCGATGACTTGACAATGCTGGTACTGAGGCGGGTGTGATTTTACAAAGATTTTACATCCCTGCCATATTCCCATAACTCCCAAGCCCTACAATCATCATCGTAACCAACAAATAAAGGAGCTTACGATGAAAAACATATTCAAGAAAACCCTGTTGATTGCCCTTGTTGCTGCACTGGCAATGGCAAGCCTACCGCTTGTCAGTGTATACGCGGCGGTAGAGAGTGACCCGAAACCACCGCAGCCCGATGGGCAAGTGTCCAACGAACGGCTGGAGCGGGTCTGGGCACGTCAACTCCGCCTGTATGAGAAGATTGGGAAAGGCTATGACCGCTCTGACACGTTCGCGGAGCGAGTCCAAACATTGATCGACAAGGCTGGCTCGAACGGCAAGGATGTTTCTGCTGTGCAATCTGCGCTGGATGCGTTTGAAAAAGCGCTCAAGGACGCGCATCCCGTGTACGAGAGCGGAAAAGGTATCGTCAACTCCCACCAGGGCTTTGACAACCACGGCAAGGTCACCGACCCCGAAAAAGCCAAAGAGACCATCAAGGCGATGGGCGAGAAGTTGAAGGAGATCAAGGACGCGATGAGCGGCACAGGCAAGGCACTGCGCGAAGCGATCCAAGCCTTCCGTGAAGTCAATCCGCGACCAGAGAAGGTGCCGGCAACTTCTCCGTAAAATCATCAACCACGAAGTACACAAAGGTCACGAAGAAAAATAGTTGTTCTTCTTCCATGCTTCGTGTACTTCGTGCCCTTTGTGGTTAATCAGTTTACACAAACCTAAAAACGGAAGTACAATCTCCTCACCGAAAAATCACAAGAGTGAGGCAAAACATGTACACAACTGAAGGTAAAAAGATCGTCTCCACAGAAAAAGCGCCGAAAGCGATCGGTCCGTATTCGCAGGCCATCCGTACCGAAAACCTTGTGTTCACCGCCGGGCAAGTCGGGTTTGACCCCGCCACGATGGACTTTGTCGAGGGTGGGGTCGAAGTGCAGACCCGCCAGGTGTTGACCAACCTCAAACATGTTCTCGAAGCCGCCAACTCAGGCTTGAACTATGTGGTTAAGACCACCGTCTTTTTGAAGGACATGAACGACTTTGCTGCCATGAACGCAGTCTATGCCGAATTCTTCCCCGAGAATCCGCCTGCACGATCCACGGTCGCTGTGGGGGCACTGCCCAAAGGCGCGCTGGTCGAGATCGAATGTGTGGCGCTGAACGTGCCCATCCACGGCGACTGATCATTTTTCACTGATCCTTACTTACCGACCGTGCCCAACGACCTCATCCTCCTCGTGGACGACGAACCATCCATTATTCAACTCTCGCAACTATATCTCGAGCGCGAGGGGTATCGCATCGAGTCGGTCAAGGATGGAGAGTCAGCCCTCAATGCGGTTGAACGTCTGCATCCCGCCTTGGTGGTGCTGGATGTCATGCTTCCTAAACTGGATGGCTTCGAAGTCTGTCGTCGTCTGCGTGCTTCTGAAACAGACACAGCCATTCTCATGCTGACAGCGCGCGATGAGGATATCGATAAAATTCTCGGTCTCGAACTGGGTGCGGACGATTACCTGACCAAGCCTTTCAATCCGCGCGAACTGGTGGCGCGCGTCAAAGCCATTTTGCGACGTGGCGAGAGAACGGTCATAGATGAGACAAAGCCGGTTCGGATCGGCAACCTGGTCATAGATCCCGCGAGACGCGAAGTCCGCCTCCCTGATTCGACCCTTGACCTGCGTACCCAGGAATTTGACCTTCTTCTCACCCTGGCAGAGCATCGCGGGCTTGTCCTCAGCCGCGAACAGATCCTGCAAAAGGCATGGGGCTTCGACTTCTACGGTCAGACCCGCACGGTGGATGTGCATGTGGCTCACCTCCGCAAGAAATTGGATGGCAGCAGCGTAAGGATTGAAACAGTGACAGGTGTAGGGTATAAATTGGTGGTCTCTTGATGGACACTCAATCGCTCACGAAGTTCTGGACGTTGATGTATTCGATGGTGCAGGAGTTTTGGGAGATCACAGAACGCCACATCGAAGATGCTGCTGTTAAGGATGACATTCCCATCGAGCTTTATTATTATAGTGAGTTGGGGTTGAAATATTTCTCGGTTGAAGATTTTCAAAAACGAGACCCGTTCACGAATCCGGAGCAATTCGAGAAAGCATTTGCACGTTTCGATGTGAAAGGCTGGATCATTCCATTGCCTGATGAGAAATATCAAGTTTCACTTCGGGCGCAGGATGCTGTGCGGATGATCGTTCAGGCGGGGGATTCACACCTTGCAAGTTTTGATTTGATGCCTGATGCTGACTTGATACAACTCATATACTTTCTCAAGCAACTTTGGACTGCCAACCTTGAAGCGCCTGAGCCGCCCGAAAAATGGGCGATTGCTACAAGGTTCCGCATAGCCGATGAAAAAAGTCCTTTCATTGTTCAGATCCGCGAACTTCTCATGGATCTGTTCGCCTACCGCGATGACTCACATCTCTCAGCGGCGCGTCCGCATTTTGGGCAAGCTGGGATTATATGGGATGTGCTCAGTTCGATTGCGAACGACAGTGCGGTCAACACAAGACAGATGACGGAGCGTATGTCTTTCCGCGGATATGAAGAAAATGACTATGAAGTTGCCATTCAAGCTGCGATACAGATCGGCTGGGTGGAAGCAGCGAATGAAACGAACACATTCCGCCCGACTGCAAAAGGACGAGAGATCCGCGCACAGGTGGAGCGCCTGACCGATGAATACTTTTATCGTCCCTGGTCGATTCTTTCAGACGATGAACTTGATAAACTGTACGCCTTATTGATGAAGCTGTATGAAAAGTTGATTGGGTTTAAAAAGAGAACCATGGGTGACAGTCACCATTAAGGTGACTGTCACCTTCTTACAAGCCATGTTCACATCCCTTCGTTCCCGTCTCTGGTTAAGTTACGCTTTTGTGATCGCCATCGCCTTGAGCATTGTTGCGGTCGTTTTATTGGTGTTCCTGCTTCGAAACCCTGTCCTTTCCCGTCAGACCCAACAGCAGTTGAATAACATCAAAGAATTGATTTTGGAAAACCCGCAAAGGTTTGTCAGAAGCCCCAACCTTTTTCAGGAAATTTCCCAGGTAAATGATGTCAGGGTGCTTGTGTTCAATGCAAATCGTGAGGTGGTCGTAGACACAAACCCTGAAAAACCTCAGATACCATTCCCGAGTCGGACTCTCCTAAATCGTGATTCGCAAACCGCCCTTGATACTGATGGCAAAGCCTGGCTGTACACATTCAGCCGCTTGCAAACCGGACAGACACTCGTAGTCGCAGCGCCGCGTCCGCGAGTGGCGGTGTTGAATATTTTTGCCGATCAATTTTTCATGCCGATCCTGGAAGCGGGTGTAATTGCATTGTTGGTTTCCTTGATCCTTGCCTTTGTGCTCTCACGTTGGGTGGCAGACCCATTGCAAAAGGTGGTTGTCGCTGCTCGGAATTATCCATCTGAAGATATTCAGCTGGTCACGCCGCACGGACCACACGAAGTACAGGATTTAACACGTGCCTTCAATTCCATGTTGGCGCGTGTCCACGCCAGCCAGAAGTCGCAACGGGATTTTGTTGCCAACGTGTCGCATGAATTGAAAACGCCGCTCACGTCCATTCAGGGGTTTGCACAGGCAATTCTCGACGACACTGCTAGCACGCCCGAAGCCCGTAAACAAGCCGCACAGATCATCTATGATGAGTCGGGGCGTATGCACCGCATGGCGCTCGACCTGCTTGACCTTGCCCGTCTCGAAGCAGGCACGGCAGATTTGCAGATGTCGAATGTGGATATGGGCTTGTTGTTGCAGAGTATTGTCAATAAGTTCACTCCACAGGCACAAAAAGCGAATCTCACCTTACAGTTGGATATTCCCGGTGATTTGCCTTTGGTCACTGGTGACGGTGATAGATTAGCACAGGTATTTACCAATCTGGTTGATAATGCCCTAAAGTTCACACCCGCCAACGGGACGATTACGCTTTCTGCGAAGAAGGTTGGGGATGAGGTGGAGTTGTCCGTGAATGATACAGGTTCGGGTGTCCCGAGTGAAGCGCTGCCATATCTGTTTGACCGGTTTTATCAGGCTGATCCGTCCCGGGCGGGAGGTGAAAAACATGGAGCAGGCCTTGGTCTTGCAATAGTGAAAGAGATCGTCGAAGCGCACGGTGGTAAAATTGGCGTCCGCAGTCAGGCAGGGCAAGAGACAACCTTTGTAATTCACCTGCCGCTTGTAAAATAATTTATGCCAAAAGTATCTGTCATCGTTCCTTGTTATAACGAACAATCCACCATTCGCTTGCTTCTGGATGCCATCCACCAGCAAACGTTTCCGCGCGCTGAAATGGAAGTTGTGATTGCCGATGGCATGTCTACGGATGGCACGCGGGATGAGATCGCCAATTTCCAGGCGGACTTCCCCGACTTGACCGTTCGTGTGGTGGACAACCCGCTTCGCAACATCCCCTCGGGCTTGAATCGTGCCATTGAAGCTTCTCGCGGCGGGATCATTGTCCGCGCCGATGCGCATTCCAAGCCGTATCCTGATTACATTGCTAACAGTGTGAAAGCAATGGAGGAAGGACGCGGCGATAATGTCGGCGGTGTGTGGGAGATCCACCCCGGCGCCAACACTTGGATTGCAAAGTCCATCGCGGTCGCGGCGGCGCATCCGCTTGGGGTGGGGGATGCATTGTATCGTCATGCCACCCATGCGGCGGAGGTGGACACGGTCCCGTTTGGCGCGTTTAAACGCGAGTTGATCGAGCGCATTGGCAAGTTCGATGAAACTTTGCTTACGAATGAAGACTACGAGTTCAATGCTCGTATTCGTAAAGCGAATGGTAGAATCTGGCTCGATCCATCCATACGCTCTGTTTATTTCGCCCGGTCCAACTTGGTGGAACTTGCGCGTCAATACTGGCGTTATGGATATTGGAAGTGGAGAATGTTGAGACGATACCCAGACACACTTCGATGGAGGCAGGCTTTGCCTCCGTTGTTTGTGTTAAGTTTGCTGGGCGGATTTTTTCTTTCGATGTTTGTCTCGATCGTCTGGTATGTATTGATCGCCGAACTTTTTTTGTATTATTTGGTTCTGTTTCTTGCAGGAACCCGGTCTGCCGTGCAGAATAGCAATCCGCTTCTGGTGATCGGCTTGCCGCTCGTGATCCCTGTCATGCACATATCATGGGGAAGTGGTCTTCTCTGGAGTATTCTTAATTCAGGTTCAAGAAAGAATGACTGATAATATTCGTACCTCTCCTGCATTGCGCCTGCGTCCAAGTGAGCATCGCGTGATCCTGTTCATAGGTGACTTACTGATGGGGTTCATTTCTGTCATTTCCGCGATCGAAACGTGGAAACAATACAACATCTATGTGGAGGCAACAGCGCTTGTTGAAAGAAATGGGATTGCCATGGACCGGGCAAGGCAACTTGTTGAAGAATTCCTTGTTATCAGGGTCCCATTCTGGTTTTATTTACTGCCGGTCATCTGGGTTGTGCTTCTGGTTGAATTGTATGAGCCTCATGTTGCTGGAAGTGGCCGCAAGACAACACGCGGGATTGTAATCGCAGCACTCTTGGGGTTGATCGCTTTCTCTCTCTTGTTTATCACAAAACAGGATACCAACCTTCCGCGTATTGGTGTGGGTGCTTTCCTCTTATATGCATCAGTTCTAACGCTTGCATGGAGGATGATCTTCATCCGGATATACAAGCAAACTGGTCAACTGCGCCGCATTCTGCTGATCGGAGCCGGCAGGGCAGGGCAGACCCTTGCCGAACTTTATAACTCCCTGGATCCCAGGTCGTTCAATATCATTGGTTATGTGGATGACGATGATAAAAAATTAGGGGAGCTTTTTCACGATCTTCCCGTGTTAGGTACGAGCGAACATCTGCTGGACCTGATCGATGACAACCGTATATCCAATCTTGTTGTTGCCATTAATGGTGAAATAATGGGTGCAACATTTCAGGCCATTCTGGATGCGCAGGAAAAAGGTGTGGATGTGACGCGCATGCCCATCCTCTATGAGGAAATGACAGGACGTGTACCGATCCATCACCTTGAATCGGATTGGATCATCCGCTCATTCGTCGATGGGTTGTCTGTAAGTGGCTTTTACCTGCTGTTCAAGCGTGTGATGGATATACTAGGGGCTCTGGTGGGACTTTTGATGTTGGCAGTTGTCTTCCCCTTTTTGGCGTTGGCGATTTATTCTGACTCTGGTTTTCCCATCTTTTATTCACAGCCTCGCCTGGGACGCGGGCGCTCTGTGTTTACCATTTATAAATTTCGGAGTATGCGGAAAAAATCGGGAACATCAGTCGATGATCGGACAACGGCCAGGGACGACCCGCGCATCACACGGGTTGGAAATTTTTTACGAAGAACTCGTCTTGACGAACTTCCCCAATTTTGGAATGTCCTGCGCGGCGACATGAGTCTCGTAGGTCCGCGGGCTGAGGTTCCAAAGCTGGTCGAGGAATATCAAAAACAGGTGCCTTTTTACCGTGCACGTTTGCTGGTCAAACCAGGACTCACTGGCTGGGCCCAGATCAATTATGGCTACGTGGCAACTGTGGAAGAGACGAGCATTAAACTTGAATACGATCTTTATTATATTAAACATCGTACATTGACCATGGATTTCCAGATCATCCTGCGAACCATCGGCACAGTACTCAGACGGACGGGCAGATGAAATATTTGGTAACAGGTGGTGCAGGATTTATCGGATCGCACATTGTCAGCGCCTTGCTGGAGCAGGGCGCAACTGTTCGTGTGCTGGACAATTTCAGCACCGGCAAACCCGAAAACCTTGACGGGTTGATTCAGAAATTCGATAAGAAGCGCCTCGAAGTTTTGGAAGGCGATATTCGCGACGCTTCACGCGTCGGGGAGGCTGTTCGCGGCATCGACGTTCTATTCCACGAAGCGGCTTTTGTCTCCGTTGCGCAATCCATGGAGGAGCCGCAGGAATGTTTCGATGCGAACATCACTGGTACATCACTGTTGTTCGATGCGGCGCGCAAGGTTGGTGTCAGACGGGCGGTGGTTGCTTCGAGCGCGGCAGTTTACGGGGAGTCCGAGGCGTTCCCTCTTGTCGAAGAGACGCCGCTTATGCCGAAGTCCCCTTATGCTGTATCCAAACGCGTGGGCGAACTGCACGCAGAGTTATTCACTAATTCATTTAATTTTGAAGTCGTCGCGTTGAGATACTTCAATGTTTACGGACCTCGCCAGCGTCCCGATTCCATGTACGCCGCGGCAGTCCCGATCTTCGTGCGCCGTTTGTTGGATGGCAAGCCTGTGACCGTCTTTGGCGATGGCGGACAGACGCGTGACCTGATCAATGTGCGCGATGTTGTGCGTGCAAATTTGATCGCATCCGAACATCCTGACGCGGCAGGGAAAGTCTTCAATGTTTGCACAGGAATTGAGACGCGTATACTTGATCTGCTTGAAGTTTTGTTCGATCTGTTCCCAAATGTATGTGAACCTGCATTTACCGCGCCGCGTGCTGGTGATCTTTATCGCTCCATAGGAAGCCCGCAGAAAGCGAAAGATGTGATCGGCTTTGAAGCACAAGTTTCACTCGAAGACGGCTTGAAAGAAGTCGTCGGGTGGATGCGTCAACAATCCTCCGCGCTGAGCGGAGCGTAGCGCAGTCGAAGCGCCTAATCCCGTTTTTCTTTTTAATTGTGAATTGCCACTTACCAAAATGAGACCCCGTTCGCACGTCCGTAACCGTTTTGTCCTCATCGGTGATATTGCCCTCATTATCATCTCGGTGTTGGGTAGTTTTGCGTTGCGGCTCGATGTGGGCGAGTTGCCATTTTACTTTCCTGCCGCGCTGTTGATGTGCGCCGTGGCGCTGGCGATCAAAATCCCCACCTACTTTTTCTTTGGCTTATATCGCCGCCTGTGGATCTATGCGAGTACGGGCGAATTACGATTGATCACTGCGGCCGTCACAACCGCCTCTGTGCTGACATCGGGTGTGATGCTGCTGCTTATCAGTGCAGGCATGGTCTTGCCGGGCATGCCGCGCTCCGCTCTCGGCATTGACTGGCTTGTCTCACTCATCCTCATCGGAGGCTCACGTTTTGCATTGCGCATTCTAGCGGAACAAACTCCTGCCTCCCGCTTGAACGGGAAGACCAAGCGCGCCATCATTGTTGGCGCGGGGGATGCGGGGGCATTGGTTGTCCGCGAACTTCAGCGATCATCGCAACTGAATCTTGTGCCTGTCGGTTTTCTCGATGATGATCCTGCAAAACAAAAACATTCCCTTCATGGCGTGACCGTCATAGGCAGTGTGAATGCTCTTGAAACGGCTGTTGACCAGCACGACATTGACGAGGTCATTATCGCCATTCCATCTGCGCCCGGGCAGCTTGTGCGCATGGTCAATGATGTTTGTCGTCTCAAGCGTATTCCATCCCGTACCATGCCTGGCATTTATGAACTCATCGGTGGCAAGGTCAATGTCTCCCGCCTGCGCGAAGTGGATATCACCGACCTCCTGCGCCGCGAACCCATCCGTGTCAATGACGAAGCGGTTGGCGCGGCACTCGAGGGAAAGCGTGTATTGGTTACCGGCGCGGGTGGCTCCATCGGGCGTGAACTTTGTCGTCAGATCGCCCGTCGTAATCCGTCTGAACTTGTCTTGCTGGGCCATGGTGAGAACAGCATTTTTGAGATACTGCTCGAACTCGAATATGATTACCCCAATCTCACGCTTCACCCTGTCATTGCTGATATTCGCAACCATGAACGGCTTGCGCAAATCTTCAAACAGCATCAACCGCAGATCGTTTTCCATGCCGCCGCGCATAAACATGTTCCGCTCATGGAGATCAATGTTGTTGAAGCCGTCACGAACAATGTGATCGGCACGAGAAATGTTGTGCAGGCAGCACTTGCTCATGACACCGAACGTTTTGTCCTCATCTCAACCGATAAGGCGGTTCGTCCCTCATCTGTTTATGGTGCAACCAAGCGCCTCGCCGAAATGATCGTCCTCGATGCCGCCCACGCTACAAACCGTGCTTTCACTGTTGTCCGCTTTGGCAATGTACTAGGCAGTCGCGGCAGTATCATTCCCAAATTTAAAAATCAAATTGCCAATGGCGGACCCGTCACCATCACACATCCCGACATGTATCGTTTCTTCATGACCATTCCTGAAGCGGTTTACCTCGTTCTTCAGGCTGCGTCCATGGAGCAGGGCGGCGAGACCTTTGTACTCAATATGGGCGAACCCGTCCGCATTCTCGACCTTGCTGAAGACCTCATTCGACTCTCCGGACTCGAGCCTCACCGCGACATCGAGATCGCCTATACGGGTATTCGTCCTGGTGAAAAACTGACGGAAGAATTGTGGGATGAAGGGACTCCCCTTGTTCCGACTCTTCACCCCGACATCTCCCGCCTCGATACAGACGCTTCATCATCTACCCTCAACCTGCCTCAAGCCATCGACTCTCTCTCCCTCCTCAGCCACTCGGACGATACCGAAGCGATGATTACCCTTTTTGATGAACTTATCCCTAATTCGACCATCCGTTACACATCCGAGTCGAACATTGAAGGTCAAACGTCCCTTCTGACCTTCGACCTTTGACCTTCAACTTTCAACTTATCATGCCCATCGTCTCCCTTACCGATTGGAACCACTTCCTCGCCCAACATCCGGACGCCCACCTCCTCCAAACAGGGGAGTGGGGGGAACTAAAGGCGGGCTTTGGTTGGAAGCCAGCGAGAGTGATCAGTGAAAATATTGGTGCCCAAATTCTTTTTCGTAAGTTGCCTTTCGGCTTCAGTGTTGCTTATATCCCTAAAGCAGTGATCCCCAAAGGGGACGATGTCAGTAATCAATCATCCAGTGATCAGTTCTGGAAAGAGATCGATTCTGTTTGCAAATCCCATCGAGCCATCTTCCTAAAACTCGAACCTGACTCTTGGGATTCCAAATTCATCCTTCATCCTTCATCCTTCGTCCCTTCTAAGCATAACATCCAACCTCCTCGCACCATCATAAACAATATAAAAGATGACGAAGATGCTATCCTGGCTCGGATGAAACAAAAAACCCGCTACAACATCCGCCTCGCCGAGAAAAAAGGCGTAACCGTCCATGCATGGGATGACATCGACTCCTTCCACAAAATGATGCTTGTTACAGGCGGACGTGACGGATTTGGAATCCACTCGCTGGAATACTACAAGAGAGCCTACGAACTTCTCCATCCAAAAGGCTTGGGCGAAATATTAGTCGCTGAATATCATGACAAACCTCTTGCCGCTTTATTTGTTGCCCGCAACGGAAACCGTGCCTACTACCTTTATGGCGCCTCCACAGACGAAGAACGCAACCGCATGCCGACCTACCTCCTGCAATGGGAAGCCATAAAATGGGCAAAGTCCCACGGCTGTGAAGAATATGATCTCTGGGGTGTTCCTGACGAAGACGAAGCGACTCTCGAAGCGAACTTCGAATCCCGCCACGACGGCTTATGGGGTGTCTACCGCTTCAAACGCGGTTTCGGCGGTGAACTCAAACGTGCCGCACAAGCGATGGATCGAGTCTATAATCCGTTGTTGTATTGGGCATATTTGAAGTTTATTGGAAGTAGAGAATAGAGAGTAGAGAGTGGAAAGTAGTAACTGGAACGTAATCATTTCCAAACTACCCAACCCGCACTTTCTCCAAACCCACGAATGGGGACAGGTGAAGGCGAAGTATGGTTGGGAACCTATTTATTTGATATGGGATGAGAAAAAGTTATCAGTTATCAGTAATCAGAGCCCTGATACCTTATCACTGATTACTGATTACTGTGTAGCTGCCGCACTGGTCTTGAAACGCCAGATCATCCGCAATGGATTCGCCGCACGCCTCTCCGTCCTCTATTCTCCCAAAGGACCTCTGCTCGATTGGGCGAATGAGTCATTGCGAAATCGTGTGCTCAATGATTTACAGTCCTTTGCGAAGAAACAGGGAGCGATCTTCCTGAAATGTGACCCCGACGTTGTGCTGGGAACGGGAATCCCTGACAGCGAGGGAGATGTTCCAGAAAACGGTGGACAGATTGTGATGTCCGAGTTGACGCGGAGGGGGTGGGGATATTCGTCGGATCAAATCCAGTTCAGGAATACAGTCCTCATAGATTTGAAGCCAACCGAAGAAGAAATGCTTGCACGCATGAAACAGAAAACCCGTTACAATATCCGTCTCGCGGAAAAGAAAGGCGTCTCTCTTCGCGTAGGCACGCAAGAAGATTTGGGGATGCTTTATAAGATGTATGCGGAAACCTCCGTGCGTGATGGCTTTGTGATTCGTGATGAGGGGTATTACAAGACGGCGTGGAAATTGTTCATGGCGAATCAATCTCCAATTACCAATTACCAATTACCTCATGCAGAACCCTTGATCGCTGAAGTAGATGGTGAACCTGTCGCCGCGATCTTCGTCTTCTATTTTGCTGGTCGTGCATATTATGTCTATGGTATGTCGCGGGGTGTGCATCGTGAAAAGATGCCGACCTATCTTTTGCAGTGGGAAGCGATGAAACGTGCCAAGGCGAAAGGTTGTGCTGTGTATGACTTGTGGGGTGCGCCCGAGACTTTCGACGAAAGCGACTCGATGTGGGGAGTGTATCGCTTCAAAGAGGGACTTAGCGGACAGGTTGTCCGCACACTCGGCGCGTATGACTTTGCACCCAGTCCGTTTTGGTATAAGATGTATTCGGAAGTCATCCCGCGCGTGTTGGATGTGATGAGATCACGTGGTAAGGTGAAGACGAAACAGAATTTGGGTGCATAGAAGTTTCGGTGGTCGAGTGCGCCGAAGGCGCGTATCGAGACCATCACTAACCAAAGCACTTTTGCCTACATGGTAGTCTCGATATGCCCTTCGCAATGAGCCCTCAGGGCTACTCGACCACCAGAGAATTCCAGAAAAGAAAAACCATGAATCAAATCCCCCGCCTGCATTTTGCCCACCTCCCGACTCCCATCGAAGAACTCCCGCGTTTTTCTGACCATTTGGCTGGTCCGCGAATCCTCGTCAAGCGCGATGACCAAACGGGACTCGCCTTCGGCGGCAACAAGACTCGCAAATTGGAGTTCCTCGTTGCCGAAGCGCAAGAGCAGGGTGCAAAGACCTTGATCTCTGGCGGGGCGATTCAATCCAATCACTGCCGTCAGACGGCGGCGGCGGCCGCACGGTTTGGGTTTGATTGTATTTTGGTTTTGACCGGTGAACTTCCCGAACGCTCGTCTGCCAACCTATTGCTGGATGAATTGTTTGGCGCGCGGATCGTCGCTGTCCCAGACCGTAAGGACCGCGACCGAATCTTGCAGGAGACCTTCGATAACGCCGTTGCAGAGGGGAAGAAGCCGTATCTCGTCCCGTATGGTGGATCAAGTCCGACGGGCGCGTTGGGATATGCATTTGCGATGGAAGAATTTATGAAGCAGAATGTCCGCGCGGATTGGATCGTGTTTGGTACATCCTCAGGCGGGACACATGCGGGTTTGGTGTTGGGTCAACGTGTGTTTGGATATCAAGGAAAAGTGTTGGGAATCAGCATTGACGAGCCTGAAGATTGGTTGAAGAAAAATGTGTCGGCGTTGGCTTCGTCGGCGAGTGAAAGGTTGGGGGAGCGGATCGAGTTCACTCAGGCTGACGTGTTGGCGAATGCCGATTATTGTGGAGCAGGCTACGGTGTACTGACTGACGCGGAGCGCGAAGCGGTCCATTTGTTTGCGAAGTATGAAGGTCTTTTGCTTGACCCCGTCTACACGGGACGTGCGGCGGCGGGGATGATCGACCTCATCCGCAAGGGATTCTTCAAGAGAGATGAAACGGTGCTGTTCTGGCACACGGGTGGTCAACCCGCGCTGTTTGCGGAAAAGTACGCGAATAAAATCTAAAAGGAAGAATTTCCATTAACTACAACTACCAGCGGCATAAGCGGCGGCAGGAACTGGATGCGTCTGGAAGTACACATCAAACAGGCCGTTTGCCCATTGCATACGCCTATCAACCTCATCGAAATCATAGAGCGGTTTCCCACCTTGTAGAATATAACTGTTCATAGCCCTGGCTGCTTTTGCATATGAGACTTTATCTCTGCACTTGGAAAATGGTGCGAATATGCCCAATAACGGTGACCGCTATTCATGTTTTTTATAAAAGAATTCATTTGTCCAATGAATACGATGGGAGTTATCGTTTCAATTCCAGTTTCCGGATCGCGGATTTGTTGCATGATTGTGAACAGATTATAAGGCACCCCGTCTACGGAAAACTGGCTCGTCAAATCCCTAAAGGCAAACGGGTGCCGGACCGGCATGCTCCCTGGAATGCACCCCCGAATATCAAGAATTGTATCTGTACGGAAAAGGGGTGCAGACATCTCAAACGTATACCACGCCGCGTCCCCCACGCTCTGGTCAAAGGGTGCCATCAGCGAGTGCCCCTCTACCCAAACCGATTGCAGGTATGCCTGCAGTTTCCGTAAAAAGTCCGGGCTCCACGCCTCTGCATTCAACTGCGCGGCAATATCCACTGCCTCAGGCAACTGTTCGTACGTTGAGGTAAATTCCACCCTGTCGTCGGGCGTCACGAAGAGCGACCCGTCCGCTTTCCTCCTGACCGGTATGGCTATCCGCGGAACCGGGGTTTCGGTTGGAGTCAATGTTGCGGTCGGTTCTGGTGTTTGGGTCGGCGTTGGGGTAAGTGTCTTTGTCGGTGTGGGTGAAATTGTAGGTGTAGATGTGGGGATTTCTTGGATGTATTCAGAACAGGCGGATAGCAAAATGCTACCTGCCATGACGCCAGTTGCTTTCACAAATTCTCGTCTGCTTAGCATGTCTTTCTTGCGTCGAGACATGTTTGCATTATACAGCCATAATCAATTAATCAATTTTGTTTTCTGTCATGATTTCCTCCTCCCTTACTAATGTCGTTGCGAGGGCGATAGCCCAAAGCAATCTCCTGCTTACAGGTTACTTGGGATTGCTTCGTCGCTTCGCTCCTCGCAATGACATGTTGTTACTTTACTTCAACGCATCCCAACCCGCGTACTTCGCCGTATCCCCCAATTCCGCTTCGATGCGGAGCAATTGATTGTATTTCGCCACACGGTCGGAGCGGGCGGGGGCGCCGGTCTTGATCTGACCGGTGTTGAGCGCCACAGCCAGGTCAGCGATGGTGGCGTCTTCGGTCTCGCCGGAGCGG
>CAYTDB010000081.1:0-21711 GCA_964436455.1 uncultured Anaerolinea sp. | reverse complement strand
TTTTTTACATTTTGGTGGGCTTTAATGATGTATTTTTACCACTGGCCGACTGGTCAATAAGTCACCTGCATATTCGGTAACTCTTTGGATGTTCAGGAAAATCAGCTTTTGCTATTATGTTGTCATTATAAAACTTATGGAGCAGTCACAATGGCAAGAGCATGGGAACTCCTGGATAAGGCATATCTATTAATAAATGCGGGGTACCCGCAGCAAGCCCGGGGGATTTTAAACCAAATTTTGGCACGTGATCCTCAGAATATTGAGGCATGGGAAGTATACATAAACACGTGCGAGACCACTTCGGATCTTGAAAGACTGAAAGATGCGGTTGAATTAATGTGGAGATCCAAGGTGCGAGGAAAAGATTATTTGAACGCAAACCATCGTTATATCATGAGAAGAATAAACGAAAGAATTATCAGATTGTAATGTGCTGACGACAACGACCATGACAAACCTTCTTCACAAGGCTTATGGAGATATCAATGCAGGCAATGTTCAATCTGCGCAGGATGTTCTCGAGCGGTTGGTGCAGGCTGATCCATTGAATATCGAGGCGTGGGAAGCCTACATGCAAGTCTGTGAAACTTGTGAAGAGTTGGATTCCTTATGCGAACGGATACTTCAGGTTTCTGGAATCAATGAAGTTAATCGTGAATCCATCCTTGATTATTATTATTTTCTGAGAAGGAATTTCAAATCTTGCGACCTGAAATTTGAACCACAAAGAAATGTAACACTTGAGTTGATAAATCAGTTCAGCTTTTCTTTAATAGACCAATCAATGGCTCCAGGTAAGTTGGATGCGTCCAGCGTCTTCCATAAAAGTTTCATCCGGCTTTTGGGTAAGGTCATGTTTGTGCCTTATATCATCTTATTACTTGCGGGATTAAGTCTGATCTTCACAGCTAATAGCTTCGGTTATTGGATGCTAGTGTTTCTAGTTTTGGGATTTTTCATAAGCTCACGAACACTGAAACCACCATTCGCTGAAGCAAATAAGGAGCAATCCTCAAGCCCATCGTTTTTTTCAAATAACCGAAGTGATCAAATTCAATACCGCTCTGAAGTGATCCATTGAAATTTAGAATAATTTGGCTTATCGGTGAGTGGAAGCATATATAATTTAGATAAGACTGTATTTATCACAGCCTTGACCAAAATGAGGTCAGGGTTAGATTTTTTTGTTTGTCCAATTCTTATCGTTTTAAATTTGAATAGACGACTAGTAAAAATTACATTGGCAAAGGCTGGTACTATAGTACTTGCGAGGTATAATATAATGAAACATGGTTATAAAATGATATTCTGATTCTTTTCAGCATTTCTAAGGAATTTTTCACGCAATGGCCTCTGTTGGGTTTTTTTACCGGTGGGTATCAATGTTCTGTATATAAGAAAGTGCAATTCTATCTCGTGTAATGGGAAATAAATTGGCAGACCAAAGAGAGATTGAAGTGGATCACAAGGGATCAAGCACTCAAACGAACAATAAAAAATCGGAAAATGATTCCATTGTGGTTTCTGTAGATAACCACGTTCAATTACCTTTTGAAAAGGATACTGAAGAAATCATTCTGGAACCTTTGGAGCAGCATCCGTATGAAGTTTCATATACCTGTTTGCTCCTGCCCAAATTGAGTTCCCATTATCTCATTGGGGATATTGCAGATCGCCTCGATGCCATGTTGAAAAATATATGTACGTCAAACGGATGGCGCTTGGAATTCCTAAGCATCAAACCCGATTACCTTCAATGGGCAATCAGTGTCCCTCCTTCCACTTCGACAACGCATGTTATGCACATTGTTCGTAAACAAACATCCCTGCAAATATTTTCCGAATTTCCTCGTTTCAAACGAGAAAACCAATCAGATGATTTTTGGGCACTAGGTTATCTGATCTTCTGGGGTTCCCAGCCTCATCCCGTTGAAGTTATTCAGCGTTATATTCGTCAGACTCGTAGACAACAAGGGATATTAATGGATGAATGATCAGTCCTTGGAGCGTATGAGCGAAATGATCAGGGGGGTCATTGAATTGTTATGGACAAAACCTGATGGCTTGATGAGCAGTGAAGTACTTGTGCGTTTGCCTGGAACTGTTAAATTAACAGAATATGAGGCTGGCTTCTCGTCTTTGAATCAATATCCACGCTACGCGAAAATGGTTCGTCTAGCCATGCTGCCCTTCATAAAAGCTGGGTGGATGATGAAAACAGATAAGGGACGATGGCTTCTTACTGAAGATGGGCGTGAAGCCTGTAGGAGGTTTTACAAACCGAGGGATTTATACTTGGAGGCATTACGTTTGTCTGAGGAAGGTCAGCAGAACGTCCCGGATATTCTTGTGTCGCTTGAGATGTTCCAGGAAAAGGCATGGAGTGATATTGCGAATTATATTCGGGGAAAAAACTCCGTCGAAATTCGGCAACTTATAGCTTACCTTCTGGAAGCACTGCAATATCATGTAATCTGGGTTGCTCCTCCGCAAAAACAGCGAGGCTTAATCGACATGGTTGTTAATACAGACCCTATTGGAGCAAAAGCAGTGCGGATTCTTGTTCAAGTCAAACATACGGGACAGCCTGTAACAGTTGAGGGCTTGAAGTCTTTCTCCTCCATTCTCGGCTCCAGTGATTTTGGATTGTTGTTCTCTTCCGGCGGTTTTACGTCTGATGTTAGGGAGATTATGAACAAAGGCGGATATAAAAAAATCAACGCGATGGACTTGGAAAAATTTTATGATGTGTGGCTCAGGCAATTCGATAGATTAAGTCGAGATGCGCACGCCCTTCTCCCATTGCGGGCAATATTCTTTCTCTCTCCTTCAGAATGAATACCAAAAAAGAAACAATTTGCGAGGAATATGATTGATCCAGAAAAAAGTTATGCCCAAACGTGAAACGATAGCAGATAACAAATTGAATATTCTGTTGGAAGAGGTTCGTCAGGCACTAAACTGGTCACGCCCCAGTATCCTGATTGCTGTCCATCAGTCAAAAAATGACCAGTCTCGGATCATCGCTGCCATGGGAACCCGGTTGGAAAGCATTGTAGAGGTGGTGAACATCCATCCTGAAAGAGGGTCGAAAAGTATTCTCGATCAGATGATTGAAGCATCTGATTTTTATGAAAGTGTTTTTTTTGTCCACGGCATGGGCGGTAATCGGCAAGTCTATAAAGGCTTGAATATGTTTCGGGAATTGTTTGTAGAAAAAAAGCTCAAGATTATATTTTGGCTTACCAATGATGAAATGTGTCAGCTTGCGCGTCAAGCGCCCGACTTTTGGGCATTCCGTCATAGAGTGATTGAATTTCCTGCCGTGCGCAATTCCCCTGGAAACTCATTACCATCAGGGGTTTTATTATGGCATCTTGAGTATTCGATTTTACCCGGGAAGGCAATTCGTGAAAAAATTGCTTTTCACGAACAGTTTATCCAAAATTTTTCCAAAAAAGATGAGACAGTTGCCAGTTATTTGCATGAGTTTGAGAGTCTTTCGTATTATTACTGGCTTCTCGGTGAAAACCAAAAAGTGGATGACTTGATTAACCATATTGTTGATCAGTTCAATTTGTCAAAATTGAACGACCTGCATTCAATGCTGTTGAATGTGCGGGCGATTAATTGTTTCGATCAGAGTAATTTTCAAGATGCTCTTCGGTGGATTGACCAGGCATTGAAGCTAAGTCCGGAACAGGGAGTGTTATGGTCAAATTATGGGGTTATTTGTCGTTCAGCCAGCCAGGCCCAAAAATCATTCCCAAGCCTGAAAAAGAGCTTGAAACTGGATCCGGCTTCACCCAAGGGTTGGGTGGTACTGGGTTATATGTATATTCTTTTGGGGAAATATGTGTCTGCTATTCCATATTTTGAAAAGGCTTTATCCATTCAGCCAAATACCAATTCCTCCCACCTGGCTATTGCGATCTGTTATTCTCGAATAGGGAACATGGAAGAGTTAGGCAGGACCCTTCAATACATCTCGAACATCTCAAATGGAAAAGATTATTATTCAGCCTGCTGTAGCGGTTTATTAGGTGACGCTTCAGGTGCACTTACCCAACTGAAAGAGTGGATGTTGACCGAAAAGATCCCTCGTATATGGCTTCGCCGCGACCCCACCCTTCATTTTATTTTTGGTGCTTCTTCACTGCAAAACCTGTTACAGGGTTCTGAAATCTAATTTTATTTTTTGGTCGGATAATTAATTACCATGCAGAACTATTTGTTATTACTCAATACTGTGATTGCTTTGTTTATTGCTGGGTTGTCATTGCGCAAACCCCACATGGCTAGTTCGACACATCTGGCAGTGTTGGCTTTTGTAACTGCTTTTTGGAGTCTTACTTATTTGCTGTATGATCTCCAATTGTTTCATTTCCCAAAATTAGCGCTTATTTCCTTTGTTTATCTGTTTTCTGCAGTTGCTGCTTCTACCCTCTTTACCTTTTCCTTGGTTTACAGCCATCGTACAAATTGGATCAGTTGGTTGACAATATCCCTGCTCACATTTGAGCCTGTTGTTACCCAAATACTCTTATGGGTGGAGCCTGTTCGAAACTTATTTTTCATGGAAGTAACGCCTTATTCCACCTTCCTATCGCTCAATTCCGGTGTATGGGCAAATATAAATACAATCTATCTGTATAACTTTGAGATTGCCAGTTTGTTATTGATTACAGATGTTTTCTCAAAAAAGCCATCCCCAATATTCTTTCAGGCTGGTACTCTTATAGCCGGGGCATTTGCGCCTCTTTTGTTGCGACTCTATGACCATGTCACCCAACCTACTACGGATATATTCGGCTACTCCTTAATTGGCTATTCCATGGCGATTATCGGCTTTGCATTTGGTCTTTATCGTCATCATGTGATCGAGGTTGAACCGATACACTGCGAGACTGTGGTAAAAGCAATGGGTGATGGATGGATGGTTCTGGATCCGAAAGGTATTATTGTTGATGTAAATCCTGCTGCTGAAAAAATCGTTGGTATTCCGCGTCATCGATTATATGGAAAACCGGTTCGTTCCATTCTGCCGGATTGGCCTGATATATCCAATGTGGTTGGTGGCGGTAAAGAACTTGAAATGAGACGAAGTGTGCGTACGCAGGATAGTTGGAGATACCTCAACGTACGCCTTTCTAATCTACTGGATCAGACTGGGCAACAATTTGGGCAATTGATCATCTGGCGGGATATAACAGACCGGAAATTGGTCGAAGAAGCGCGTCAGCGGGCTCGTGATGAAATGTTTGTGCTGCTCAATGCCATATCAAATGCGGCGAGTCATTCCATGACCTTGGATGATTTTCTTTCAGAGTCGATATATCAAATCATTTATCCGTTTCAAAGTCAGGTGGTTGCTATCTTCTTGATTGAAGATGGCAATGAGCAGAACCGCGACAATCGACCAATGCGACTTGTAGCACATTTTGGACTTGTTCCTGACAGTGAGGCTGATTTTGAATCATTAGCCAGCCAAAACGTTTTTTTTGATGAAGTGATTCGCACGAGACAGCCTGTATTCATCGGAAACACGCCAAACGACAATCAATTACCGTCCGTTTTCAGTGATGCAGAGATTGCCAGTCTCATTATTTTGCCATTGCTGACTCAGGCAGGCGAGAATAGTCGGTTCCTTGGGTGTCTACTTCTTGGGAGAAAGAATGAAGAAGCCTATTTACAGGACGAGGTGATTCGCTTGATGACAATCGCTGAACAAATAGCAAATCTCATTGACAGTGATCGCCGTCGTCAATTGGCAATAGCCCTTTCCGAACGTGAAAAGTTGATGCGCGATTTACATGATTCTGTCAGTCAAAAACTGTATGGACTCGTTACGTTGACAGAAGCTGCGCAGGCAGGGCTTGAGGCAGGCTCAAAGGTGGTGCCAGGGCAGGTATTGGCAAAGATTGGCGAAAATGCACGTCAGGCAGTTAAGGAGATGCGATTGTTCCTGTATCAAATGCAGCCGGTTGACCTGGAGAAGGGCGATCTGGTTTCTGCACTGCATCATCGTTTGGGTGCCGTTGAAGGACGCGCTGATATACAAGCTAGATTTGTACCTGATGAAGGTATATCCATTTCAAAAGACAAGGAAATAGCCTTGTATTACATTGCCCAGGAAGCACTGAATAACATCCTCAAACACGCCCGCGCAAATTCGGTTTTGGTGAAGTTGAGGCAGACACGTAAAAACATTATTCTTGAAGTGATTGATAATGGCGATGGCTTCGATGCTCATCACGTCGACCAAAGCGGGATTGGTTTGCAGAATATAAAGTCACGTACAGCTCAGATCAATGGCAGGTTGAAAATAATCTCCAGACCAGGTTTCGGAACTACCATAAAAGTTATGGCGCCTCGTGAAAAAACGTCAAGCCGAAATAAAAACAGGAGGAGTGCATGAAGAAGATACGTATCCTAGTTGTGGATGATGAAAGTGTCGTGCGTGAAGGTGTGGTTGCCATTCTTTCATATCAAAAGGATTTTGAAGTTGTTGCAGAAGCAGAGAATGGCATTCAAGCCCTGGAAGCAGCGAAGAAACACAAACCGGATGTCATACTTCTGGATCTGGTCATGCCCAAGCAGGATGGACTTGCAACCATACCCAAACTGAGAGAAATCTTGCCGGATGCCCGGATTCTTGTTTTAACAAGCTTTGCGGAGTCGGACCGAGTCTATCAGACCATCAAAGCCGGGGCATTGGGTTATCTTCTGAAAGACTCAACCCGAACACAGCTTATGCAGGCAATCAGAGATGTTGCAAAAGGGCAGGCATCGATCCATCCCTCTGTAGCGTTGAAAGTTATTCACGAGATCGACCATCCATCTGAACTGATGTATACATCTGAACCACTGACGCCACGGGAACTTGACACATTGCGTTTGATTGCGCGAGGTCAAAGCAATCAGGAGATTGCAACAGCTTTAACGGTCCATGAAAGAACCGTTGCGAAATATGTTAGTAATATTCTCGATAAACTTCACCTCGCAAACAGGACACAAGCAGCCCTGTATGCGGTCCGCGAAGGGTTGGCAGAACAAAATAAAAAGTAAAAATATTGACGAAAGCCTCGGTCGCGCTAATAGTGACCGGGGCTTTTTCCTTTAAACATATATGGGTCATTTGTTGTCAAGCCGATAAATGTCACGAGTGGGGATATTCTTCTACATATTTACTGCATGGTCATTTATGACCTTTCATGCATTGTTATTTGGTCAAAAAAATCTCTAAAAGAACCAATTTATTTAGGTTTTGCAAATTGAACCTGCTACATATAATGACAGCAGTAATTCAAAATACACATCTCATCCAGGAGACACGAACTTGTTACTCGGCCTTTACCCTAGCATCTTGGAGACTGACAACCGCATCGCTTTGCCGGATGGAATTCAAGAGGATTATCAGGATGGACTTTATATCACTCGAGGATTTGACCGGAACATCATGGTACTGACCATGGATGCCTTCGAATCGATTTATGACAGGATTACCTCTCTGAACATTGCTGACCCAGTCGCCCGCCTCTTATTGCGGCTGATACTTGGCACTGCGCAACAGGTTGAGATTGGCTCTGACGGGAAAATACCAATTCCTGAACCGTTGAAGGAGTTCGCAAATCTGGAACGGGATGTGATCATGGTGGGGCAGGGCGACTATCTTGAATTATGGTCACCCATTGCCTGGAAGAAACAGGAAGAAGAATTGTCCAACGTGGAACCGAACCACTTTTCCACATTACATATAACTACTCAGTAACTTACAAACATGGCGGTTAATATGAAGAAAATTAAAGTTCTTGTTGTTGAAGACCAGAGTGTGGTTAGGGAAGGGGTTGTGGCAATCCTTTCATTGCAGGACGATATGGAAGTGGTCGGTGAGGCTGTGGACGGGATTGCAGCCGTTGAGTTGGCACGCAAGACCAAGCCTGATGTCATCCTATTGGATATGGTCATGCCACGGCAGGATGGATTGGCAACCATTCCCATGCTAAAAGAGTTGGTCCCTGATGCACGAATCCTGGTACTGACAAGTTTTGCTGAAAGTACCCGGGTGTATCAAGCCATCAAATCCGGTGCATTGGGATACATGCTGAAGGACACGACCCGAACCCAGTTGCTCCAGTCAATTCGTGATGTGGCGAAAGGTCAGGCTTCCATTCAGCCTTCCATAGCCATGAAAGTTATCAATGAGATTGACCACCCAGCTGAGACGTCACTCATGACCGAGTCGTTGACACGCCGTGAACTGGAAACCTTGCGCTTGATTGCACGCGGGTTGAGCAATCAGGAGATCGCGGTTGTGATGGTGTTGCATGAAAGAACCATTGCCAAGTATGTGAGTAGTGTTCTGAATAAACTGCACTTGGCAAACCGCACTCAGGCTGCATTGTATGCCATCGACCAGGGGCTGGCTGTATCATCCAAGCAGGCGTGATTGTTGGTTGTGGCTGGAAGAAATGAATGGGCATAATTGACCAATTTCTGCTTGGCGCATGGTCAATATTCCCGACAAAGAACGTCATGATAATTCGGTTTCGGTTGAATGAGCAGTTTCTTATAATCGATTCAATCAAATAAAGGACTTGTGCATTAAGTTTTGAGGAACCATGAGTAAATTCGATTACATTGTCGCAACAGATTTTGATCGTGCCTGGCTCAATTTTGAATTGGACCTGCCGCTCAAACCCACCCAGGATGGACTTCACAACCCGTTTTATATTGACCGTCCCGGAAATCCCATTGTTGAGTTGGTCGATGCACTTGTGGCTCCTTTTTATCGCCCCCCAAAATTTTTCTTTTCGGGTCACCGTGGCTGTGGAAAATCCACAGAGTTGTTGCACCTCATGGGTAACTCCGAGATCCAGAAAAAATATTGGCCCATCAATTTCAGCATCCGTGAAGAAACAGACATCATTGACATTGACTTCCGCGATGTATTGCTGGCGATTGGTGGACGCTTGTATCGTGAATACCGCAAGAAAGGCGGTGAACTCCCTGACCAGCTGCTGAAGGAGTTGGATGGTTGGCGCGGCAAAGTGGAAAAGAAGGTGACCACAATTTTAGATGGTCGACTGTCAAATTTTGAGTTGGGCGCATCCATCGATGCGTTCTTTGCGAACGCAGGTCTGAAAATGAAGTTGGAACCTGCCACACGCGTGGAGTTACGTCAGATCGTTGAAACAGATATTACTGGACTGATTGCGATCATTAATCATATTGTGGCTGCGATTTATAGTACTGAACGCCGTATCCCCTTGTTGTTGATCGATGACATGGACAAACCCGATCTGGATAAAGCACGCACGATTTTCCATGATCGCCGTGAGATCATGATGCAGCCAAACTGTGCCATTGTGTACACAGTCTCCAGTGCGCTGTTCTATAGCAAGGAATTCGATGCCATTCGTGATCAGGCGCTCTTTTTGCCGAACATTAACCTGCATCCTAACCAGGAACCGGAGAACCACCTTACATTAGGGTACAAAACTTTGGAACGGTTTGTAGCAGTACGTATGAACCTGAAATTGATCGAACCGGATGCTCTTGAGCTTGCCATAACTTATAGTGGCGGTGTCTTCCGTGAATTAGCTCGCTTCCTTCGAACTTCGCTTGGAAATGCCCGTCGCCGAAAAGGTGAACGCATCGAAGTGACGGATGTTGAATGGGCAGCGAACGAGATTCGCAACGAATATCGCCGCATTCTTGACCGTGAGGATATGAAATACCTCAAGAAGATCAAGAGTAACAAACAATTGGAATACCACGAACGCTTGCGGCCGTTATTGCAGTTATTGGCTGTTCTGGAATACCGGGACGAAGAGAACTGGTGTGATGTTCATCCCGTATTGAGGAAAATGTTGAATGAGTGAATCGACCGCCATTCCTCAGAGTTCTGACTCCTTCGAAGACAGCATGGAAGTTCTGATGCAGGAACTTGATCTTGCCATTCGCTGGCACAGACCTGCTGTTCTGCTCGTTGCCTATGGCTCGGTTTTCGTGCGTGACGATTCTGTTTCCACGCTGGAGAATTTCCTCATGGACCGCGATCAAAAGATCGTCTGGATCTCTGCCGGCGATACTGTGGTCACCACATTGGGCTTTTGGGAGAAGATGCTCGAGGATACAGAAAATGTTATGTTCTTCATTGATCAGTTTAGTGAACATGCGTATCAACGCAGGTTCATGTCCTTCCTGGATCATCATAGTTATCTGTTTGCAGAGAAGAAGGCGCGGCTTGTTTTCTGGTTGACGTTCAAAGAGTCTTCACTACTTGCATATCAAGCCCCGACTTTATGGCAAGAACGACTGAGATTGATCGAATTGACCGCCTCGCCTAAGCCTGAACAAATTCTGCAGGCTGCTCTTGAATCCGCCTGGCAGGGGATTGGCGAATACAGCGATCAATTCGAAGATACCGAGGCAAAGATATCCTTGCGGGAGTCCTTCTTGACAGATCTCCCGAAGAAAGATGAAACGACATCCATTCGTGCCAATTTGCTACTAACACTAGGCGTTCTGCACTGGCGTAAGGGTGATTACGAAATGGCGAACGAGATGTTGCAGAATGCTTTAGATATTGCTGCCAAAATGCGTGATAACTGGTTTGAGGCTAAATGCTTCAATGCCATTGCCCTTGTAAAAACCAGCCTGGGACAATACGAAGATGCCATCGATTCATACAAACGGGCTATCAGACTTGCGCCTGATCAGATTTTCGCTTGGAACAATCTTGGAAATCTTTGCTTGCAGATCGGGCGCAATCACGAAGCAATGATCGCATTTCAAAAGGCTATTGAACATAATCCTTCCGATCCGATCGCATGGAATGGAATGGGCAACGTGTATGCACACAGTGAATATGTGGACGAGGCAGTTGCAGCTTATCGGAAATCTATAGATTTGGCACCCTCCCTGGCACTTCCATGGAATGGATTAGGTGAAGTGTATGCGCACAATGGTCGTCCAAATGAGGCGATAGCAGCCTATCATGAAGCGATTGCACTAAATGATCGTTTTATCCGACCATGGCTCGGACTCGCAAAATTATATGCCGGTCAGGGACAATATCGTGATGCATCCAAAGCCTATCAACAAGCATTGATGGTCGACCCAAAGAACAGCGAAATTTGGAATGAGCTCGGTTGTGTCTACATGGAGTCCAAATATTATGAGGACGCCATCGAAGCCATCACAAAAGCTGTCGAGTATGACCATGGTTTTGGTTGGGCATACAGCAATCTGGGTTTGGCGCATGCCAGCAATGAAAATGTCAAGGAAAGTATTTCCTTCTATCTCAAGGGACTCGATCTGCTCCGCGATGAAAAACAACGCAAAGCCACATGGGATCGTCTTGCGAACGCATACCGCATGCTGGGAGATTATCAGAGTGCGATCAAAGCCTACGATATGGCGGACTCTCTTCACTCCAACCATTTTCGGATGGAAAACAACGCATCACCCAACATTCAACCTGAATCGGCGTCAGAGGCAGAACCTGTCGCTGAAACTGAATCAGCCTCAACGGTAGAGCGAAGCGCAGAAAGTCCTGTTGAAGATTTGGCTATTGAGCTGGACGAAGATCCAGTGGAAGAAACACCTCATTGGATATTCCAGTCTGATGAAGAAAATGAAGACGTGACGGCTCATCTTTTTGAAACATCTTCTCAATTATTCGGTTCGGAGTTGGGCAGTTTCAAGGCTCAGTCTGCGATAACCACCCAGGAGATCGGAGGCATTTCCATGCAAATGATATTACCGTTTACCCACAATAAGCGTGCAACCAGACCCAAGGTTCACCCGATAGCCGACCCGGTGTTGAAACCGCAGGCAGAAGAAACCGATGCCAAAGTGTGGAATGAGAAAGGCAATCAGCTCCTTCGCGCTGGTGACTACGAGGAAGCGATCCGCGCCTACAACATGGCAATCAAATACGATCGCCGTTTTGGCTGGGCTTATACCAATCTTGGGATTGCTTATCTCCAGTTGGAAAAGTATGCAGAGGCGGTGCTATTGCTTCAGAAGAGTCTCGAACTGCTTGCCACCGACAAGGAGAAAGCGGTCGCTTGGAATGAACTGGGCAATCTGTACCGCTGCCTAAATGATTACCACAACGCTGTTGTGTCGTATCAGAAGGCTGACGAGCTGGATCCTGAGCAGGAAGGCATTCGTGATTCTGTTGAATACTTCCATGCCGAGGCGAATGTTGGGAATGCCCAGGTATGGAATGAACTGGGTGATACATTCTTCAAGTCTGGTTCATATGCTGAAGCATCGAAGTGTTACTACAAAGTGACCGAGATGTTGCCTCTTAATGGCTGGGCATTCAATAATTTGGCGTTAAGCCTCACGCATCAATCCAGATTCGAAGAGGCGATCCCTGTCTATTTGAAGAGTATTGAGACATTCAAAGAAGATAAGGATAAGGCAGATGCCTGGAACCGTCTTGGGAATGTGTATCGTCGTCTTAATGATTATGACAATGCCGTTTCAGCATATAAGAAGGCTGTCAAGCTTAATAATGCAACCGACACACTTCTAACGCGAACCCGCTTTAGCTTGTTGGGTAACTGTGTTGTGGATTAACATCCACAATTCTCTACATCGAATGGAGGTATCAATGAGTGAGTATGAATTTTGGGACGAGTTAGGCAATATATTCAATGCCATCGTAGCCTATCAACATAAGACGATCGAGTTTAACAAGCGATTTGTCAACCCGTGGCTTCGGCTGGGTACTGTTTTTGACCAAAACGATCATAATTCTGAGGCGATCCTTGCGGCAAGAAAGGCGATTGAGATCGACCAGGAGAACGGATCGAACTGGCTTGCACTGGGCGACGTGTACTTCAAGATGGGTTCCTTTGACGACGCTGCGAGTGCTTATGGCAAGGCGATCGAACTGAATCCCGAACTGGGCTGGGCATATGCCAACCTTGCACTTACAAACACCACTCGCCAGAAGTATACCGAGGCTGTTAACCTGTACGTTAAAAGCCTGGAGTTGATCGAGGACGACAAGGATCGCGCCATGATCTGGAACCGCCTTGGCAATGTCTACCGTAAAGTGAACGATTACGAGAATGCATTTATTGCATTCCAAATGGCGGATGAGTGCGACGGTCAGAATACCGGCTTCCATGACCAACTTGACGAGGTAACCCCAGAACAAAGGGTGATGCCCATTATTGCCGAGGTTTATGTCAATAACAATGGCAATGGACGATCAACACTATCCAAGTCTTATGACAAAGAGAAATCTGCTGCCGAGGAAACCCAGATTGAAAAGGTGGGGACTTCAGTTGCTGAATCAGTTGCCGAGGAAGCACAACCTGAGGGTGCAGAAGAAGCTGTCGCTGAGGAAGTGATTGCCGAAGAAATACAGCCTGAAGTGGTGGCAGAGACTTCTGTCGATGAACCGACTACGGAGGAGGCACAGGTTGATGTAACAGAAGGCATCGCTGATGAACCAGTTGCCGAGGAAGCACAATCTGATGTAGTGGAAGAAACAGTTGTCATTGAAGAAGTAGTTGTTGAAGAAACCCAATCCGAAGTGGTGGCAGAGACTTCTGTTGACGAACCGGTTGCCGAGAAAACACAACCTGATGTGGCAGAAGAAACTGTCACAGAAATGGTTGGTGAGGAAAAACAACCCGAAATGACGACAGAACCTTCCGTTGATGAATCAGCTGCCGAGGGAATACAACCTGCTGTGGCGGAAGAAACTGTCAAAGAAGAAGTAGTTGCTGCAGAAACCCAGCCCGAATTGGCAACTGGGAATCCTATTGAAGAACCGGTTGCCGAGGAAGCACAACCTGATGTAGCGGAAGAAACTGTCATAGAAGAAGTGGTTGGTGAGAAAATCCAGCCCGAACTAGTTGCTGAAGAAACCCAGCCTGAAGCGGTGGCAGAGACTTCTGTTGATAAATCAGTTGCGGAAAATCTACAAGCTGAAGCGGCGGAAGAACCTCTCGTAGAGGGAAGTCAATTGGAAGCAATGGCTGAATCTTCAGATGCGGATACGAGGATCAGACCGAAATTGGCTGAAACAACATCAGAATCTGTAATGGAAGAATCTGGCGATGGGACATTTCAATCGGAAGAAGAACGCTCAACAGAAGAATTAGTCATTTCTGGCACTACAGAGATGACCATGGCATTCCTGGCTTCGAAAAGTGTTGAGACCTTTGCTGATCCTTCATCGCTGAATCAACCTGTTGTCCTGGTGATAGAGGATCTGGCTGAATTGGTTCGTAAGGAAGTTGCCTTGGAGGAAGATGTTGAAGCCGGGGAATCGGCTGGCGAAACCGATGCCCAGTTCGAGATTACGGGAGAGGCGGATGCCGAAGTGAAAGCCCCGGTTTCAGAAGCAGAGATTGAATCTGAACCAATATCTAAAAACGATGATGTTTCTGATATCGTTGCTGAAATTGTGGCTTTGGCTAACGTCAATAATGGGGAAGAAGGTGAAGAGTCCCAGTCTGTATCAGATTTAGAAAAAAACGGTGTTTCTGAACCTGTAGCGGATGTTTTGCAAGTGAGCTCTGAAAATGGAGCGATGTCTGTTGAAGAGATAGAACCAGCCTATGAAGAGTATCTAAAAAACGTTGTCGAACCTGTTGTTGGGATGGATGAGACTTTGGAGAAACATGAACTGAAGGCTGAGCCGGATACAAAAAATGCTCATGTATGGAACGAACTTGGTAATGTTTATTTCAATACAGGAGCATTCCAGGAGGCAATTGTCGCATATAGCAAAGCGATTGAACTCGATGACTGGTTTGCTTGGCCATATAGTAATCTGGCGCTGGTTTATGTACAGAAGGAAAAATATGCAGAGGCAATATTGCTTTATCAGCGCAGCATAGAATTATTCTCAAGCGACAAAGATAAAGCGATCACCTGGAACCGTTTGGGCAATGTGTATCGTCGCCTGAATGATTATGACAATGCTATTGCTTGTTATCAGCGTGCAGATGAACTTGACCCGAGTAATGCCACGCGTTCACTACGCTCCCGGTTCAGCTTGCTTGGCAGTTTGAATGTTGAGCAGTCATCCAGTGTTGCAGGTTAGCAGGAGTTCGGCATGAAAGAACATGAATTGTGGAATGAATTGGGCAACTTGTATTTCCTGTCTGGTTCGTATGATCGGGCAATCCGCGCATATAACCATGCCATTGATATGAACCCCAACAGCGGCGAGTCTTACGCCAACCTGGCGTTGACTTATTCCCAGATGGAAAAGTATGCTGAAGCGGCAGACCATTATCAACGAGGCATTCCTTTACTGGAAGATGAACTCGACCGGGCTGTCTCCCTGTATAAGCTGGGTGCTATTCACCTTCAATTAAAGCAGTTCTCGCAGGCAGCAGAAGCTTTTCGACAAACTGAGGAATTTGTGCCGGATCTTGGGAAGATTGTTGCAGACAACAAACCCGCTGACTTTCTTCTGCACTGTTCCCAGGGTAATTTGCATGATCAGCAGACTGACAATTCAGATGATACATTTTTGCCTGGTTCCGTCAAACCAATTACGCCGCCGTTTGTGGAAGAACTTACCCCCTGGTGGTTTGATGGTCAGATGGTGCCCAGTGAAGAACCGGAAGCCAACTATGATTTCTGGTTTATAAACGATACGGGTATTCGAAGCTCCAATGAAAGTATCGTATCCACAGTACCTTTGAGCTGGGAGGCAGAACAATCAAGCGAACAAGCAACAGAAACCGATCATCAGGATGCTGATATCGTCAGTATAGATGATATCGAAGACCCCATGTGTCAACGTGCGGAAAGTGAACCGGATCAGGTTGAACCAACAGATATTCTAGATGTACAAGGAGTAGTTCCGTCCGGACTGGATAGTCAAGGGAATGCTGACGAACCTGCTTCAGATCCAGTCATGGTCGTTATCGACAAACCCGAGATCGTAACTGAGTCACCTGATTTTTCGTCTGAGAATATAACCGATCCTAAGGCCGTGCAGTATGAGCTTTCCATTGACTGGCCGACAGTGGAGTTGTCTCAGGCTGAAAGACTTGAGCTACAGTCTGAGATCAACAAATTCAAACGAGTTCTCCAGATCAATCCGCGTAACGCATTTGCCTGGGATTCAATTGGCGGAAGCTACAAAGCACTTGGTCAATATGAAGAGGCGATCGATGCGTATCGGAATGCTGTCAAACTGGATTCCACCAAGGCATTCTATTTCCACCACCTTGGACTGGTCTATGCGGCAGTTGGCCGTTACGATGAAGCGATCGATGCTTTTGAACGGGTGATCAATCTCGATCCGAATCATAGTCTTGCGCATGCCACACTTGGCGGTTATTACCGTAAAAAAGGGAATGATGAACTGGCAACGGAACATATCGAAAAAGCAAGAAACTTGCTCGCCAACGATGAAAATGAATACAACCGTGCCTGCATGGAAGCCATCTGTGGAAATACTGATCAATCATTAGATTTGCTCGAACTCGCCCTGAAAAACAAGCAAACCTATGTGAATTGGGCGCGCAAAGATCCGGATCTTGATTTTATTCGGAGTGACCCCCGTTTCCATGCGCTGCTTGCTGAGTATTCCGTGAAGGCAGCATAGAATCCTCCGCATGAGTTCTCTTCTCCGAAGCAATATCGCCAGCATTCTGCTGGCGATATTGTGATTTACGGAAGTGTGGCGAATATTACCGATCTTCAACTTGCAAGTTGACCCTTACAGACCCCGACACCTTATCAGCGCGGCTGTTCTTACTCCTGTTCAATATTTTTGCCACCTTATCTTTTGTTCTTTTGTCTGTAGTCCTATTGGAATAGATTTTGTATTTGGGTAATTTGTTCGTTGAAAAATCCACATCGATGGAAATTTTAAAATTCGCATCATCCTTTCCCAGCCCATTCTCGAGATCGGTAACCACGTCTTCTAAATAATCAAAGAGAGTTACCGCCGAGGAATTGTACTTGGGAAGAGACAGCTCAATTCCGTTTAGAATAATTCTTTTTTTCATGTGATTAGCCATAGGATTTAGGTTGCGAGTTCTACTGTTAACAATGTTCCAAGGATAACTATTTTGGAGATTTGTGGCATTGCTATATCATTGTAATTTTTCGAGGTCTTTTATCGTGTAGCTAGTGTCTGTCCAAGAAATACGCCAGTGCCGTACTTTTCGAGTGCGAAAACCTTGAATTTAGCCGAAAAAACACGCCGCACTGCTCCGCCAAGGGGTTTTCTTGGACACGAACTAGCTAGGTTGGATGCGCACGTGGCGTTCGGGTTGGGGAGAAGCGTCCTTTTGCTGGGGCAGTTTCAAGGTCCGGATGAGATACGGAGAGTCATCCGAAGAGGGATTCCACAGCCCCGATTATCATCACCGTGGGTACATTTGACATCCCGATATGCAGTCATTTACAAAGCATTGTTCAATCCCAAGGGAGTACAATAGCATCAAGTTCAAAATTCAATTTCAGAAGCGGAGGGCACCATGTCTGATTTTGCGTTGGAAGCGTTGTCGCGTTTGCGGGATGGGAGTAATTTCCAGTGGTATGTGATTCCATTGCTGGCGTTCATTTTCTATGTCTACACCATCGAAGCCGAAAAGCGCAATTGGAATCTGGTTCTTGCAGGGCTGGCCTTTTGGGGTGCAGACTGGCTGAATGAGATCATCAATAGTCTCGTTTTTCGCGCCACAGGTTATGCTCCCATTTGGGCGGAGCCGGGCCCCACGGCATATCTCATTTTGGTGGGGCTGAACATAGAGACGATGTTCATGTTCGCGGTGGCGGGGATCATTTGGACGAAGATGTTGCACCCTGATAAGGATTTCAAATATCTTGGCATCCCGAACCGCTGGGCGGTGGCGATTGGCGGGACGATCTTTTCCGTGTTCGTGGAATATCTGCTGAACTCGGTCAATGCCCTGACGTGGGATTATGCCTGGTGGAACCGCGGCGTACCGTGGCTTATTCTGATTTTTGGTTACTTATGGTTCTTTGTGTTCGCGTTTTGGGTCTTTGATATGAAAGAGTTCAAACAGAAGATACAGGTTGTCGGCACGCTTTGGGTAGTGGATATCATCGCACTGATCGTGTTTGCTGGCTTTTTGAAGTGGATTTAGATTAAGACCTGTCAGGTCTGTGTGTAAATTTATCTGCTAGCCCGCTCCACCAAATACACGATTGAAACATAATTCTTGCCTGTGGCTTCGGACATGCTGATCTCACAGGTGATGTTGGATGAGTAGTAACCGTCGTAGTCATGGGTGTTGACTTCGGCGGTCTCTTTTTCGGTGGCAGATGCAGTCAGTTCGGGATAGAGAAGTCCGCGGTCACCGGCGAAGGCACAGCACCCCAGACTCAACGGCACATGCGCGGACCTGGTGCACTGCTTCGCGATGGATAGCATTTTCCCGTCCAAGCCGAGTCTGCGGAGGGAGCAGTTGGGATGCAGGATCACGTCTTCGTCCATAGGATGGAGTTTGAGCTTGGGGAGAACATGATCGTGCAGGAATTCAATTCCATCAAGGATGGTCAGTCGGTTCCAAATTTCTTTGTCTTCCTCGGTGAGATCATCACTGCATGAGCGAAGGGTGTGTGTGCAGGAGGTGGTATCAATGACGATGGGGTATTTCCCTTGCTCAGACCAGTCCCACAATTGCTTGAGAGTTTTGTGGAGTGCAGCTTGGTAGGCTTGTTTGTATCCCTTGGATGCAAATGGCATGCCGCAGCAATGACCTATCGTGTTTTTGGGAATGGATAGATTGATGTTTGCACGGCGGGCGATCGTGGTGAAGGTTTCTGCAAGTGATGTGTAATTGGTGATTGGTAAATTGGGTGTGCCAAGTTGGCGGGAGATGCAGGAGGGGAAGTAGATAAATTCTTTTTCGACCTCACCCCTAAACCCTCTCCTGAAATGAGAGGGGGAGGGTATGTGTTTATTCCATTTTGGCAAAGTTGTGTTTGAGATTTTTTCTGCAGTTTTGATGATGGATATGATACCGTTTGCGCCGATGACTTTTTCGGCAGTGTTCCCGAGCGCTACGCCGACACCGATGGCTTTCTCGGCTAGAGTGAAGTTATCTGCTAGCCAGAGGGCGGGCTTTTCATTCGTTATTGCTTCAGTGCGAAGTGATTTTATATAGTCACCTGTGTTGATGCCCACGGGGCAGGCGGTGCCGCAGAGTCCGTCTGTGGCGCAGGTGTTGATGCCAGCGTAGAGGAAGTCTTTCGAGATTGAATCAGCTTCGGGCGAGTCAGATGCGGCGAGGCGGATCGCAGCGAGTTCCCTTTGGACAACGATCCGCTGTCTGGGAGACAGAGTCAGCCATCTGCTTGGACAACGCGACTCGCAAAATCCACATTCGATGCATTTGTCAATTTGTGGCGAAACGAGTGCAAGCGATTTCAAATGTGTCACATGCGCTTGCGGGTTGTCGTTGATGACCACGTTTGGGTTGAGCATGTAATCGGGGTCAAGCAGTGACTTGAGATCGCGCATGATCGCGTACGCCTCCGCGCCCCATTCGGTTTCGACGAATGGGGCCATGTTGCGTCCTGTGCCATGCTCAGCTTTGAGGGAGCCGTCATATTTGCCGCTAACGATGCCAACCATTGCACGCAGGAACCTGTCGAAGTGATCAATTTGATCATCGTTATCAAACGCCTGGTTGACAAGAAAATGCAGGTTGCCGTCTTTGGCGTGACCGAAGATGACGCCTTCGGAGTAACCGTGATTGTCGAATAGTAGGCGCAGGTCGGTGACTGCATCGGCGAGATGCTCGACAGGAAACGCAACATCCTCATTGACCGATGTTGTGCCGCGCGGTCGCATTGCGCCGACAGACGCGATGATGCCTTTGCGCGGTTTCCAGAAGGATGCTTGCGCAATAGGATCATCCGTGAATTCGACATCGTGAATCAATTTAAGATTCTTGATGACGCGCTCTGCTTCTTTTCCAAATCTGGAAATTGATTTGAGGTCTTCAGCCTGATACTCCACCAGAATTGCCGCCGCACCGTCGGGCAAGTGCTTGAGAATGGGCGGCACGCCTGCGTTATTTTCCACCGCCCGCAGCGACTCACGATCCATGATCTCTGCTGCACGAGCGCCTGATTGCTTGATGGGGTAAATTGCCGCCGCGGCATCACGGATGTTCTTGAAGTACATCTGCCCCGTGTATTTGTAGTTGTAGTCAGGCAGGGTGTGGAAAACAGCTTCGGCGATGAAACCAAGCGTGCCTTCGGAGCCGATGAGGAGATGGGTGAGAATATCAAGTGGAGATTCGAAATCGAGAAAGGCGTTGAGCAGGTAACCGTTATTGTTCTTCATCTGGTAACGGCGATGGATTTTCCTGGCTAACGTTTCGCCCTTATGTTCTGTTGGTGAATTGAGAATCCTTCCTTTGAGGTCAAGCAATCCTTTAGCGATGTGTGGTTGTTCGTTTTCAAAGACTTGGTCGGCGTTTGGCGATGCAGTATCGAGGGTAAATCCATTTGGCAAGACAAATGTCATTGAATGGATTGTCTGGTATGAATTTTCGGTCACGCCACAACACATGCCGCTGGAGTTGTTGGCCAGGATCCCGCCCATCATGCAGGCATCAATCGAGGCGGGATCAGGTCCGATGCGGCGTCGGTGTGGTTTAAGTACGTTGTTCAAGAACCCGCCCACCAGTCCCGGCTGAAAGCGGATGTGTTTGGCGTCATCTTCGATGCTGTATTTATCCCAATGTTTGGAGATGTCCACAAGAATCCCATCCGTCACGGCTTGACCAGAGAGACTCGTCCCCGCCGCGCGGAAGGTCAAGGGGATCCTGTGTTGTTGTGTGAACTTGAAAAGTGATTGGATCTCGCTGATGGAATTCGGTTGTACCACCGCCTGGGGCACCAGCCGAAAATACGACGCGTCATTGGCGTAGGCGATGCGGTCAATCAGGCGTGCCCGAACGCGGGCTGAAGGAATGATCTGCGTGAGTTGAGAATGGATGTCCATGAGTTTGCCTCATGAGTATTGTACATTTATTTGATTGGCAGGAAAAGGACTGGGTGGAATTTATAAACGAAAACTCCTCATCTTCCAATGAGGAGTTTTCGTTTATACAAAAGATGACTTATCTTCTATTGCTTTCCTGTTCTTCTTCAGTGACCAGGGCTTTGATAAGTAGTAGTGCTGTTGCCAGGCGTTTTGGGTTTTTGATCTGCCCAATCAGGTGCGTAGCTTCTTCGATAAAACTATCTGACTCTGGAATGCTCGGCAGTAATCCAGCAAAGCGATAGACGCTTTCGATCGGCATTTTAAATGCCCTAGCTATGCTCTCCAGTGTTGTTGGGCTGGGAGTGGATTGACCGTTCAAAAGCTTGTTGATTACCGCGCGATTAAGATCAGCAGATCGTGCAAGATCCGATTGAGACCAACCGCGCTGCCCCATCTCTTTTAACAGCCATTCCTTGAAACGATGATTTTTACCCACAGAAACCATATGTCACTTATTTTGTCACAAACCTTGTTTCTGTTGGGAGCGGGGTTGTTGCAACTATGCAACAGTCTTGCATTGTAATGTGCAACACGCCAACGCTCCCCCTCGGAATCAAATTTGGTTCCACGGAGGCGATTTGATTGTAAAGAAAGGAATGTTTTTACTGCAGTGTAGGTTGTTGTCCTTTTCTTCACTGATTAAATTATATTACTTATGGAAAAAAAGAAAAGTG
>CAYTDB010000080.1:0-21972 GCA_964436455.1 uncultured Anaerolinea sp. | reverse complement strand
ACTCGTAACCGCCCGCTTACAAGGCGGGTGCTCTGCCGATTGAGCTACGTCGGCAGACCCAATTAAGCAGGACGATTATACCAAAGCCCTACTTAATGGGGAAGTGAAACAGGCAATTAAATTGCTCCCGCACAAAGGGAGCGTCTGGTAGTTTAGCAGGATTCACCTTGATAGTCAAGCATTGACAGCATTGACAGCATTGTAGTTATATTTGTAGTTATATTGCGGGATCTTCCGCACCCTCTTGACAGAGCCATGATTAAGTTGTATATTTAGAACAAATGTTCTAAAAGAGGATGCTATGGATGATGACAACAACCGCTACGCCTTAATGATGGAAGCCTACGCTGATCTCAAACCAGAAATCGAAGCTGCGCGTCACGCTAGACCAATACCTGCCCAACCAACCCTAAACCAGGTCCTGGCTGGATTTGGTCCCATGCCGGATGAGGCGCTATTCCTTGGCGTAGCATCGGATGAACTCCCGGTCCTTTTGAACTTGCACGATCCAATTCCCGGTCCCCTGCTGATCATTGGTGACCCGGGAACAGGTAAAACATCCTTGTTGAAAACGATAGCCTATGCAACAGAGAGGATGCATCAGCCTGAGACAGTGCAATTCGGTACACTGACCAATCATCCTGATGAATGGAACGGGTTTGAGAATATTCAAAACAACGTTGGTATCTTTTCCATCCATCACAGGTCTTCCGAAGACTTCATCCTTTCTCTGGCATCGTGGGCACATGGAAACAAATCCAGCAAACAGATTGTTCTTCTTTTGATAGATGATCTGGAGGCAGTCACCAATATGGAAATGGATGCTGTACAAAACCTGCGCTGGCTCCTTCTGCGTGGACCGTCACGTCATGTGTGGCCCATCATTTCACTAAGCACACAAAACATCATGAATATGGGTGCCTGGCTTGACGCATTTCGTACTCGTATCCTGGGAAACATTCGAAGCGCAAACCTGGTTCGTAAATTAGATGCAGCAACTGCTGGCTTGCACTCGCTCACAACCGGCTCTGAATTCGCCTTGCGGGAAGGCGAACGATGGTTAAAGTTTTGGATACCCGCTTTAGATGAATGATTGGGAGGTAGATATGCACACTGGAATGCTGTGGTTCGACAACTCGCAAATCGCCTTGGATATCAAAATCCAAAAAGCAATTGACTATTATCACAAAAAATATGGACGGACACCTGATCTCTGTCTGGTGCATCCAAGCATGTTGAAAGACACAAAATTGGATGAAAGGAAAATTACCATCCGCCCATACCGACCAGTTTTACCAGGCCACATTTGGATTGGTGTTGAAGATAATAATTGATCTTGGCAAAACGGACATGAGCCGTAGGTGCGGGTGGTTTTCCGCGGAGTCCTGTCCCTTGCAAAACTTCCCGTGGAACTGGCCCACGGGAAGTTTTCATTTCAACTCAACCAATCGCCGCAACGAATGCAATCGCCTGATCCTGGTTATGACTGATACTCACTGACCAGTTCACCAGTCCGAATTCTTCTGCTTTTTGCCTGGCAGCACCATGCAAGATCAAGGTTGGCGCATTCTGTTCATCCCCCAATACTTCGATCTCCTTCCACGCCACATCTCCGATGCCGCACCCCAACGCCTTGGCAACTGCCTCCTTCGCGGCAAACCGACCAGCCAGCGACTCGGCGCGTTTGCCACACAGCTCCAACTCGGCAGGCGTATAGACCCGCTCAAGATAATGTTTGCCGTGGCGCGCAACCACTTCCTCAATACGGGCTATCTCGATCAGATCAACGCCGGTCCGCAGAACCATCATGGACCTGCAACTGCGACCGCTAATCGGTCAGGGTTAATAAACTTACGGGCAGTGTTCAGCACAGTATCGCAAGTCACTTCATTCACCAGATCAGCATAATGCAGGTAATAATCCAATCCAAGGTCATGGCGCTCAATGTTCAACAGCGCACCCGCCACCCCGCCATTTGACTCCAACGAAAGCGGCAGGCGCCCAATGAAATTCGCCTTGCTATCGGCGAGTTCATCTTCCGTCACCCCATCCTGAATGAAACGCTTCAATTCATCAATGATCAAACCGGTCGCCTTCGCAACATTGCCCGGATTCACACCTGCATTTACCTCCCATGAGCCGGGACCAATGCCCGCATTCAAACTCGAGTACGCGTAATATGCCAGTCCCGCCTTCTCGCGGACAGAATCTCCAATGCGTCCCATCATCCCAAACTGCCCAAGAATATTGTTGCCCAATGAAGCCGACATGAACCCAGTATCTTTCCTTTTTGGACCGCTCGTACCGATCACAATATCTGACTGCGACTTGCCTGGGATACGATGATGTTTGCTGACTGTCTTCTTCATCGGTTTCAACTCAGGAAGTTCAAGCGCTTCTTTCTGACCCTTGACCTGCCACCCACCCAAAGCGCGTTTGACCTGTCTGACGGCTTCTTTCGCCTCCACCGCTCCGACAACCGCGATCACCATCCCGCGCGGACCATAATATTCGCGATGAAATCTTGCCAGATCATTATGCGTGATCTGCACAATGGATTCGGGTGTCCCTTCCTCAGGACGGCTGTAGGGATGTTTATTGAAGAGGATTTTGTCAAAGGTCTCCGAAGCCATATCTGATGTGTCTTCCGCGCTGATCGCCAATCCTGTAAGGAGTTGTGCACGCAGTTTTTCCATTTCTGCTTTCGGAAAGTTTGGCTCGGCTAATGTTTCAGATAACAAACCCAAGAGCAGTGGAAGATCTTCCGCAAGTGAGCGCCCGCTGAATCCCGATTTATGGACACCGGTGTTGAAGCCCAAACTTGCCCCGGCCGATTCGAGAATGTTATAGATCTCATCGAAGGAATGTCTCTTCGTGCCGCGCATCAAGGCAGATGTGACAAAATCGGCAAGACCGAGTTTTTCATCCGGGTCGAACAAGGCTCCTGCATCGAAATATCCGCTTATAACAACAGAGGGACTGTTGAAATTCGAGCGAGTTAGGACAGTGATGCCATTGGGCAGCACTTCACGATAAATATCGTTGGGACCGGGAAGAGCTGAATTGGTTTTGTTCATGTTCATGCCTTCCTTCCATTCACAGGGATGTACGTTCCCACCACGCGGCTTTGTGGCTTAAGATATTCATTTGCCACGCGTTGGATATCTTTCACTGTAACCGAAGATAATCTCTCAAGGTACGTTTCAAACCATTTGTACTCCGCAAACATTTCCGAATATCCCATCCAGAACGCCTGGTTCGTGATATTTTCGCTTCCATAAGCGAACAATGCTTTGGTTTGTTTGATAGCACGTGCAATTTCAGTCTTCGTAACTTTTTCCTGCTTGATGCGTTCGATCTCCCGGTCAAGCGCGGCGAGAGTTTCTTCTGGTTTGCGCTTGGGATGAATGGTCATTGTGATCGAGTACAGGAATGGGTCAATGGTCGCCTGGGCGCCGCCATGTACACTGACCGCGTGTTCCTTGTCCACAAGCGCGCGGTAAAGACGGGAGGTCTTGTTCGAAATTCCGCCGCTGAACATATTGAGATTGCTTGGACCAGCAAGCAGGCTGTCCAGTACGGCTAGCGGGAAAAAGTCCGGGTGGGAGGCAGCCGGGAAACGGTAGCAGGTTTGGACGTAAGAGGTCGAACCGGGTCCTTCCACTGAGATGCGCACCTCTCCTCTTTGTTCCGTTTCAGGACGGGCAAGTCGGACAGGTTCCTTTCCAGCAGGGATCGGTTCGTAAAGTTCCCGGATACGCGCAAGCATGGACTTTGTATCGAAGTCCCCCGCAACAGCCATGACCGCGTTGTTAGGCACATAGAAAGTGCGATAATGATTGTATAGATCATCGCGTGTCATCGTATGGAGGTCAGCCATATCGCCGATAATTTCATGATGATAAGGATGAATGCGAAATGCTGTTTGTTGTATTGCTTCGCCCAATTGGAAAAGTGGTTCATTCTCATTGCCTTCGCGCTCCGAAATAATCACAGTTCGTTCGGAAGCGACTTCATTTTCATCGAATTGGCTGTTGACCATGCGATCTGCCTCAAGTTGCAAAGCAAGGTCAATCTTATCGGCAGGCATTGTTTCAAAGTATGCCGTCCAATCGAGATAGGTAAAAGCGTTCCACATGCCACCTTCGCGTGAAACAGCCTTATCGAGCAAACTGGCAGGGAACATGGGCGTGCCTTTGAACTGCATATGCTCGACCCAGTGCGAGACACCGGTGCGCCCCTGCACTTCATCGCGCGAGCCGACCCGATACCACAACCACGAAGAAATGATAGGTGCAGTATGAATCTCTTTCAGAAAAACTTTCAAACCATTTGACAGCGTTTCTACAGTAAGTGATTTTTTCATTGGGTAATTTTTTCCTAGGGGGTAACTGGGAGGATGGGGACGGCATTGGCACATACATCAACGCCGTTGACAATGACGTTCTTTTGAAGCAAACAATAATAAGGCTCGACCACCTTTTGCAAACCGACGAATGGATCGTGCAGTTCGGTTATATTGAGCGGGATATCCACCGGCACATCCAGAATTGCAGGCACTGTCTTATCCACTGGCACAACTAGGTTTTCAATAAAAACCGGCAATCTTGTGCCTGCGGGAAGCACAATATAAGCACTCTCGTTCTTAATTAAGTCACCATTGAGCAACGTCACCCGCGCGCCGCTAATCGGAACATTCTCGCTTAGTGTAACTATCGTGCTTCCACTAACGTCCAGACTGAATTGCACAGGAATATCCTTCTCAACATGGATGGTCGTTTTGATGCTTGCCGCGTCCATTTTGACAAAGTTCTCGTGCAACCCACCTAAAAGCCCATTTGCCTGACTTTGCGCAAAATTGAGCGCGGCTCTGGTTCCGCCCAGCAACTGCAAAACAAATATAAGCACGATCACCACACCGATATTGACGAGCATGGAAATCACGCTGGCAATCGTCCAGAAAGTGGGGAGGAATCCATATCTGGAGTGATTTGTCTTGGTCTTTGTTTCCGGATAAGTTTTCACATCCGGTTTAGCCTTTTGGGGTTTGGGCTTTGAGGAAAGGGACTTCTTCTGTTCTTGTGCCTTGGAAACATCATCTGCTTTCTTCGAAGAGGCGCCTCCAGTTCCACGCGGCAAACGTGACAAAGGTGATTCACTGCCATTCAGAAGTTTTTTCATTTTACCGGGTTCACTTTGATTCGAAGCAGGCTGTGACATACGACCTCCTATGACAAGTGGTTAATCTTAACATAGAGTAAGGGTTTTGGATGAATGATTTCCCCATTAATGAATTTCATAGCTCAATTACGCCGGATTGTGACATTTTTCACTTGCAATCTGTTTAGATTTTCCCTAGAATGGAGTCGTCGTGACAACTGTCAGAAAAGGAAGTCTAAAAAGTCTCAGACTGGCTTAATCAAGCTGTAACCAATTATCCTTGTGGTGGTCTTGCTTTGAGACTATAATCTGACAGTTTTTGTCTAATTTATCTGCCATATTTCAAGGAGGCACTGTGACCAATCAATATTTCGTTGCCGTCGTAGGCGCAGGACCCGCAGGGTTATTCGGAGCACGCGAACTTGCCAACCAGGGCGCACGCGTGGTTGTATTCAACCGCGATATCAAACCCGGTGGGCTTGCGGAATACGGCATTTATCCCAGCAAACACACCATGAAGAACGGCTTGCGTAAACAGTTCCGCCAGGTGCTGGATATTCCCAATCTCGAATATTTCGGCAATGTGACCGTTGGTGAACAGGGTGATCTATCCCTCGATGATCTGCGCTCGCTCGGCTTCCAATCCATTCTCGTCACTGCTGGCGCACAGGGAACCAAATGGCTGGGTCTGCCCGGCGAAGACCTGGTCGGTGTATATCATGCCAAGGATGTCGTCTACTTCTATAACCAACTCCCTCCCTACACCCAGAAACCCTTCCGCTTTGGGAATCGCTGTGCTGTGATCGGCGCGGGGAATGTCATGATCGATATCGCACACTATCTCATCCATGAGGCAAAAGTGGACGAGGTCATCGCGATTGTGAGACGCGGTCCCGTAGAGGTGAAGTTCGATAAAAAGGAAATGGAATACGTCATCGCAAATCTCGATCAGGCGGCATTGGATGCCGAGATTCAGCGCGTGACTCCCATCATGCAGGCGGTTCATCAGGACCCGATAGCTGCTCGTGGCACGATTTTGGAAGCCCTCCCGAAAGCAGATCCCAAAGTCTCCGAAACCAAGTTCCGTTTCGAGTTCCTGGCGTCGCCTGTGCAGATGTTCGGGGACGCAAATGGCAATCTGACCCAGGTTGAGATCGAGGACAATATTCTCGTCGAAAAGAACGGGGATACAAAACCCAAGGGAACCGGAAACAAGCGTCGGCTTGATGTTGAGACGATTGTCTTCGCCATCGGCGACAAAGTGGATGAGTCGTTTGGTCTACCGACAGAATGGAACGAGTTCGTCAAATCCGAAAATCCAAGATATCCCATTGATGGTAATTCTTTCGAAACTCCATTTGAGGATGTGTTTGTCGGCGGCTGGTCACGCAAGGCAAGTTCGGGATTGGTCGGTTATGCCCGCAAGGATGGCACGAACGCATCCAAGGCGGTCTGGCAGTATTTGCAAACCAAACAGCCCGCGGAGGGGAACGTGGATGCTGTGCTCGAAAGATTGCATGGTTTGGGCAAACCGATCGTCACGAAAGATGACATCAAGAAACTGGAGGAGATCGAAGCCGCCGAAGCCCAAAAGCGCGTACTCGAAGCCTTCAAATTCGACAACAACGAAGATATGCTGCACGCCATGGGTTTCATGGAAACAGCCTGACAAGACAGGAAAACTGACAGGTCTTCAAAGACCTGTCAGGTCTTTTTTATATCCTCTATATGAAACTCTCCGACATTGAATTTCGCGCCATGAATACCTGGTGGCGCAGATGGGGACATCAATATTTTGAAATACCAATGTTCCAACGGTTGGGATTGGATGTAAAAAACAAAGACGTTCTCGAGATCGGCTGCGGGAATGGTTTTGGCGGGTATCTGCTCAATCAACTCGGACCGAAAAGTTATGTCGGCTTGGATGTGATGGAGGAGCAAATCGAGATCGCACGAAGAAATTATCTACAATTTAATTTCATCGTTCAGGATGCGGCTGATCTGAGTCAGTTTGCAAACACCAGCAAGGACGTGATCATTATCTTCGGCGTTCTGCATCACATCCCTGAATGGCGCAAGGTGCTGGACGAAATCGCACGCGTGCTAAAACCAAATGGAAATCTCTTTCTCGAAGAGCCGCGCGGCTTGGACATCAAGTTCTTCGATTTCTTTTTCCGCTGGGGACACCCAAACACTGATTTTGGGTTGAAAGCAATGGAAGGACATCTAAAATCACTCGGCTTCCAATTCAAAAAGCAGTGGACACCACTGTTGACGATGTATCGCGCTCAGATAGACTGAATCACCCAAGCAGTTCCTTCAATATTTCTTCAGTATGCTCCCCCAATCTCGGAGGCGGAAGTTTGTATTCCACAGGCGTATCGCTGAACTTCAGTGGTGAGCCAACCAGCGACAACCCTCCAATGGTGGGATGCTCCATTTGAACCAGCATCTCGCGTGCATCCACCTGGGGCATAGCAAAGACTTGTTCAAAGTTGTTGATTGGTCCACAGGGGAATGTATCACCGATCAGTGACAGCCACTCGTTCACGGTCTTTGTTACGAACACAGGTTTGAGGAGGGAGATCAATTCATCCCTATTTTGCACACGGGAGGAGTTCTTTTCAAAGCGTGGATCACTACCCCATTCGGGCCTGCCAATGAAATTACACAGACTTGTAAACTGCACATCGTTCCCCACTGCGATGATAAACCAACCGTCACTGGCTTGAAAACTCTGATACGGAACAATGTTCGCGTGGGCATTGCCATATCGCTTGGGCAGGTTCCCTGATACAAGATAATTGCTTGCGACATTTGCCAACATTCCCAATTGCGAATCGAACAGGGAAATATCAAGGTATTGACCTTTGCCGTTGTGAGCCCGTGCCTGTAAAGCGGCGAGGATGGCAATGACCGCGTTCTGCCCAGCAAACAAGTCCGCAACCGCCACGCCGACTTTCATCGGTTCGCCATTGGGTTCGCCGGTGAAGCTCATCAGTCCACCCATGGCTTGGATCATGAAGTCGTAACCAGGTTTTTCGCGCAATGGTCCCGTTTGACCGAAGCCGGTGATCGAGCAATAGATGAGATTCGGATTGAGGGCAGAAGCAGATTCAAAGTCCAGAGAGAAACGGGTGAGGGAACCGGGACGAAAGTTCTCGACCAGCACGTCGCTTTGTTGGATGAGTCTGCCAAGGATGTCGCGTCCCTCCGCCGTTTTGAAATCCACCACAATACTGCGTTTGTTGCGATTGACGCACAGGTAGTACGCGCTCTCCCCCTCTGCGAACGGCGGACCCCAACTGCGCGTTTCGTCGCCCTGAGGCGATTCAACTTTGATAACGTCAGCACCAAGATCACCGAGAACCATCGTACAATAGGGACCAGCGAGCACGCGGCTGAGATCGAGCACACGAATTCCGTTCAATGGTTGCATAATCACTCCTATGAAACGTGACCTCTATTTTAGCAAACCACTCATGAACACGGCGGGATCTTTGGGATTCGCTCCGGATTCACGCTCGGGGACTTCTTTGGATACATTCGGCGCCTTCGTGACGAACCCGTTCTCTCTGCGCCCGCGCCTGCCTACATCCCAACCAGCTGTGATCGAATACCCAGGCGGATTCCTCCTACACACGGGGCTGCCAAATCCCGGGCTAAGTGCTGGTATCAAAAAATATGCTTCGAGGTGGAATAAATCTGACCTGCCCATCATCGTTCACCTCATGGCTGACCGCCCCGAAGAGACTCGAAACATGGTGCGCATGTTGGAAGAGATCGAAAATGTGATGGCGGTGGAACTTGGCTTTGCCCCGTTATTGGCAGATGACATCATTCTTCTGACTCTCGAAATGTGTCTCGGTGAATTACCGTTGATCTTTTCTTTGCCTGTTGAGCAGGTGCTGGGACTGGGTCCGCGTTTGATGCAGGAGGGGGCGCAGGCGATCAGTATTGGCGCGCCGAGAGGGTCATTGACTCCCCCTCTGCCTGCGGGAGAGGGGCAAGGGGTAAGGGCAATAACAACCGGCAGGCTTTATGGACCGTCCCTTTTCCCACAAACTCTGAACAGAGTACGCGATGCCGCCAAATTGGGGATACCCATGATCGGTGCAGGTGGCGTGTGGACAAAAGAAAACGCCGACGCGATACTCTCAGTCGGCGCGCTGGCTGTGCAGGTGGATGCGGCGTTGTGGGGATTCGACTGGCAGGGTCATTCGTTCAGCGAGTAATCGAGGGTCTTGAGAAAGTTCTGTTTTTCATGGGGGGTCATGCGCTGGTAGGCAAGGCGAATGGTGTAACCGCCGATCAGTTTGCCATCTTCAACGATCATCCAATCGAGCACATCTTTCGGCTTGACCTCAACATCATCGCCTAAATACAATCGCAGGGAGGGGATGTCATCGCCCATTGACCCATGAAAGAGACCATCGTTGTAGGTGACGTTATCCACCCAGATGTCCTGTGGAGAGGCGTCGGGTGGGAAAAAGCGTGTTTTGACGGCAACAAACGTCCGTGCGGGATGAGGCGTTCCTACTTGTTCGATGAAGAGGTTGAGGGTGTTGCGCGCGTCGGAGAACGCGGCTTCCATCTCGATATCCAAATCCAGTATAGGCATGGATGTTGGTGTGGGGATCTCGGTTTGATTAGGAGCGCAGGCAAAAGTGATGAGGCACAATGCAAGGATAACGAATTGATATCTCATCTATTCCTTGGGTTCGAGCAACATGACGGGAATCCTGCGCCCTGCTCTTTCTTTGTAAGCAGCGTAACCCGCGTAGATATCCACCGCCATTTCCCAGTAACGTTCGTATTCGATATCGTGAATCTCTCTTGCGACAAAAGTTCTGATCCTATTCCCCACACGAACCATGCATTCTGCATTGGTCTTTAAGTTGTGATACCAGGCGGGAAAATGAGACTTCCCAAAGTTCGATGCGATGAGCGCGTATTTCTCCCCATCAGGAACGCAGGCGATTGGCAATATACGCGGTAATCCGCTTTTAGCACCAATGGTTGTCAGAATGATCGTCGGCAAACCCGCCAGCAAACTGGTGATCGTAAATCGTCCCCCGTTCAAGCGCAACATAAAACCATCTGCACGATGAAGAATTCGCGCGAAGATCGGCGAAAGCGAAGACATCAGCAGCACACGATGGAGTGCGCGGCGGAAGGAGTTTATTCTATGTGGCTTGTCCATCTTCCTATTTCTCCAGCCATATCGTTACAGGTCCATCGTTATGGATTTCCACTTCCATGTGTGCGCCGAATTTCCCAGTCTGGGTCGGGACTCCATGCGCGCGCAATAATTCGACAAAACGATTTACCAGCGGTTCAGCGATATCGGGCAGGGCGGCTTCAATGAACGAGGGGCGGCGGCCCTTTTGAGTGTTGGCATACAATGTGAACTGCGAGACAACGATCGCTTCACCCTTCACATCCAGGATGGACAGGTTCGTTTTTCCCTGTTCATCTTCAAAGATGCGCAGGTGGGCGACTTTCTCTGCAAGGAACTTGACCTGCTCCTCCCCATCGTCATGTCCTACGCCCAATAAAATCAACAGACCTTTTCCGATATTGGAGATGGTCTGTTCTTCAACTTTTACACTGGTTTTGGAAACTCGCTGGATTAGAACACGCATAATTGAAATTGTGGGGGCGGGGTGACCTCGCCCCTACGCGTAATTATGGCAAGCCGATCGCCTCACGGACTTCTTCCATAGTCTTCTGTGCAATGACGCGGGCACGCTTGGCGCCATCGTTGAGTACATCATTGACATAATCAGGTTTTGACACTAATTCAGCACGTTTGGCACGGAAGGGTTCAAGGTTCTTGTTCAGGTTCGCAGCAAAACGCTTCTTACAGTCCACACAGCCGATGCCAGCCACACGACATTCCTTGTTGATCATTTCCACTTCTTCGGCGGAGGAGAAAATCTTGTGCATCGAAAAGACATTACAGATATCAGGGTTGCCAGGATCAGTACGTTTCATGCGAGCAGGGTCAGTGACCATATCTCTGACGCGAGCTGCGGTCTCTTCCGGGGTGGAGGCAAGTTCGATGTGGTTGTTCAGACTCTTGCTCATCTTGGCTTGACCGTCGATGCCAAGCACCTTTTTGATCTCGGTATGTTTCACCTGTGGTTCAACCAGAACCTTGGTGTTGTAACGGTAATTGAACGAACGGACCACTTCGCGCGCAAACTCCAAATGCGGAGCCTGGTCCACGCCAACGGGAACCACATCTGATTTATAAAGAACAATGTCCGAGGTCATCAATACGGGATAACCCACCAGACCATAATTGACATTCTCAGGCTGCTGGGCAACCTTCTCCTTGAAGGTCGGCAGGTCGGTCAATTTACCCAGAGATGTGACCATGGAAAGGTATGTATGCAGTTCCATTACTTCAGGGACATGCGACTGGATGAACAGGATCGTCTCTTCAGGACGAATCCCTGCCGCGAGCCAGTCCACAGCCATTTCGAAAGTATTTTGTTTCAATTCCTGCGTTGTCTCAACTGTCGTCAGCGCGTGGACATCCACGATGCAGTACACGCAATCATAGTCATCCTGCAATGCGACATAATTCTGGATCGCGCCCAGATAGTTCCCCAGATGCTGCCGACCCGTTGGTCGAGCCCCTGAAAATACACGTCCTTTTTTAGCCATTCATAACCTCACATTGTAAGACCTGACAGGTTTCCGAAGAACCACAACGGGTCAATACCACTCCCGCCAAAAGATATTCTCCGAAAACATAAACGAGAAAACCTGCCAGGTCTGTTTTATTATTCTCCAACCAGTTTCCTCACCAAGTCCAATACTTCCCCAGGCTCGGCGTGGCGTTTTGTATTCAACTTTGAATAAACCAACTGCCCATTGGCAGTCACTTCGAACTTGCCGCCATCTGACGGCACTAGCGTGATCGTCTCGATCACATGCTCATAATTTTTCAACAACTCGTCCATCAAGCTCACGGCTCGACCTGTGTAGTGTCAGACTGCACAGTAAACAATCTCAATTTTTAGCATAAGCCCTCCGCAATTTTCGGGAGATTATATCATTGGCTGTACCTGGTCAACTTTTTCTAGGAAGAACTGTCCTTATGGTTTTCCAAACGGCGGGTGACAAGCAACAGCAGGAATGAAACAAACACCAATACCGTGGACAACGCCAATGCAATACCAAGGCTTCTCTCAAGTCCAAGATAGATCGCCAGAGGCATTGTCTGTGTGACTCCTTCAAGATTGCCTGCAAACAGGATGGTCGCACCAAATTCGCCGATGGCACGCGTCCATGCAAGAATGGCACCGCTGAGGACGGCACGTCCTGCCAATGGGAACATCAGGTAGCGGAACAATTGCCACTCGTTGCTGCCTTCCACGTAGGCGGCTTCGACGATCTGATGCTCGATCTCTGCAAAGCCGATGCGTGCAGCGCGGACAAATAATGGGGCTGAGACAAAGGTTTGGGCGAGCACAACAGCTGTCGTCGTGAAAGGAAGCGTGAGTCCGAGCGAGGTGAGCCATGAGCCAAAGACTCCCTGCCTGCCAAATGCGATCAATAGTGCAATCCCAGCGACTGAGGGAGGCAGGACAATCGGCAGGTCGATCATGAGTTCAAGAAAAGCCTTGCCAGCGAATTTCCTGCGGGCAAGCACAAAAGCCAGTGGCGTCCCTGTGATAATGGAAACCAACATGCTTACAGTGCTGGTCACCAGACTCAATCTGAGGGCAGAAATCGCGCTGGGCTGGGCGATCAAGGATAACATCCCTTCTGTGCCAGCACGCCAGAGAAGCGCCAGGACAGGCAACGCCAACAAAGCGAGCAGCAGAAGGCTCGGCAAAACAAACAGCCATTCGGTCAATGTTGCAAGTTTCGTGAAGAAGAACGGTATACGTGGTCGTGACATAACCAATCATCCCAAAAGTTGGGGCATTTAGTTTTACATCACGGAGCGCCAGGTGTAAAGCCCCACTTTTTGAGAATGGATTGCCCATCGGGCGAAAGAACATAAGTAATGAACTGATTCGCCATATCAGAATTTGCGGTTTCAACCAGCAACGCAATCGGATACTCCGCGAGCACATTGACGTCCGCGGGGATCTCAATCCGCTGAAGCTCTGGCACAGCGACAGCATCCGAGACGTACACAAGGCTCGCATCCGCTTCGCCCAACTGTACCTTGGTCACTGCCTGCCGGATATTGTCTTCATTCGACACAACGTTCGACAAAACCTTGTCCTTGTAATCGGCACCGAACATGGAGTTAAGATTCTCCAACACCTGACGCGCATACCTGCCTGCTGGCACTTCCTCCGCGGCAAGCACGATCTTGAAACCTGGCTTGCGTAGATCCTCCAGGGAATGAATTCCTGCAGGATTATCCTTTGGCAGGATGACGACCAGGCGATTTGTAAGAAAGATCTGCGGTGCATCTGCGTTGACGAAATTCTTCAACAACAGCGTATTCATCTCTTTGGTATTTGCCGATGCGAACACGTCGGCAGGAGCACCTTGTTCAATTTGTGTTCGCAAATTTTGCGAGCCGCCAAAATTAAATACAACGGCAACATCGGGATGTTCCGTTTCAAATGATTTGCCAATTTCGGTGAAAGCCTCCGTCAGAGAGGCGGCAGCATATACGGTCAGGAGATGTGAATGGCTTGAAGTTTTGGCACATGCACTGAGCCATAAGGATGAAAGAATCAAGAATGAAAGTGTTGTCGAAATCCGTCTCATTTAAGAGAATTTTACTTGTGTTTCGACCCCTACATCTAACTACTCTTAATCTCTTGAACGATGATTATTCGACGAGCGGTGGTTCACAAACTGCGCCACTTCCTGATCTACAGGCGATGCAAATACATCATTAGGATTTCCCACCTGCCGCAGCCGATTGCCAACAATAACCGCCATTCGTCCAGCCAGTTGGGCAGCTTCATTCAAATCGTGAGTCACAAAAACGGTTGTTGTTGCGGTTTCATTCAGCAACGCACCCAGATCATCCAACAAACGACTACGCGTCGGTGGATCGAGCGCAGAGAATGGTTCATCCAACAACAACAACTGTGGCTTCAACACCAATGCCCGCGCCAGACTGACGCGCTGCGCCTCCCCCCCGGACAATTCACCTGCCCGCCGCTTCGACAAATGTCCCACCCCCAACCGTTCCAGCCAAAGCGGAACATCACGATGGATCACATCTTTGGACTCACCACGAAAACGCAAGCCCGACGCGACATTCTCGAACACAGATGTATCGAACAAAAGCGGATCTTGCATCACCAGCGCGATGCGACGACGATACGCCGTGTCAGACTCTGCTTCAGCCCGCCCATCATTAAATAGAATTCTTCCACGCTCAGGCTTGAGTAAACGCGCCAACGTCAACAACAGCGTACTCTTCCCTGCCCCATTGGGACCCACCACCGCCAAAACCTCGCCTTCAATGATCATCAGCTCATCAAGTTGCAGAACGGGGCTTCCACCGCGTTTTACAAACAAGTCACGAATCTTGACCAACGCTTTCATCGGCGGGCGCTCCGCTGCTGGATCCATGTCAGCGCCCAGTTGACGAGGAATGTAATCGTCAAAAGCAGGACGCCAAGCGCGATGGCAAAGTCAAAATTGCCCTTACCAGTTTCCAATACGATGGCAGTTGTCAATACACGCGTCTGGTAACGGATATTTCCTCCCACCATCATGGATGCACCCACTTCAGAGATGACCGAACCAAAACCAGCCATTAATGCGGCAAGGAGTGGAAGACGCGCCTCTTTCCACAGCATCCAGATCATCTGCCAGCGGGAAGCACCCAGCCCATAGAGTTGCAGACGCAGGCGCGGGTCCAGGGCCTGAAGCGCTGCGGCGGTTAGACCGGTTACGACCGGAAAGGAGATTATGACCTGGGCGATGATAATGGCTGTCGGTGTGTAGATCAGCCGCAGATCCCCCAGCGGACCAGAACGCCAAAGCATCATCGCCACGAACAGACCAACTACCACGGGCGGCAATCCCATACCGGTATTAACCATGCTCAATAAAAATGAGCGCCCAGGGAATTTGCCCAAAGCCAGCAAAGTACCAAATGGCAGACCTATGAACAGACTCAATCCGGTTGCGAAGGCTGAGATTTGAAGTGAGAGAACAGTGATTTGGAAGACTTCGGCGTCGAAGATCATAATTTGAATAGAGAGGGGCACGGTGACCGTGCCCCTGTAAAAATATTGATTGATTATAAACCGAGGTCGGCATCGGTCTTATCTGCATCGGGAAAGAACAGCGGCTGACCAAATTTATCAACGCCGAATTTACCAATGACGTCTTGTGTGGCAGGGTCTGTCATGAACTTGGCAAATACCATCGCGCCATCATAATTTGCGTTCTCCCAATTTTCGGGATTGACCGTGATGACGTGATACACATTCAATAATGCAGCGTCACCTTCGACCAAAATCCCGATGCTGAAATTTTCCTTGTTTGCGAGATAGGTTGCACGATCGGTCAAGGTGTATGCCAGTTTTTCAGATGCGATCGTCAACGTGGCACCCATCCCCTGCCCTGACTCAACATACCACTCGGCGCCTTTCGGATCGTTGCCAGTTTTGCCCCACAAGCTGATCTCCATTTTATTTGTACCTGAGTCATCGCCGCGCGAGATGAAAGGCGAACCCGCTGCAAAAATCTTCTGGAACGCTTCAACAGCAGTGGCTGTTCCCTTAATCCCCGCAGGGTCATCGGCAGGACCAACGATTACGAAGTCATTGTGCATGACGAGCATACGGTCCTTGCCCCAGCCTGCGTCCATCAAGGCTTTTTCAGAAGCAGGCGCATGAACCAATAGGACATCGGCGTTGCCTTCTTCTGCCATCTTAAGCGCGGCGCCCGTTCCCACTGCAACAGTCTGGACAGTATAGCCAGTCTGTTCCTGGAACATGGGTATCAACACATCGAGCAAGCCTGAATCCTGCGTGGATGTGGTCGTCGCAAGGATCAGAGTTGGGTTGGCGGGTGCAACAGGCTCTGCAGGTTCAGGCCTGGCAGCAGGCACACAAGCACCCAATGTCAGGGAGAGCACGAACAGGAGGGTTATCAACAAGTTGCAGGATGTATGTTTCATAATCTTCTCCATAATTTGGAATTTGAACATCGCTGGTAATCCAGCGTCATTTCCACAGAACAGTTAAGTTTTTTCTTATCCGAAAGGTCAAAAAAAAAGAGGAGCTTCTCATCCTCCCATCGAATCAACCGCAATCATCACATTCGAAGCTTTGACCACAGCATAAGCTACTGCATTCTTCTTTAGCTTCAAATTCTTGACGGACTCGTTGGTGATGATGGAAACGATTTGAACCTTGCCAGGTAGTTCAAGTGTAACCTCTGAGTTCACCGCCCCTTTCACAATTTTAACGACCTTCCCCTTAAGCACATTACGTGCACTGAGTTTCATTGCGACCTCCTAGAAAATAATTTGCTCACCGCTGTGTGCGGTGTTATAGCCTGTCAGTGATGCGAGTGAAATGCGAAAAGTAGATGTCTGCAAATAATCGAGCAATGGCGAAAGGATGGTTTCATTCGTCCGTGGCAGGACAAGGTCATAGCGTTCTTCGAACAAGGGGATGAAGTCTAGTCCTTGTTGGTGTGCTGCGGCTTGCAGACCTAACGCCGCGTCCGCTTTGTCCGCAACGATCAAATCGGCGGCTTCAGTATGTGTCTTCACTTCCTTGTCATAACCGTTGATTTTTTCAGATGGGATCTTGAGTCTGCGGATTTCAGAATCGAACCAGTGACGCGTCCCTGACCCCGCATTACGGTTCACAAAACGGACATTGGGGCTGGCAACATCCCCGATTCTTTTTATCCCCTTTGGGTTCCCGTCTGCCAATAACAATCCCTGCGTGCGGTATGCAAGTGTGACAATTTCCACATCCCGATCAGGGAACAAGTGACGGATGAACGGAGTGTTGTACTCCCCTGTTACATCCAAAAGATGCGAGCCTGAAATTTGACACAAGCCTTGCCTGAGATTGACAAGTCCATCCAATGAGCCTACGGGCAGACTTAACAACGTAACGTGTTTTTCCAGATGCCCTGCAATCCCTTCAAGGGCAAGGTCGTGGCTTCCTGAAAAGATGACCGCAGGCTTTTTTGTTTTGGGGAGGATAACTTCCTGCAAGAGTAACGCGTCCGATTTGGCACGGTAGAACTTTTCCATCACCTTGCCAGTCTTGCGGACCTCACTGATCTCAATCAAGCCGGCAGATTCAAGCGTCAGAATATGATGACGGATCCAGGCAGGGGACTGTTTCAAGGTCCGGGCGAGATGCGTGAGCGTGGCGGGGGTAGCCATCAGCAGGCGCAGAATGTCCATGCGGCGGGAGTCCGCAAGGAGCTTGATCTTGTCAAAAGAGGAAATCGGCTCTACTTTTCTCACTTCGATTAAGGTTTTCCTTATCCGAGAGTTTATCATGTATTGTCAAAACCGGTCAAATTTCATGCCAACCCCTCATGATAATATTCTGACGCGTAGTTCATTTCTTCCATCAGGTGCAGAGATGAAAATCCGTTCCGCCTTCTTCCTCGTCGTGACAACCGCCATCCTTCTCGCTTCCTGCCGACCAGCCCCGGGTGGGAATGTTCCTTTCATGGTATTTGGCGACCCAGCCGAATTAGCTGCCGATCAAAAATTGGTCGATTCGTTCTCACAAAGTCATCCGGATTTTCAAGTGGAGGTCATTCAGGTTCCTGGTCAATCGGACTATAGAAAACGCCTCGCTGCTGATCTCGTGGCTGGAACCCCGGCAGATGTGGTATTCATCAATTACCGGCGCCATGCAGAATTTGCGAACACCGGTGCGCTCGAACCCTTGGGACCCTATCTCGAGAAATCATCTCTGATCAAAGAAGAAGATTTTTATCAGGAAGCCGTCAAGCCTTATATTTTGAAGGGCGAATTGATGTGCATCCCGCAAAATATTTCTTCATCTTGTAGTGTATTACAACAAGGATATGTTCGATGCGACGGGCATCCCCTACCCAGCCGATGATTGGACATGGGATGATTTTCCCGCCGCCGCGCAGGCGCTCACAAAAGATTTGGATAACGATGGGGTCAGGGATCAATTCGGGGTGGGGCTTGAACCGTCTCTTATCCGCGTGGCACCGTTCGTTTGGCAGGCTGGCGGGGAGCTTGTGGATGATGAAAACGATCCATATACACTCATGCTTGATACCAGTGACGCTCTGGATGCCGGAAAGTTCGTCTTCGACCTGCAAACTGAGTATCATGTTGCCCCCAATGCGGAGCAGGAAGCATCCGAAGAAAGCGAAAGCCGTTTCGCTAATGGGCGTCTTGCCATGTTCTTCAATAGTCGCCGCGGTGTTCCCACCTATCGTGAATCCGCAAATTTCGATTGGGATGTAGCTCCCCTGCCCCGGAACAAAACACAAGCCACCATATTGCACGCCGACGCTTACTGTATACCAAGTGCATCCAGGAACAAAGCTGCAGCCTGGACGTTCATCGAATATGCCAATTCGATCGAGGGTCAAACCATCGTGGCAGGGACCGGACGCACCGTGCCATCCTTGATCTCAGTTGCCAACCCACCGGCATTTCTGGACCCCAACGCCAAGCCTGCCAGCAGTCAGGTCTTTCTGGATGTGATCCCAACCATCCGCGCTCTGCCGATCCATCCCAATTGGGCTGAGATCGAAGACACCGCCTCCGAAGAATTGGCACGCGGCTTCTATGGCGAAACGGATGCCTACGATGCCATGCTTCGCGCTGTACAACGCACTCGAGAACATTTCAACATAAAATAATTGATCCACTCACGTCGCGTTCAACTCTCTTTATTACTCACCCCCTACTTGCTGGGAGCCTTGCTATTGCTTTTGCTCCCGGCAATTCTCTCCTTTTTCATTGCCTTCACACGATATAACGGCTTGTCGAATCCCGTCTACATTGGCTGGGATAATTTCAAATTCCTGATCTTCATCATTGAAGCGGTACCTCTGCGCGTTCTGGGAGCCCTTGGATTAGCCTTGTTGTATCACCGTCCGCGCACAGGGATCGGCTTCTATCGTGCCGCCGTCTACCTGCCGACCGTCATCCCGGATGCGGCATACGCCCTGGCATGGACCTGGATCCTCAATCCGCTTTATGGACCTCTCAACGCCTCACTCCGGACCCTGGGTTGGGTTACTCCTCCCTGGCTTGCGGATTCAACCTGGGCACTCCCCTCCTTAATTCTGGTGTCCCTTTTTTAAATCGGGGAGGGATTTGTTATTTTCCTTGTGGGACTCCGTCACATCCCACGCGAAATCTATGATGCCGCGCATGTGGATGGCGCAAACCGCTGGCAGGTATTTGCATCCGTCTCTTTTCCGTTGATTACACCCTGGCTGGTATTACTGAGCATACGTGACGTTGTTCTGACCGTTCAAAACACGTTCACACCGGCATACATCATGACCCGGGGCGGTCCTTATTACTCAACCTTCTTCCTGCCGCAACTGACATACGAATATGCCTTCGATGGTTTCCGGTTCGGGCAGGCTGCCGCAGTGATGTTGATGATCTTTATCTGCACACTGGCATTAGTGTTGTTCGTCTATTTCCTGTTCGAAGGATGGGGCTTCGATGAAGAATAGATGCTATACCCAAATTTTGTGGCACTTGATCTCGCTTTCAATAACTGCGCTTTTCCTCATGCCGCTCTGGTGGATGTTCTCATCATCTCTCCGGGCTCCGGGGCTTCTCCCACCTCAGGGATTTGAATGGCTTCCTGCATCTCCCACTTTTGAGAATTACTTTCGTATCTTCAAAATCCTGCCGTTTGGACGTTATATTTTCAATTCGGGTTTTGTCACGACGAGTGGGATATTGCTCACTCTCGTCATTGCCTCATGGGCTGGGTTTGGCATGTCCATGCTGGGAAAACATGCCCGTTTGCGTTTGCTGATCCTGGCCGTTTTTCTGCAAATAATACCCGCCACCGCCTTCTGGCTGACGCGTTTTTTTATTTTTGTCAAACCTGGGCATCTCCAACTCATGTTACTCCTTGATCGTTCCCGCATTGATGGGCACCAACTCGATCTTTATTTTGCTTTTCTATTGGACCTTCCGCCGCACAGACCGCGCCATATTGGAATCCGCTGAATTGGATGGTGCGAATTTATTTCAAACCTGGTGGCATGTTGCCATTCCATTAGCACGCCCTGCATTGATGGCAGTGAGCATGCTGGCTTTTCTCTTTTATTGGAATGACTTTATCAATCCGCTTCTTTACCTTCGCTCACAATCGTTATATACCCTGCCCGTTGGTCTGCTCCAACTCCAGGAAATGGACAAGACCAACTGGTCGCTTTTGATGGCTGCTTCGGTGGTGGCAACAGTTCCCGTTTTAGTTGTTTTTTCTGTTCTACAACGCTCATTATTATCGTGGGACGGTGAAGAATAGCCGCATCACGTTCTGATTTAATGTTGAATATTTATTTGACACGCATCCATCTGCATGATATAAAGCGACAACAATTTACGGATTTACTCATCCAGAGAAGCTGAGGGACCGACCCAATGACGCTTCGGCAACCCGTTAGCGGTTAGCATATAGCCGTTAGCGATAAGCAAAATCAAACGCGAATCGCTAAAAGCTGACAGCTAAAAAAGGTGCCAACTTCGGCAGATTATAGGACGATGTATGTCGCCCGTACATCTGGGAGATGAGAGATGATATGCGCTTTGCGTGTCGCCTCTCGTTTGAGAGGCGATTTTGTTATGAACAAAATGGATATCAGAACACACAAACATCTTGTAACCATCGAGAGCATTGTTCCATTTGAAATCTTCAGCGTGCTTACTCACGAACATGGAGATGATTTTCTGGTTTTGGAAATTAACGACGAATGGATGTTCCGTTTCCCACGGAACGAGATTTCCCAGAAAGCTTTGCAAGTTGAAAAGGAATTTCTTGCCCGATTCAAAACCATCTCCCCGCTGCCTGTCCCTGACCATCAATACAGTGGAGATGATTTCGTTGGATATCCAAAGATCAATGGCATGTTGTTGGATCTTGAGTTGTTTCAAAGTCTATCGAAAGAAACCCAGGCAAGGATTGCCCAACAGATCGGACAATTCCATTCAGCCACCCATACCTTCCCAGTGGATGAAGCAAGGCACATGGGAGTAACCGAAGGCTGGAGCGGTTATCACCAACAGGCTATCAACCGCTTTCGAGGTGAGATAGCACCCATGCTCTCTGCGTCTGCCCGCCAGAATGCGCTGGCTTGTATGGAACAGATGATGGCAGAAGTATTTGAACCAAGGGTCATCCACGGTGACTTTGCCCTTGAAGACCATGTCTTTTTTGACGAGGAGAAACAACAACTCAGCGGCGTGATTGACTTTGCCGATGTGACCATCAACGATCCCGCTCATGATTTTCAGAACATTGTGGAATACGGTGGAAATGCATTCTTTCAATCCGTGATGAAACATTACCAAATCAAGGATGATCCTACACTCCTACGACGGACGAAACTACGCATCGAAGCACGCCCACTGTTTGAAGCAGCATATTCCTTAATGTTTGGTTTTGATGAACGTTTCAAGGATCGAATCGAGTATATTGAAGCCAAGTATAGAGACGACCAGTTGAAAAAAAACTGTACAATCCGCGCAATCTGTGGATAAAACTTTAGGAGAACCATCTTAATGACCAATCGCAAATACACCAACCGCCGTTACCTCGACGCCCTCGAAAAGAAAGTACTTGTCTTCGATGGCGCGATGGGAACGAG
>CAYTDB010000079.1:0-22442 GCA_964436455.1 uncultured Anaerolinea sp. | reverse complement strand
CCTTTTGTAAAGCGGCAGGTTTTTGAAGAATAATGGGCTGAACGATTCAGAAATCAATCCTGATGCGCAACCAGATCACACCTGAAAAATCAATCATTATTATTGGCGCCGGAATTGCCGGTCTTGCCGCGGGTTGCTATGCCCGTATGAACGGTTATCGCACCACCATCTTCGAACTCCATGACCTGCCCGGCGGTCTGTGTACTGCCTGGGAACGCCGCGATTACATCTTCGATGGCTGCATCCATTACCTGTTCGGGTCGGGGGAAGGTCAGCCCTTTTACGATATGTGGGAGGATCTTGGAGCTGTGCAAAACCGTATGATGGTGAATCATAACGAATACCAGCGCATCACGGATGGGAGGAAAACCCTCACGGTTCACACCGACCCTGACCTGCTTCAGCGTCACATGCTTGATCTCGCCCCGGAAGACGCCTCGTTGATCCGTTCCTTCATCGACGGCATCCGCCAGTTCACAAAGTTCGACATGTCTGCCATGTACCGCAAACCGCGCGCCATAATGAACACGTATGATTACCGCGATCTTGGCATGGCCATGCTGCCATATCTCATGCCGGTTATGAAGTGGTCCAATTTATCGGCAGGTGAATTTGCGAATAAGTTCAAGAATCCGTTCTTACGGAAAGCCATACCCCAGATCTTCTCATGGGACGAAGCGCCGGTCATGATGGGCATGTCGCTGTTGGCTTACATGCACACGGGTAACGCCGGTTTTCCTGTCGGCGGTTCGCTAGAGTTTGCGCGTGCGATCGAGAAACAGTTTCTCGATCTTGGCGGCGAAATCCATTACAAAGCACAAGTGGAAAAGATCCTCGTGGAAAATAACCGCGCGGTGGGCGTCCGCCTGTACAACGACGAAATACACCATGCCGATTATGTCATCTCCGCCTGTGACGGGCGCGGCACCATCTTTGATATGCTCGATGGCACTTATGCTGATAAGCGCATCAAAAAGATGTACGATGGACATCTTGCCACGCACAGCATGATGCAGATTTCCCTGGGCGTGAAGCGTGACCTGTCCACAGAACCGCATTGGGTTACATATTTACTTGATGAGCCCGTACTTGTGGCGGGTGAACCTCGTCACGAGATCGGTGTCAAGCATTACTGTTTTGACAAATCCCTTGCGCCGGAAGGCAGATCGGTCGTGGAGGTCATTGTCCGCTCGAACTATACCTATTGGCAGCGTATCTATGGACGCCGCCTGTACGATACCGAGCAGACGCAAGTCTCCGGCATCATTGTGGATCATCTTGAAGGCTGGCATCCCGGCATCAAAAAGGATATCGAGTTCGTGGACGAAGCCACGCCACTCAGTTACGAACGCTACACCGGCAACTGGCTTGGTTCCACGTGTGGCTGGTTAATGACCAAGGAGACCATGCCCATGCTCATCAAGGGAATTCCGAAAACCCTGCCGCGTCTTGGTCACTTCTACATGGCTGGGCAATGGGTGGAGCCGGGCGGGAGCGTGCCGTTGGCGGCGGCTTCCGGCAAGAACACGATCCAGTTAATCTGCCATGAAGATGGAAAAAAATTTACATCAGTAAGACCAAACTAACGCATTTCCCCAGCCAGATTTTCGGGTGAAGATCTTATCTGCCGATATCAAAGCTTAAAGACTGGGAGTACAATAATCCAACTTAGAAGCAATTATTTTTTGGAGAATATTCATGTCAACACAACAGCATCCACCAATTAAAAAAATCGCCATCAGCACCGGAGGCGGTGATGCTCCCGGTTTGAACGCGGTCATCCGTGCCGCAGCGATCTCTGCCATAAAGCGCGGCTGGGAAGTGTACGGCGTACGTGATGGATTTAACGGGATCATGTCACCGGAGGAGTATCCGGAGGGAGGTTTGATTCCACTTACCCGTAAAAGAATCAGCGGGATCACACATCTTGGCGGCACCATTTTAGGGACCAGCAACCGTAACAATCCTCTCAGATATCCCATAACACGCGCTGATGGAACCATGGAGGAGGTGGATCGCAGTGACGAGATCGTGCGCGGTTTTCAGTTGCATCACATCGATGCGGTCATCTCGGTCGGTGGTGACGGCTCGCTGGCGATCGCAAACGTGCTGAAGCAGAAGGGGCTGCGCCTGATCTCGGTCCCCAAGACAATCGATAACGATCTCGATAAGACGGATGTCACTTTTGGTTTTGATACAGCTGTCGGCTTTGCGACCGAAGCGCTTGACCGTTTGCATTCGACGGCGGCATCACATGGTCGCGTGATGGTGGTCGAGGTGATGGGACGCTATGGCGGCTGGATCGCGCTCCATGCAGGGTTGGCTGGCTCGGCGGATGCAATCCTTATCCCGGAACATCCTTATGACATCCACAAGGTTGTCGAAAAGATCAACAAACGTGATAGCCGTGGCAGCAAGTTCACCATTGTGATGGTGGCAGAGGGCGCCAAGCCAAAGGGTGGACATGTTTCAGTGCTTGAGCATGAAGCGGGACGGGCTGAACGTTTGGGTGGTATCGGCGAGAAGGTGGCGGCTGAGATCCATGCCATTTCGGGCAAGGAGACGCGTGTGGTTGTCCTTGGTCACCTGTTGCGTGGAGGTTCCCCCACATCCTTCGATCGCCTCACCGCCCTGCGATTTGGTGCTGCAGCTGTCCGTGCCCTGGAGGAGGGGCAGGCAGGAATCATGGTTGCGCTCGACCCGCCGCACGTCAAGTATGTGCCGATCGAAGAGGCAATGGGCAGGATGAAAATGGTGCCCATGGATTCTGATATTGTCCTTACCGCCCTGGATTTGGGAATTTCGTTCGGCTGATGTTCATACTTTTCCTTCCGCATTCGCTACCCCATATCACGCCATTCTTGTCCTGAATGGCTATGTCACGAATGGTTGATTTTCATGAATCCGCATTAATTCGCGGCTACCCCCCCATTACAACATTGGAGTCAACTCAACTGTTCGGTAAAGAACATTCGCATAGGTTTTCTTTTCATTTTGATGAACTTTTCAAAATATAGAATTTTGCGCAAAACGATAATATAATGTTTAGTGACATCGACAACGTTTGGCGATGGAGCATATGTTCATTAATTGCCTTGATAATCTGAAAAATTGCAGGCCCTTATCGGTAGGTGTTAAGAAAGGATGCAGATGAAAACAAAGACACAGGATGCTGTCGTTTGGGTGACACTCATCTTCGCGTGTGTCCTTTCACTAGGCTTGCCTATCATAATTGCGGGGGGGAGACCCGAGACTCATGCTGATATCGTTATCGCACCCCGATTTACTGTCACATCTACACCTCTTGATCGTTCGCTTACACAAGAGGCTTTTGCTCTACTCTTCTTTTCCCCAACCCCTGCCTTGATCATACCAGTCAGCGGTGACGAGGTCATTAATGGCGTTACATTAACCAATACCCCAATGTCAGTATCAACCTTATCGCGATCCCCGACGCCCACTTTTCCACTCACCCTGACGTATGTTTCCGGTTCACTTGGTCTTCCGACAGTAACTCTATCAGGTAGTCAAAGCCTGTCCTCCACTCCCACGCCAACACGGACAGTCACGTTTCCACCTGTCCTAACGTTTACATCCATCTATACACCCACCCGCACAAATACTCCAACTATCTTCCCAACAGCGACAATTGCATCGATACCAACCAACACCCTTAACCCCACCCTAACCAACACACTGATCCCGTCAGCCACGAATACGCCTGTCATGCCAACCAACACGCCGAAGTTTACGCCGAAACCTTCGATTACACCAAAACCGCCCCAGCTGACTGAGACAGCGATTGGACCTAGTAACACACCGATCCCTCAGCCAAGCGAAACTCCAATTCCTGAGCCGACAAATACACCGGGTTCTTATCCTTAGCCAATTGACACCTTCCCTTGTGTTGGCCTAAAAAGCCTGACGGACCTTCTCTGTCAAATCATTCCATTCACCTATTCTGGCGGAGTGAGGGGCAATTGCACATAGAACGTACTGCCTGTGAAATTCACTTCGTCATGTCCTGCGCTTTCCACCCACACTTTACCGCCATGGGCACGCGCCACGCCTTTCACGATGGCAAGTCCAAGCCCCGGACCGCCGCCCTTGAAGGATGTTTTCCCGGATGAGTGGATGGCTACGCTGCCCACCTGATAAAATTTTTCAAAGACAAGTTCGTGGTGTTCAGCATCCAATCCGATGCCACGGTCGCGCACAGCGATTTCCACGCCGGGTTCGTTCTCGTTTATGATGGCTGGACGTGTGGTGATAATGATCGTACTGGCATCAGGCGAATATTTGATGGCATTAATAATCAACTGGTAAAGAGCCTTTTCGATCAGTGTAGGGTCGCCGTTGATGGTGGGTACATATTCAGCATGTTGGGGATAAATCTTGATTTTACGTTCAGTGGTCGCTTTTTCGAAATCATGGATCAGATCATCAATGATCCGTTTCAATGGAACGGGGACATTGGCGATCTTTAAAGTCTCGTTGCCAATGCGCGTCACATCCAGCATCAGGTTGACCACTTCATGGATACGGTCGGTGCCTTTGAGGATTCCCTGGAGCACTTCCTCAAGAGATGCATTCGCGCTGATGCCCGACATCGAGTGTAATACGTTTACATAACCTTTTAAAACCGTCAGCGGAGTGCGGAGTTCATGCGCGGCGACCTGGATGAATTCCAGTTTGTTGCGGTCGAGTTGGCGCAGGACCGCGTTGGAGCGTTGAAGTTCATCGATTAGTCTGTGATCGTTGGCACGGATGCGGTCCAGTGTGATGCGAATGATATCCATTGCCATACGCGGACTGCGAGCCAATATCGTCTCAAGATCCTGTTTTTCCATTTCCAGCACGGTGCATTCGGTTGAGGCGCGCACAGTTGCCGCGCGTGGCGCATTTTGGATCAGTGCCATCTCGCCTACAACATCACCCCGACGTGCCAATCGCAGAACACGGTCATCCTCACCTTCAATCATTTTCTTGGTGATTTCCGCACTGCCATCCGCGATGATGTAAAGCACATCTTCATATGCACCTTCCTGGCAGATCACGTATCCCGGTGGATAGGTATGGAATTCTGTCAGATCTGCCACTTCCTGCAGTTCATCATTGTCCAGTCCCTGGAAGGCAAGCTGTAGGAGGGAAATTTTTTCCGGGTTCTGCTTTTTGGTCATTGTGCTGCAAGTATACCCATGAGTGTGATGGGGGATTACAACAACTCAATTACAATCAACCGACGGTTTAAATTACAAAGACCTGACGCTGCAAATTCGTCAGGTCTTTTGGTTGCTGTTTTTGACTTTATTCCACAATATTGATGGGCATCTCGTTCTTGCTGCTCAAAGCTGCTACGCTAACCTGTGCCGCGATCTTCTGAGCGATCTCCGTCAGTGACCTGGCAACCGGTGAGTCGGGGTGGGTGACCACAATTGGCTTACCGCTGTCACCGCCGATACGCACATTCTGATCCATCGGTACTTTGCCGAGGAAATTTTCCTGGGTCGCCTGCGCCAGTTGTTCGCCGCCACCTGAACCGAATATGTCCATGCGGGTGCCATCAGGCAGGTCCAGATAGGACATGTTCTCGATGATGCCCAAAATGGGCACATCAAGTGTCTTGAACATGTTAAGTCCGCGGTTCGCATCTTCGAGCGAAACCAATTGCGGTAATGTCACGATCACAGCGCCACTCAGGGGTAAAGCCTGTGCAAGTGACAGAGCCGCATCGCCGGTGCCAGGGGGCAGGTCTACGATCAGGTAATCAAGCTCGCCCCATTCCACATCACCCAAAAACTGACGGATCGCCGAATTGAGCATCGGTCCGCGCCAGATGAGCGGCTGACCGGCTTTTACAAGCAACCCCATCGAAATCATCTTGATCCCATAAGCCTGGGCGGGTAATAATTTTTGTTCCTTTGGCGGTGGAAGCTTTTCCACACCGAGCATGGTCGGGATGTTGGGACCGTAAATATCCGCATCCATCAAGCCGACGCGTGCGCCAGCTTTTGCCAGCGCCACCGCCAGATTGACAGCCACTGTGGATTTGCCGACGCCGCCCTTGCCAGAACCGACTGCAATCGCGTTACGGATGGGCATGTTGACCAGCCCGCGCATGCGACCATCGTTCGGCACATCCGAGTCCAGTTTGACGGTGACTTCCTGCACACCTTCCACAGACATCACAGCCTGCTTTGCCTCTGATTCGATCCTTCCACGCAAGGGGCAGGCGGGTGTGGTGAGCATAACAGTAAAAGAGACCTTGTCTCCCTTGATCTCCAGTTCGCGGATCATGTTCAGCGTGACCAGATCCTGATGCAATTCAGGTTCCTGCACCTTGCTGAGCGCCGCCAATATCGCTTCTTTTGTGATTTTGTTTGTCATTAGATTATTATAAATGGTGTTTACATGATAAGGGCGGGATTATCCCGCCCCTACCTTGATTAATTATGCTGCCGGTTTCGCGGCTGCCTTTGCAGCTTTTGCCGCTTCCTTTGCCTTGCGGGCTTCCTCTTCGCGGGCATAGTTTTCCGGGCGAATGCTCGCGTAATATGAAGCAGGCTTGAGCAATTTATCAAGATTGTGGATATTGCGACCATATGAAGCGATCTCAAAATCGTGGTCCATCTTGATCGCGTCGAACGGGCAGTACTCGGCGCAGAAACCGCAGTTCATGCAGATGTCGGCGTCAATGTAGAACTCGGTCGGCTCGGGGATCGGGCGACCCGTACTGGGGTCATTCGAGCGCACGATCCAGATGCACTGCGGCGGGCAAACCTTCGAGCAGATGCCGCAGGAGGTACAACGAATCTCCTTTTTGCCTTCCGCGCCTTCATCATACACAAGGAACGGCACAAAGCGGAATTCTTCCGGCGTGATCAACTTCTCTTCGGGGTATTGCACCGTGAAGATGCCGCGTGCCTTTTTGCTCGAACGATGCTTGATGCCTTCCTCGGTGAAGTAGCGCTTCTTGCCGCTCAGCATCCATGAAATGTCTTCGAGATACGTACTCCAGAATCGCTTCCAGGTAACGCTCAGTCCTTTAAGAATACCTTTACCGTACATGTTTCATCTCCTCTTAGCGATCCAGCTCGCCCATCACGATGTCGAGCATACCGAGCAGTGCCACGAAATCCTGGATCTTTGTGCCGATACACATCTGTTCAACGCAGGTGATGTTCACAAATGAAGCAGGGCGGACGTGATAGCGCCACGGATTCGGCTTGCCGTTCGAGACAACGTAGAATGCCAGCTCGCCTTTGGGTGACTCAATGCGACCATACGCCTCACCTGCCGGGACCCGGACCTGATACTGCGGTTTCTGGGAGTTGATCGGTCCATCGGGAATCTGCTTGACAGCCTGCTCCAAAATCCGAAGCGACTGACGGATCTCGTCAATGCGGATCATGAAATTGTCGTACATATCGCCGTTGTGGCGGACTGCCACATCGAAGTCAAAGCGGTCATAAATGCTGTATGGGTCAGCGCGGCGGATATCATACGGCACACCAGCGGCACGCAGAACAGGACCCGTTACAGAGTACTTGACCGCTGTCTCCGCATCCACAACCTTGATGCCTGTCAAACGAGCCACCAACACTTCGTTCTCAGCCAGCAAGCGCTCCATTTCATCGGTCTTGGCAGCCAGACGATCGAAGACCAGGTCTTTGATCTTGTGCAAGGCATTTGGTGTGAGATCACGAACCACACCGCCGAAGCGCAGGTAATTGCACATCATGCGGGCGCCTGACACTTCTTCAAAAATGTCGAGGATCAGTTCGCGCTCTTCAAAGGCATACAGAGCGGGAGTATACATCGCGCCCAGGTCGTTGAGCAGCATACCGATGAAGATAAGGTGGTTCTGAACACGGCTTAGTTCTGCCATGATCACGCGGATATATTCAGCGCGTTCAGCAACAGGAATATTCATTAACTTCTCGACCGTGATGGCATAGCCGAGATTGTTGCTCATCGAGTTGAAATAATCGAGACGGTCGGTATAGGGCATGTTCTGCAGGAAGGTGTTGCGCTCACCGATCTTGTCGTGGTTGCGATGCAGGTATCCAACAACTGGTTTCAAACCGGCGATGGTCTCGCCGTCAAGTGTGAGCACAGCGCGGAACACGCCATGTGTGGACGGGTGATGTGGACCCATGTTGACCACAATGCGGTCTGTGTTCATCCCGTCTTCGGTTTCAACAGTGTAGCGTTTGAGGGAGGCATAGAGACTTTCTTCGTTTTCGGGAACCCATTTTTCAGGATCGAAGTTTTGCGGGAACTTGACGTTGTCCTTGAACGGATTCTTTTCCTCCGCCATTGTATGCCTGCCTTCAGGCCAACGGCTCTTGAACGGCTTGGCATCTTCTTCGTAGAACGGTTCATGCCAGTCCTTGCGGAGTGGGTGACCTTCATAACCTTCCCACATAAGAATGCGGCGCAGGTCGGGGTGACCGGTGAACTTGACGCCCATCAAGTCCCAGGCTTCGCGTTCCTGCAAGTCAACGCCGGGATACAGATCGATCAATGACGGGACTTCGATCGGGTCCACACGTTCGACCTGAACGCGGAATACGAGACCGGGACCGCCGGTGGTTTTGTAGGCATGGTAGACCACTTCCATTTTGTTGTCGGGGAGGTAGTCCACGGCGGTAACAGCGGTGAGCAGGTCAAAGCCGAATTCATCGCGGATGGCAGTGGCAACTTCCACAAGATTGTTTTTTGCAACGATGAACCCGGTGTAGCCCGGGCGTTCGTCAGCGGTGACAACGCCCGGGAAACGCGCGACCAGGTCAACGGTCTGGATTGAAGCGGGAGCGGTCATTATGCACCTTCCTTAACTGCGGCGGCGGCTTTGATTTCAGCATTGCGGCGGGGGTCGATCAAGTCAGGTCCCAGAATGGGAAGCGGTACTTCAACAGTGTCTGGACCCTTGCGATACCAGCGAACCTTCTTGAGGGAATCCTTGTCGATCTTCTCTTGCAGTTTGATCATGCCTGCGATCAGGGCTTGCGGGGTGGGAGGGCAACCAGGGATGTAGACATCCACAGGCAGGAACTTATCGATGCCTGCGACAACGTTGTACCCCTCCTTGAAAGGTCCGCCGCCCGATGCGCACGCGCCCATGGCAACCACGTATTTGGGCTCAGGCATCTGATTATAGAGGCGGATGATGGCTGGCAGCATTTTCTTGGTGACCGTGCCGGAAACGAGCATCATGTCGGCTTGACGCGGGGTGGGGCGCATGACTTCCATGCCGAAGCGAGCCATGTCATACCGGGCGGCTTGCGCAGCGATCATTTCGATGGCGCAGCAGGCGAGGCCGAACATGAGAGGCCACACGGACGAACGACGTCCCCAGTTATAGAGGCGGTCGAGCGTGGTGATGGCTACAACACTTTCCATGTCTTCAGGAATGTCGTATTGGGGGAGACTTAACTTTTCATTATCCATTGATGTACTCCTCGTACCAGTCTTGATAGATTGCGTAAAGGATGTCGTCGTTCGCAAGGGCGGGATCATCCTCAAATTCCGAAAGTCCTACTGTCCAATCGTGGATTTGTTTCAATGTCACCTCTTCGATGTTGATGTCTGGATGCTGCCTTTGTAACTCTAAAGCGATTGCGTAGGTTGTTTCCCAGGTAAGGGTCATTGTATTCCTGTAATTCTGGTGCTTTCTATCACAATTGCTGATTATACCTTTGGAGCCTTCAAAGTCAATTGAATTATATAAAAATATATTTATAAAATTAAGAAAGTGAGTATAATCACCTCGATAGGATGACAAACCCGCTTTGCACTTAACGATAGATGATTCAGTTTCGAACGATTTTTCTTACCCTTATGACCGCCCGCCAAAAAGTTCTGACCTGCCTCACCAAGAACCGCACCGCCTCCGCGCGGGAAATTTCGCGTTCGCTGAAAATGTCCGCAGCGACGGTGCGATATCATCTGCGGGTGTTGACATCAGATGGGCGGTTGGAGATGGCTTCGGTGCGTGGGCACGATGGACGAGGCAGACCTGAGAAGATTTATTCCCTTCCACGGGCGGCGTTTGGGGATAATTTGTCGGCGTTGAGTCATGCTCTGTTGGCGGATGCAGGTACAAAGGTTCGCATGGAGGTGGTGGCGAAGTTTCTGGCTGGGGACTCCAATTTTGCCAGTCAACCGATTGCGAAGAGATTGAATCTCATCGTCGAGAAATTGAATCAGATGAATTATCACGCCCGTTGGGAAGCGGGTGCAGGCGGACCGCGCATCCTGTTTGGGCATTGTCCCTATGCGGCGATCATTGCAAAACGACCTGAGTTGTGTACAATGGACGCGGCGTTGTTGAAGGAATTGTTTGGGGACGAGTTGGAGCAGATCGCGAAGATCGAAAAATTTCAAGGTATGTGCATTTTTGTGACAAGGTAGGAGGCGAAATGTCGGTGGTTGAATATGCGCCCAAGTTGGGTGTAAAGGAAGCCGCAGAGTTGGTGAAGGAAGTGTATGGTTTGGAAGGGACATTGCATGAATTACCAAGCGAACGTGACCAGAATTTTTTGGTGAACGTTGACGGGGTGCAATATGTATTGAAGATCGCAAATGCAACTGAGCAGCGGGAAATGCTGGATGCACAAAATCATGTGATGGAACATGTGATCGGACTCGGGCTTTTGCCAAAGGTGGTGGAGTCATTGCGCGGCAAAAAGATAGAGAACGCAATTTTAAACGGGGTGGAGCACTTTGTACGTCTGGTGACATACCTGGAAGGAACGCCGATGGGGAATGTGAAGCGGCATTCATCTGAGATGATGTTCGACTTGGGACAGAAGTTAGGAAAACTGGATAAAGACTTGCAGGATTTCGATCACCCTGCCTTGCATCGCGACTTCCATTGGAATTTTGCGAACGGGCTGGAGATTATTAGGAAGAATGTGAAACTGGTCCGTGACAAAAAACTGCGTGTAATGGTCCTGGAGTTGACAGCTAACTTTGAGAAATTTACCTTGCCTTTGTTGCCACGTCTGCGAAAGAGCACCATTTACAACGATGCGAATGATTTCAATGTGCTGGTCGGCGGCGGGACGGACATCTATTCCCGCAACCAATCCGTGACTGGATTCATTGATCTGGGCGACATGGTGTATGGATACACTGTCGGCGATTTAGCCATCGCTATTGCATATGCAATTCTTGATAAGCCGCGACCATTGCAAGTCGCGGCGGAGATCGTTCGGGGTTATTACTCATCCTTTGCGATAACGGAGAATGAGATTGCGGCGCTGTTTGGGTTGGTCACTTTGAGGCTGTGTATGAGCGTATGCATTGCCGCGGAGCAGCAAAAGAGCAAACCTGACAATGAGTATCTTGTGATCAGCCAGCAGCCCATTCGGAACACACTGCCAAAGTTGACTGTGATCCACCCGCGCTTTGTCGAAGCAACCTTCCGTGAGGCATGCGGGTTGTCTCCATTCAAGTCTTCTTCCAAAGTGACAAGATGGCTAAAGAAAAATTCAAAATTCTTTGACCAGATACTGCCTTTAGATCTGCGGAGCGAGCCCTTGGTTGTATTTGACCTAGGAATCGCAAGTCCGATTTTGCAGGGTGATCCGCGTGAAAAGGACGAACCCAAATTGACAAAACGGCTGAACGCCGTTATGGAAGGGGCAGGTGCGTGTGTAGGCATCGGTCAATACGATGAGGCGCGTTACATCTACACATCCCCTGCCTTTGCCACTGGCGCTGCTCCCACAGACGAGACACGGACAGTCCATCTTGGGATTGATCTGTTTGCGGAGGTCGGAACTCCTGTCCTGGCGCCATTGGACGGAAAGACAGTGGCATTTGCTGACAATGCGTCGCCACAGGATTATGGTCCCGTGATCGTATTGGAACATGATATTGATAAAGAACTAAAGTTTTATACACTGTATGGTCATCTGACACGTGAGTCGCTGAAGAAACTCAAGATAGGACAAAAAATCAAGAAGGGACAAAAGTTTGCCGCGATCGGTTCCGCAGATGTAAACGGCGGCTGGACTCCGCACCTGCATTTTCAAGTCATGGTTGATTTGCTTGACTTGGGGACGGATTTTCCAGGGGTGGCATTGCCAAGTCAACGAAGTCTTTGGCTAAATCTTTGTCCCGACCCGAATTTGATTCTCAACATTCCCAAAAAGGTGTTTCCAAAACGTGCTCCTACAAAAGATGAGACGCTTGCAGTTCGTCGTGACCGTCTGGGGGGAAACCTGAGTATCGCCTATCGCTCTCCCGTGAAGATCGTGAGAGGGTGGATGCAATATCTGTACGATGAACAGGGACGGAAATACATCGATGCTTACAACAATGTGGTACATGTCGGGCATTGCCATCCGCGCGTGGTGGAGGCGGCAGATAAGCAGATCAGGGTGTTGAACACAAACACACGTTACTTACACGACAACATTAATCGATTTGCCGAACGACTGACTTCGTTATTTCCCGAATCACTGGAGATTTGTTACTTTGTCAATTCGGCCAGTGAAGCAAACGAACTGGCGTTGCGTTTGGCACGGGCATTCACAAAACAAAAAGATATGATCGTTTTGGAGGCTGCGTATCACGGCAATACCACATCGTTGATCGACATCAGTCCCTACAAGCATGATGGACCAGGCGGTACCGGCGCGCCGGATTGGGTGCATAAGATTCCCATCCCTGATGTATTTCGCGGCGAGTTCAAAGCGGACGATCCAATTGCGGGAGCAAAATACGCCGCGTATGTGAAACGGACTGTTGAGTTGTTGAGATCCAAAGGTCGCGGACTTGCGGGCTTCATCGCCGAGTCCCTGCCAAGTGTTGGCGGGCAGATCATTTTCCCTGCTGGATATTTATCCAATGTGTATCGTTATGTCCGCGAGGCTGGGGGGGTGTGCATTGCCGATGAGGTGCAAACAGGTTTCGGTCGGGTTGGAAAGCATCTGTGGGGTTTTGAAATGCAGAATGTGACGCCTGATATCGTCGTGTTGGGAAAGCCCATCGGCAACGGTCATCCGCTTGCGGCAGTGATCACGCGGCGCGACATCGCTGAATCCTTCGACAACGGCATGGAATATTTCACCACGTTCGGCGGCAATCCCGTTTCGTGCGCGGTCGGTTTGGCGGTGTTGGATGTGTTGCAGGAGGAAGGCTTACAGGGACATGCCCTGCGCGTGGGGACTCAATTGCTGGATGGACTGAAATCGTTTGTTGGGAAATACGACAAGGTCGCAGACGCACGCGGCGCAGGACTCTTTCTCGGACTAGAGCTCGTCCACGATCTTTCCACGCTTGAGCCTGCCGCAGCAGAAGCAGGCTTTATCTGCAACCGAATGCGTGACCACGGCATCCTGCTCGGCACGGATGGACCCTATCACAACGTGGTCAAGATCCGCCCGCCAATGCCGTTCGATCAATCCAATGCAGAGTTTTTGTTGGAAACGATGGAGAAGATTCTGAAGGAAGATTTTAGTTAATGCAAAACAGGAACACAAATAACATCTTGCGTTTGTGTTCCTGTTTTATGATTACCCTGCGCAGGATGCGTCGATGAGTGCAGGGGCGGGGGTGATGAATGGAAGTGAAATCATCTCATCCTGAGTAAGGACGATGGATGTAAGTAGTGCCTGAAAATCTGGCGTCTCAATGATGCTTTGTGGTATGGGGTTGATCAAGAGCAACTTATCTGGTGCAAAGCGGAAGAAGAATAATTTTGTATTAGGTTCATCCGGGTTGTTGATGTTGGAAAGTGTCAAAACTGTAACCGAATGGGAGCCATATTGAATTTGTTCTGATGAAACAAGACCCGTCATGGTGGGATCCAATTGTTGCATAAACGCGTCCGTGTCGGATAATGATGGCTCGATGCCTTCCATGACAACAATATCCAATTTGAGCGTGCCATTGGGCCAATCCCAAAAACCTTTGGACGAATTGGCGTTAAAATAGGCATCGTCATAATTTTTGATCGTATACAAAGCACCGTCTGTGGATATGGGGTTGGTCAACCACCAGCACGGGATCGCAAATCCGAACCCAAAACGCGGATCGCGCACTGCCCTCCACGAAGTGACAACAGGGGGGGCGGCTTGCGGCGCGGGTTCGGTCGGTGCTGGAGCGGAAATTGGTTCTTCAGTGGGAATTGGTACAGGCAGCTCGTCTGTAGGTGAAACCGACGGCGCACAGGCAATCACAAACAGCATAACAAGCAGTAGAGACAGTAACGATTTGTTTTTCATTTTCACTCCTTCATGTCAAAGTTGACGAAATAAAGGAGTGAAATGTTCCTTGGTTGCCTATCAAAATTTTGTGCCGCGTCGCGGATGGAACCTACGAGTCGAATCCCAGTCCAAGCCAGTCCATCGTCTTGAGCCAGATGTTTTCGCGGCCGCCGTTGCGGTCGACTTGTTCCATGGACCAGCGCGTCAGGTTGATGCCAATCGAGCGGAACGGTTCAGGCGGGAAGGGGAGCGGTTTGGTGCGCACGAATTCGAGCTCGGTGCGTTCAGTCTTTTTGTTATCGAGCAGTTCGAGCATGATCTTTGCTCCGAAGCGGGTCGCTCCAACGCCCAAGCCTGTGTATCCCAGCGCATAAGCGGTCTTCCCATGATGGAAAGTCCCCCAGAAGGGAGCAAACCGTGAGCACGTATCGATGGCGCCGCCCCAGGCGTGTGAGAAGCGCAGCCCTGCAAGCTGCGGGAATGCCTGGAAGAAATGTTCCGCCAATCTTCCGAACATCTCCTGTGATGTTTCGAGATGCGCCCCGAAACCATTGTTCCAATAATAGACTGCGTCATAGCCGCCCCAAAGAATGCGACCGTCCACCGTGGCGCGGAAGTAATGGAATTGTCGGCTTGTATCGCTGAGGCCTTCACATCCGTGCCAGCCAATCGACCCGCGTTGTTCAGGCGTGAGCGGCTCGGTCATGAGGGCGTAATCATATACCGGGACAATATAATACGAAAGCTGTTTCAACAAAGGAGGATATGCATTGGTTGCCAGCACTACACGATTGGCGCGGACGCGACCATTGGGTGTGTGGGCAATGACATAATCCCCGTCTTCATATAGTTTGGTGACGGGAGAATTTTCATAGAGTTGCACGCCGAGATCGAGACCGGCTTTGCTCAACCCCCAAGCAAGCTGCGCGGGATTGACCATGGATGCGTCAGAATGTTTCAACCCCGCAATAAAGATGGGGGATTTGACAATCGACTGCAGTTCGTCGCGATTATAAAATTGGAAGTTGAGACCGTATGGCTTGGCGAGTTCCAACTCCTCGTTCATCTCATCGATGTGATGCGGTTCGGTCGCAACACCGATCTCGCCTGTGCGCATATAGTCGCATTCGATGTTGTAGCGTTCGAGCGTCTCTTCGATCTCGTTCAGGTTTTCGAACCCCATCTTGAGCAGGGTTGGAAGTTCACGAGGCCAGCGCGAGAGTCCGTTGCTGAACCCGTGCGTGATGGATGCGTCCATGAAGCCGCCGTTGCGCCCGGAGGCGCCTATGGCAACTTCACCAGCTTCCAGTAGGATGATGTCTCGATTGGGGTTTTCCTCTTTGGCAAGCAGGGCTGTCCACAAGCCTGAGTAGCCAGCGCCGATGATGAGGAGGTCGGTGGATGTCTCTTTTGTGAGAGTAGGTCCGGGGGCGGGGCGATTCGGGTCGTCCAGCCAGTAGGGAGATTGAATTACATTGGACAGGGACTTGAGTGTTTCTTTTCGTACATGGTTTGAGTAGGTCATACTATCATGGGTGTTTTATACCTTCGTGGGTAGATTTTTCGGGGAGGCTTTCGCCTCCCCAATTGTTATTTTACCCGTTCCCCCTTGGGGTCGTACAGGGGGCGTAAAGATGCCTTGCATTTGAAATATTTGCCTTCGATCTCGATCTCGAAATTTCCATTGGCAATGTAATCAGCCGTGATGGGTTCATCATCCTCGACAAATCCCAGCCCGACCGACGCGCCCAGCGTGAATCCATACGCGCCCGAGCGGATATATCCGACTCGTTTGCCGGTTCGATAGATTTGTTCCGCGCCGAACAGTAACGGCTCAGGGTCTTCCAATAGGAATTGGATAAAGCGCTTCTTCATCGGACCTTCAGCCTGCTTCTGTTTCAATGCATCTTTTCCAATGAACCCGCCTGGTTTCTCAAAATCGACGATGAAGCCAAGTCCGGTTTCCAGCGGCGTTTCCGTAACATCCATATCGTGACCGTAATCTCGATATGCCTTCTCAACTCGTAGTGAATTGAGCGCTTGCAAGCCTGCGTTCTTCACGCCAAGGTCTTTGCCGTTCTCCATCAACACATCGAAAACTGCCGGCGCAAACTCGGTGGGGATGTACAACTCATACCCAAGTTCGCCGAGGTACGTCACACGGAAGGCAAGCACCTTTGCATAATGAACGTTGATCTCCTGCATGGACATGTATGGAAAGGCCTCAGTTGATAGATCAGCATCCGTCACGCGACTCAACAACTCGCGGCTCTTCGGTCCCTGCAGGTTGATCATCGCATACGCCGATGTCACATCCGTGATGAAACAATGTGCATCCTCAGGGATGTGACGCTTGAGCCAGGTTTCCACGTGGCGGTGTGCCGCGTCGGAGCAGATCACCATGAAGGCTTCGTTCGCAACTTTGGTCACGGTCAGATCCGCTTCGATCCCGCCGCGTTCGTTCAGCCATTCGGTATACACGATCTTGCCAACAGGCACCGCGACGTTATTGGTCGAGATGCGATTGAGAATCTTTTCCGCGTCCCTCCCCTGCACAAGGAACTTTGACATCAACGACAGGTCCATCAGAATGACATTTTCACGGCAGGCTTTGTGTTCGGCTTCGTGGTATGGGAACCAGTTCTGGCGATCCCAGGAATACTCAACCTTTGGTTCTATGCCTTCGGGCGCGAACCACTCGGCATACTCCCATCCCGCCGCATTGCCCCAATAGGCGCCAGCCTTTGCCAGCCGTTCATGCAAAATGGACTTGCGTGCGCCGCGTGCCGTATGCAATTGCGAGTTCGGGAACGCCTCTTTGTACATCAAACCAAGAATCTCGACAGTGCGATCCTGTAAATAGCGCGGCGTGTTCTCAAAACGCAGCATGCGGTCAATGTGCACGTCGCTGACATCCACAGGCGGGATGCCGTCAATGATCCACTGTGCCAGCACCTGTCCCACGCCGCCGCCCAACAAAATTCCCAGCGAGTTCATCCCCGCAGCGACATAAAAATTCTTCAACTCAGGCGCTTCGCCCAACAGCATGGTCATGTCGGGTGTAAAACTTTCGGGTCCGCAAAACAGTTTGCGCACACCCGCCGTTTGCAAAGCAGGCACACGCTCCATGGCGGTTTCAATGAACGGCATCATCCGATCCCAATCAGGTTGAATTTCACCGAATGAAAAATCCTGCGGGATGCCCTTTGTCCCCCACGGCTTGGCGAAAGGCTCGAACAGCCCAAGCATCAACCCGCCGACCTCTTCACGATAATACGCATACCGATCCACATCTTCGAGCACAGGCAAATCAGCCGAGACTCCCTCGATGGGTTCCGTCAAAAGGTAGTAATGTTCTGCCGCCTGCAATGGGATGCTGACCCCCGCCATCTCCCCGACCTTCCTTGCCCACATGCCGCTGCAATTGACGACATACTCCGCTTCGATCTCCCCTTTGGCTGTTACAACTCCCGTTGCCCTGCCTCCCTTTGTCTTGATCCCCGTCACTTCTGTCTCTTCAAAAACTCGGGCTCCGTTATCACGCGCACCTTTCGCCAGCGACATCGTTACGTCCACAGGGTTGGCACGTCCATCTTCGGGAGTGTAGAAACCAGCCTGCACGCCCATCGGGTCAGCCAGAGGCCAGAGATCATGGAACTCCTTCGGCGATATTTCATTCACCGTAATCCCCAATGCTCGTACAAAACTAGCCTGTCTGCGCAGTGCCCGCAAGCGCGAGGCCGACTTTGTGATCTGCACATACCCGATCGGCTTGAAGCCTGTCGATACGCCTGTTTCCTTTTCAAGATTTTTATACAACTCGCGCGTGTAATGCGCCATCGAGATCAACGTCTCAGATCCGAACCCCCCGCTCACGATCAATCCTGCTGCATGCCAGGTTGTCCCCGACGTCAATTGCCTGCGTTCGAGGATCACCACATCCTTCCACCCCAACTTTGCCAGATGATACGCCGTACTGCACCCGATCACCCCGCCGCCGATGATCACCACCTGTGCATGCGTCGGTAACGCCGAACTTTTGTTTTCCATGGCACTTCTCCCTTTTTTATGAGGTTGTGATGGAATTTTACCCTCAAGTCATTTGGTATCCGTATGCAAAACCGAGTGACAAAATTCCATGCTACTTTTTTGAACAACCTCCGTATATTGAATCGAATTACCGACAAAGGAGTTGAAAAAAATGACAACCAATCAAAAACGGGCTTTGCGCCGATCCAAAAGTAATCGCATCGTAGCTGGTGTCTGTGGCGGACTTGCTGAATTCTTCGGCATCAGTTCATTCTGGTTCCGCCTGGCATTGGTCATTGCGCTCATCCCAGGTGGTGTGCCGGGTATCTTGATCTACCTCATCCTCTGGATGGTCATTCCGGCTGAGTAACATCCTTTCAATCAACAAAGAGCCGCACGTAACTGTGCGGCTCTTTGTTGATGATGCTCTGTCTATTCAGGTAGGAATTCCCTATGCACAACTTCGATATCTGCCGCCTTCCAAAAATTCATCGCATTCTCATCGGTGCGGTATGACACACTATATACGATGCGGGAAATGCCGGCGTTGATGAGTGCTTTGGTGCAGTTGATGCAAGGGAGATGCGTCACATAACAGGTTGCGCCTTTGGTCGAGACTCCGTGCAATGCTGCTTGAATGATGGCATTGGTCTCAGCATGGATCGTGCGCACGCAATGTCCATCCACCATCAGGTGACCGATCTCGTCACAATGCTCCTGCCCGGCAGGGGAGCCGTTGAATCCGGTTGTGAGGATGCGTTTGTCCAGTACCAGCACACAGCCGACGAAGGCACGGTCACAGGTGCTGCGTTCGGATACGGCATAGGCGATCTTCATGAAATATGAGTCCCAATCTGGGCGCATGTGGCTGCCTCCTTGGCATTGATATCGGGCTGTATTATACAGGTGAATCAAAAAGCGACGTTTGAATGCGCCGCTTTTTGATTCGCGCGTAGAGCTTTATTTTTCAAAAGTCATACTTGGATTGAAAGGCTCCAGATGATTTTCATCCTCTTCATAACTGACAAAAACTTCCGCGTTACCGTTGGAACCAACAATGTAACCGATGATCTGGCTGTTCATGGCAGATTGATCGGCGTTGCCACGCAGATCCAAACAGGCAGAGGGAGCCAGGACTGTGCCTGAAAAACTGCCAGAACCATTGCCTCTCCATTCAATGACCTGTGCATTATGATCGGTAAAACTTTGGCAGGGTGTTGGGTCGTAGGCAATGATCATATAGTAATTTGAATAGTCTCCAGTGATGGTGGGAGTTCCATAAAAACCGCCCGACCCTGCAAATTTTAGGTTAAAAACCGTATCGGTGACATAAAGAGTGGCATTGCTAAGCACGATATCTTCTTTATCCAATGCATCCATGTCGGAAATACAGTAAATACCGTTGGAGAAGGTTGTCATTCCGGCCTGTTGAGGAATTCCAACATCCCCTGGAGTGCCATCACAGGGATTGGGAGGCATTTTCGCAAGTACATCGTCCGGGTATTTGATAGCCTGTGTTGTTTTGTTCGGCTGTTGGCAGGTGAAACCACTGGCTGAGCCAACCGCGGTAACACATTCACCAGAGTCCAATGTGGTGGTGCCGCTGTTTTTTGTGTAGGCACAGCCGTTTGAAAATACGCCACCTCCGGTGATCTTCCAGTGCACAGCATTCGAGTTGCCCGTGTCAAAGGCGCAATTTCCGGATGATGGTTTTAATCCAACAATTGCATTTCCGCCAAATAACGGTGCCCGTATAAATCCGCACGCACGTGTGACTGCGGTAACCGTATTCGACATGGTTTGCCTGCCGAGGACTCGGGTAAAGGTGGTATCGATTACCGTGAGGATGGTGACTTCAACCTCCTTTCCGGCAGCATCGCCGGGGCAGATGCCGGAACCTTCTGCTATGTCGGTGATTGTGACAGTGACCTCTTTTGTAGTACCGTTGTCCACATATCCATTGGACGCGGCGCGGTCCTGTGCTACTGCAATGATATCCTCCTTTTGATGATGGGCTAATGCCCCTGCCAGCGCCGCGGTATCTGCCGCATTTTGGGCATGACGCCTTTCATCATAAGCTCGTCCACCATCCACTGCCAATGCGGTAAAACCGATCAGGGCAATAATCCCAAAAGCAATCAATATCAAGGCTTGCCCTTTTTCAGATCTGAACATTTTCATGGCAAAACTCCTTTTACTATGACAAATTTTCCCCCATTAGACCAATCCATACTGATATTATATATCTAAATTACGGGAATTTTGTAATCATTTATAAACTTTTAAAACAAGAATCAAAAAGTCACGGTTCAACACCGTGACCATTTGAAATACAAATCTCGCGTACCGTTACTTGGTCAATTCCATGGTGGGTTCAGAAGTTACGATCGGGTTGTTGGGTCCTGTATAAGAAATGCTGATTTGACCGGCACCAGTGACTTCGGTGTCATAACAGATGAGTTGGGAATCAAGACTGAAAGTGTTGCCTGACCCATCCAACTGGCAATGTGACGTGGGTGCAAAAACAGCGCCGGTATATTGTGAGCCGCTGTTTCCAGAGATTGAAACATTCGCGTCATTTGACTTTGGAATGATGAACAAATAGTTTAGTAGTTTGGTTGGCAAGCCGGAACTGATGGCGTGAACGGTTAAAGTGGACCCGCCGTTGAATGTGACGTCACCGCTTGGAACATAAAATAAAGCACCTTCTGTATCGGCATCATGTAATCCATTGCCATTGATGTCAGTGGTTATGACCCATGACGCGTTTAGACTTAACCCGTTGTAAAGACAGTAAACGCCCTTTGTTAATCTCAACGTGCCAGCTGGACTTGCATCTGGGAAAGTCTTACTGTCAGTCTTATTGAAATAACCGGGGGTTGCCTCGTAGTATCCACCTTTGTCAGTGATGGTTCCTGCAGTTGCGCAATAGGTGTTTTCATCTTGTTTGGTAAAGGGCTCCGGGAAATCATCCATATTAAAATCCACAGCTTGGCAATTCCCTGTTGGTGGGGGAGTAACACCATTAACACCCGCTTGAATACCTCCTCGAACACATACGCCATCCTCAGTGGTAACCAGGTTGCTGGTGCCGTTATCAACAAAGGCTATGGAACAGGTTGAGTTTACAAAGATTCCGGAGTTGTTCACAATTGTGGTGCCGTTACCACCGACTGTGAATGGGTTGTTGGGACCATCCGCTCCTTTACAACCTTCCATGGTGGAAACCATAGCCCTGCCCTCGAACCATGTTGTAGTTACCGGGATTACGACTTTTGCAATCGCCTCCACTTTATTTGTGACCATGTTCCTGCCTACAACACGCCCAAAGGTCATAGGAACATCGGAAGAGATCTTAACTCTGATGTATTGGGCAGGATTTGCCTTGGGTGGCAGCCCCAGACAGGGGTCGGTGCTGACCACGTCACCGCAGAAATCAACGACCACGGTGCTGTCACTATCATTATCATAGGTATTGCTGATGGCGCGTTCCAAGCCCTTGGCCTTTGCCAGGTCTTTGGCATTGCTTTGCTTGGACTGTTGCATGTAATCGAGTGCTGCAGCCAGTACGGACGTATCGGCAGCGTTTTGCGCGTGTCTTCGGTCGGAGAAGACGCGTCCCCCATCCACTGCCAGGGCGGTGAAACCAATCAGCGCCACGATCCCGAAGGCGATCAGGATCAGCGCCTGTCCTTTTTGTGAATTGATCTTATTCATTCCGAACTCCTTATGTCTATTCTCTTGAGCCATTTCGAAAAAAAGAAAAAAAATGGATGCCGAAATAAAAAATAATAACGTTTGGCTCTGCAATTGCTCGAGTCCAGAGAATGAATTCTGATTTTATTTTAAGCGATTTGGTAGATTGCTGCATATCAATATGCCCTACATTAATGTTATGTTCTCTCCCCTAAAGGTACTAAAATTGTGACGGGGTTCGCGCAGAACCCCGTCACAAAAACTGACTTACTCCACTGTCACGCTCTTGGCAAGATTTCTGGGTTGGTCCACGTCCAAGCCGCGCAGGGCAGCGATGTGATATGCCAACAGTTGGAGGGGAAGTACGGTAATCACAGGTGAGAGCATCCATGGTGTTTCAGGGACCCACAGCACATGGTCTGCCATGCTGCCGACCAGTTCGTCCCCATCCGTTGCGACCGTAATCACAATTCCGCCGCGTGCCTTTGCCTGCTG
>CAYTDB010000078.1:0-22667 GCA_964436455.1 uncultured Anaerolinea sp. | reverse complement strand
TTCCATTATCCTTTTGGGATCGATATGTGGTTTGCCTGCGTGTGACAGGAGATCCTGGCGATACCATTCTTCCATTTCACTATCGGTCAGGATCGTTTCCAGGGCGGAGGTGGCGATCCCTTCGGCGACCACGCAGGATGGAGAGTTGATCAGGGCTATGGTGTGTTCCTGATAGTTTTTCTGCCTGACGAGATTCTGCTCTTTTAGCGTAAGTTCCGTGTGATGCCCCGGATAACCTTCATGCGCGATGAGGTTTGCCAGCACGGTCACCCGTATGGGCAGGTCAATATTGATATCTATGCGTGATTGAAAACTTCCGAGGTACAGGTTGTAGGCTCCCCAAGGTTTGTCAGAAACGAATTCAAGGGTGAAATCTTCCTCTTCAGGCAGGTTGAATCCTTGGTGGGTGAGTTCCCGCAACCTTTTGGCGACCAAAGGGAACAGTTCCTTTGCCTTTTCAATGGGAATTTCAAGCGAACGATTCCAGTCCTGTAGACGCTCGGCAGGGGAATCTCCGGGCGGGAGGAGAGCCTCCAGTTCCTTGTGTGCCTCTTCGAATTGTGATTCATTTACCCAATCGGGCTGAATATCATATAGTGCCTTAACCTCTTCAGCAAGAGAAATTTTCTCCCCGCTGAATAAGCGCAGACTCATTTGCATGGCTGTGACCTGCCGGATAAAAAAGTCTTTGCGTTGTGCGTCCATACCGTCAGCCTGGGAAATGATCCTCGCAAGCTGGGCAGTTCTCTCGGTCAGGTTTTGAAGCGGAAGTATTCCATCCTGTTTCGCCTGGGTTGCCCATTCGTCCGGTCCGAAATATGAATCGACATAGCCGGGCAGGTATTCTTCGATGGCGAATCCCAGCTTAATATATTCTTCAGGTAGCCTCTTCTCATCCCATTCCATGCGGTCTCTCCTTCCAATAAAAAAAGCGGACAGTTCAACTGTCCGCTTGAGGGCATGTTATTCCACGCCCCTTACACCGCCCACGAGATTCAACTCCAACGTCCATGTGCTGCCAACATCGAACTGTTGGAAGGTTGAGACGGTTTCTGGTGAATAGACCTTGTTCCCATCCTCGGTGGAGAAGTTGACGGTGAACTCAGCGGTCTGCTCGCCGATGCGTTGGTCGCTTGTGATGTTTGGCGTATCGTAAGTAGGTCTTAGATCATTCCCTTCGAGCGTGTATGTCTGGATGGTTTTCCATTCATCCACGGTGTAGGAGCAATACTGTTCAGTTTCAGTATAACATTCCTCCACGACTTCTGATAAACCATTGCCTTTGTCAATTGTCTTCTGTTCACAGATATCGCGGCTTTCATCACGGCACGAAACGTTATAAGCATCCGAAGGAGGATTGCCTTTTTCGTTTGAATAATCCACTGCCCGAACTTCTTCCACGGGGACGTTCGTCACCCAGTGCACGCTGGTCACTGTCCCTTCCACGGTGGAGGCGGTGCGACCAAAAACGAAATAAATGCCGATACAACAAAGGGCTATGAAACCCAAAATGGCGCCGATCATCACAGGGCTGATCTTTTTCTTTGCCTTTGACTGGGTTGCTGGCATCGCGGGTTGTGGGGCAGAAGCCTGTGCCGCCTGAACTTTCGGCAGCGCCGCGCCGCAATTCGAACAAGTGGAATTCGTGCCGGGATTTTCCGCTCCACAACTTGCGCATTTGACAACCTTCGGTTGGGGAGGTGGAGCCTGCATGATCCGTCCTGCCTCACGTGCCTTGCCCTCTTTCAAATCCCCGCCGCATTGTGAGCAGGTGTCGGCAGTCGCAGGGTTGCGCGTGCCGCAGAATCCGCAGTGAATGTCCGCGCCTGCCTGTGCGGCTTTGATCTTCGCTTCATCTGTTACAAATTTATTATCTGATGGGAGCTCGAACTGTACATTTTCAGGTTGAGGCGCCCCGCAATTCTCACATGCCTTAACAGTGCCCTTGTTGCGTGTACTGCAATTCGGACAGGTCCATTCATTTTCGACAAATCCGAGAGTTCGTCTGCGTGCCATGATCGACTCCTTGGTATTAGGTTGGGGCAATTATAAAAGATGACTCACGAGAGTCCATGCCTATTTCGTATTTCTTCGATCCTGGATTCGCAATCCGGTTCCTTGTGCGGATTTGGATCGTTCGCCTCGGACTCACCTTTACCTGTCGCAGCGATAAAGACCGCTTCCGCCCCGTTTGCCACATTGACCGGGTCATAGCCGCCCTCGAGCACAAAGACGATCCTGCCATGGCAGTGTTCCTCCGCCAAAGCGACAACTTTCTTCGCCAAAGTCAAATATCCCTGCGTGGAGAGTCCCAGCGTTGTGATCGGATCATTCCAATGCGCATCGAACCCAACCGAGATGAAGATCATCTGCGGCTTGAACGATTCAACGAACGGCTTGAAGATTTGGTCTGCAACTTGTTCGTAAGTATTATCCCCGGCATAAGCAAGTAGTGGAACATTCACGATCCGTCCCCTCGCATGTGGTGCGTCTGTGAGCCAGCCAGTGCCGGGATAAATTCCCCACTGATGCGCGGACACAAACGCCAGACGCTCATCATTCAGAAATGCAGCTTGCGTGCCGTTGCCATGGTGTGCGTCATAGTCAATGACCATCACACGATCCAATCCGTGGTCAACCGCATCCTTTGCTGCAATGGCAATGTTGTTGAAGATGCAAAAACCCATGGCGCGGTCTGGCTCGGCATGGTGCCCCGGCGGTCGGACGATGGCAAAGGCGTTCTTTGCGTCTCCGTTGATGACAGCACGTGAGCAGGTGATCACTCCACCTGCCGCGAGCAGGGCATCATCGAATGAGGATTGGGTCACGTATGTGGGGGCGTAGTCAATGATTCCGGGGGCATCTTCGAGGCAGACCTTTTCCAGCGTGGATACAAGTCCGGGATGATGGATCAGGCTGATCTCATCGCGTGAAGCGGGTTTTGCATCGAGTAATTCTGCATCGAATAAGTTTAGCTTGGGTTTCAGAATATCCAGCCGACCTGGTTTCTCAGGGTGGTCGGGGTATACATGCTCGGGTGATTGTACGAGTGTATAAACGGTTTTCATGTTTGTATTATAGCCCCTCAATAAGACCTTCTCTTAAATCCAAAGGATGTGAGTAGATGCAAAAAAACCATCGCCCTGCCAGCATGGGGGGGGCATGCTGGTCAAAGCGATGGCAAGGACACCTAATACCAATAAAGGGGAGGGCAGGTGTCGACATATTTAATATACCCCTGAATGATTTTCAAGACATTAAATTATGATTAGAAATTCGATACAAATTGTCTGAATTACTCCCCCGAACTTCCTATTTCTTTTTGCTCTTTGTGAATAACTTTAACCAGTCGTTCACTTCCTGTTCAGAAAGTTTTCGATCCTCTGAGGGTTTGGGTGCAGATGCACGTGCCTGCTTCAAATCTTTTGCAAATGTATCTGAAGAAATAATATTTGCCTGCGCGGCGCGTGCTTCAGCTTGAACCTGCCTGTCCGATGAGACCACCGTCCAGTTCTTTGCACTTTTCCCCATCTTTCTCAATCGCTTGCGGATGGCATCATCGGCGGTCGTTCCCAGCGGAACAAAATGTGCGGTCACAGTGCCCAGTTTTCGGGTCCCTGCATGAGGCGTGGGCGCGCCGTCGAAATATACATCCACCTGCTTTCGTTCCAGCCTGCAAAACTCCTGAAGGATGGCGATCAATTCGTTTTCATCATCCATCGAGTCCAGGCGCAAACCAAGCTTGGGGATCAAATTATGTCCGTCAACCAGATAAGGCATGCCAATATTTTACATTGAAACCCACTTGTCTTCTTTTCGTAAATTAAGCAAAGTTGTATGCGCATGCCCGCAAGGGTATAATGATTCGATACAAGGAGAAATCCATGGCTGATAATAAACCCAAAAAATTGATGGTGCCGCAGGGTGGCATGCTGCGCGATTTTGTCCTGCGCCTCAAACTGATCGGGCGGCTGATGGCAGACCGCCGCGTCAGTTTCTTTTTGAAACTTTTACCTCTCGCTTCACTTGCCTACCTCGTCTCACCTGTGGATCTTGCGCCAAATGTTGTTCTGCCAGTGATCGGCGTTCTTGATGATGCGGCTGTCCTTTGGATCGGAACCAATCTGTTTGTTGAGCTTTGTTCACCACTTATCGTCAAGGAGCATATGGATGAACTGCAAAGCAACCTGGATGAAGCCGACGATGTGATCGATGCAGAGACAACGGATTTGAACGACTGATGATAAGGCGCTATTTAATTTTATTGATAATGCCTGGATTATTTGCATGTAGTGGATTGGGTTCCCCGCTTCCCTCCACGCCGACACCTGATCCCACCTTGCCAACCTTTGCCCCGCCGACCGCGGTGCCCTCCACCGCCATTCCGACCGCGGTGCCCTCCACCGCCATTCCGACAGATGTCCCGGCAACGGAATCATCCATACCTTTGCCGGATGCAATCACCTTCCCCAACCCTGACAATTTCATCTGGCAACTCATCGTCTCCGGCTTGGAACGCCCCGTTGACCTTCAAGCGGATGGCTCCAGGCGTTTGTTCGTCATCGAAAAAGCTGGTCGCATCCGCATCATCGAAAACGGACAGTTGATTGCAACTCCGTTTTTGAACATTGAGGATCAGGTAAATGATAACAGTAACGAGATGGGATTGCTTGGATTGGCGTTCCATCCAAACTATACACAGAACGGTTACTTCTTTGTCAATTACACTGGCAGCGGGGGTGATACATTCATTTCACGTTTTCAAGTTTCGGGTGACCCGAATCTTGCCAATCCTTCCAGTGAAGTCAATTTATTGCGTGTGAACCAGCCTTTCCAAAACCATAATGGCGGCGGCTTGGATTTCGGTCCTGACGGCTATTTATATGCGGGTCTGGGTGATGGCGGTGCGGCGAATGATCCCATGGGCAACGCACAAAAGACAAACAATCTTCTCGGTAAGATTCTGCGTTTGGATGTTGACTCTGCCGAGCCGTATGCCATCCCTGCCGACAACCCATTTGGCAATGAGATCTGGGCGTATGGATTGCGCAATCCGTGGCGGATTGCATTTGATACAGCAACAGGTGATTTTTATATCGCCGATGTGGGACAGGGAACGTATGAGGAGATCAATTATCTGCCAGTTAGTTCCCCTGGCGGATTAAACTTTGGCTGGGATCTGCGCGAGGGCATGCATGATTTCGAAGGAAGCGCTTCTCCTGAATTGACCGAACCTGTTGCGGAATACAGCCATGCAGAGGGCGGGTGCTCGGTCACTGGCGGATATGTCTATCGCGGGTTCATGCCTGAATGGAGTGGAATCTATTTCTATGGGGACTATTGCACAGGAATTGTTTGGGGGTTGATCAAGTCTGATGGTGGGTGGCAGGTTCAACGTCTGTTCGATATGGATGCGAACATCACCTCCTTCGGTCAGGATGAGGCGGGGGAAGTCTATCTCGTGGCAGATGGCGGTGGAATCTATAAACTGGCCCAAAAGTAATTCGGGCAAGTCATGTCCACAATAGGTGGATTGTCATTTCATTTTGTGACGCCTGTCACTGGCAGGCGTCTTTTAGTTGTCATACAATGCCAGCGTACACTGGAGGTGTCGAATGGCTCAGAAAAAGTGGAAGATCAGCAAGATCCGCTATTGCGAGCACGTTGGTCATGAAATTGCGTTGGAAAATCAGGTTGTATACCCTTCTGATTTTCTCCCTGACCAACCCCCGCGAATTGTTGCAAGCCGTTGCTCCAACGCCATGGAATGCAACAAAATGGACAAAATGGTTTGTGCCTGGTGTGGCACAAACCCCGATGTCAAACCTTCGTAAACTAAGTGGGTTGATACACGCCCATTTGGAAAATACATAATACCCGAAAGGGTATAACTCTCTCCTCCCTCTGAGTTGGTCATTGGCTGCTCCGCCTGCGATGGCGGAGTATGCCGTTAAAGGGGATGGGTTGTATAATCGCCCGTATCTCAAAACTTGCGGAGGCAAGATGAAAAAAATATTATCCATCAGTGTGGGGGCTTCATCACGCGATCACACCACGAAACACACGTTTCTTGGTCAGGAGTGTGAACTGTCCCGACAGGGCACAGACGGGGACTTCGAAAAAGCCGTCCAGCGTTACGTAGACATGGATGGCAAAGTGGACGCATTTGGCGTGGGAGGCGTGGAATTCTTTTTGCGGGTGGGAAAGAGACGATATTACTTCCGCGATGTCAGCCGCATCCGCAGGGCGATCAAGATCAGTAAAGTGGGGGATGGGAATGGTGTGAAAGGCATATTGGAGCGCCGCGCGTTTCAAGCTCTCGAAAAACATCTGAATGAAAAAGAGAACAAAACCCTCAAAGGGATGCCCGCACTCCTCACTACTGCCGTCGATCGTTACGGTATGGGTGAAGCGATGGTGGATGCGGGTCTTGACCTGACCATCGGCGACCTGATGTTCGCGTTGGGGATCCCCATCCCGGTTAAGAAACTGTCCACGGTGAGGTTGATCGCGGGGATCTTATTGCCCGTGATTACCAACATGCCTTTTAGCTGGTTCTATGCCCTCGGTGCCGAACAGGACAAACCTCCGCAACAAAAGTGGGACAAGTACTACAACCAGGCAACAGTTCTGGGCGGTGACTTCATCCAGATCCGTCAATACATGCCTGATGATCTGACAGGCAAGATCATTGTCACAAATACGACCACCGCTAAAAACGTGGAAGAGTTGAAGAAGCGCAACTTGCATATCCTTGTCACGGTCACGCCACGCTTGGAAGGTCGCAGTTTCGGCACCAATGTTATGGAAGCGACCCTTCTATCTTTGATGGATAAACCTCAATCAGAAGTGACCGATGCTGATTTCCTTGATTTGATCGAGCGCATCCCACTGGAACCGAATATCGAATTGTTGAACCCTGCATAATGCTGTTTGATCTCCTGTTTCAGATTTGGAAGCGTTTAAGCGCCCGCCTTCAATGGTGGGTGCTGTGGTTGTTTAATAGCAAATTCATGGTCAGCGTCTCTGGCGTGGTGTTGGATGGAGAGAATCGAATTCTTCTCCAGCGTCACCGCCATTGGGTGCATGATGTGTGGGGGTTGCCGGGCGGCATTGTTAAAAGCGGCGAGAAACTGGAGGATGCTTTTGCCCGTGAACTGAAGGAAGAAACGGGGCTTGTAATCGCAGATATAGAACTTGTAAAAGTTGTCAGTGGATATCGCTTGCGATTGGATGTGTACTTCAAAGCGCGTCTCAACCCTGAGGATCGTGAGCAGGAAATGAAACTTCAAGAGCAGGAAGTCTTGGAAGCGTGTTTCTTTTCTTTGAATGACCTGCCCGAAAAGATGCTTCCTGAGCAAAGGGAAATCGTTCGGTTCTCGCGACCCTGAGCCTGTCTGCTTTTACCCAAGCCTTGACACCACCCCATTTTTGCAGATAATAAAGAGTAACAATTCAAGAAAAGGCGTTGACAGAGGAAAGTAGGCTGGCGGAAGCCGCCAGAGAGATGTGACAGAAACGCTGAAAGTCGCATTCGCCCGAAACCAGTTGAAGTTCCCTCTCGAGCCGTTTGAGTGAAAAAGAAAGTAGTTCAAACCGCAGTCCCAGCGTTACAGGGGAGGCTGATGTTAGTCGGCACTAAGCGAGTCACAATTTGAGTGGCTAATTTGGGTGGTACCACGGGAATCCCCCTCCCGTCCCATTGTGGACGGGAGGTTTTTGTTTCTGGAAATAGACTGTAGACGATCGACCATTGTCAATCGGTCATCGTCGATGGTCAGAATTATTTGGAGGTACGAATGCTGGAACAATTGAACGAAATTGAAAAGACCGCACTCGAGTCGTTAGCTTCGATCACCGATCAAGCCGCGCTGGAAGCCTGGCGCGTGGCGAACGTTGGTCGCAGTTCACCGTTGATGCAGGTCTTTTCTGGGCTGGGAAAACTCTCCAAGGAGGAGCGGCCAGCCGTCGGTCAGGCAGCGAACCGTGTGAAGGTGGCGCTCGAGTCCGCTTTGGAAGAAAGAGCCAAGGCGATTCAAGAGGCTGCGTTGGCGAAATCCCTTGAAGAAGAACAACTCGATGTGACGCTGCCAGGTCGCGCGGTCAAGGTGGGACGGTTGCATCCATCCACACAGCAATTGCGCCGTGTATTGGACATTCTTGCAGACATGGGCTTTCAGGTGTACACATCGCGCGAGGTGGAAACGGACGAAGTCAACTTCCAGATGTTGAATTTCCCGCCGAACCATCCCGCGCGTGATATGCAGGATACATTCTTTGTGGAGGCGGGCGAGCGCGGCGACAATCCAATTGTGCTCCGCACCCATACATCGCCGGGACAGATCCACGCGATGCGTGAATTCGCGGCAGCCAACCCCGATAACCCACCACCGATCCGCATTGCTCTGCCGGGCATGTGTTTTCGCTATGAGCAGATCACGGCGCGCTCGGAGATACAGTTCAATCAGGTGGAAGGACTCGTGGTGGGCGAGAACATTACCTTCGCTGACCTGAAAGGAACTCTCGTTGACTTTGCACATCGCATGTTTGGGCAGAATGCGCGTACACGTTTCCGCGCTTCGTACTTCCCGTTCACAGAACCGTCAGCCGAGATGGATATGGAATGTTTTGTCTGTGGTGGCAAGGGATGTGGTGTATGCAAGAACTCGGGCTGGCTCGAGATTCTTGGATGCGGCATGGTACACCCTGTTGTGTTGCAGAACGGCGGTTATGACCCGAAGCGTTACTCAGGTTATGCCTGGGGCATGGGTCCTGAACGCCAGCTGATGTTGCGGTACAAGATCGACGATATTCGATACTTCTGGGGAAACGATCTTCGTTTCCTTGGACAGTTCTAGGAGGCAGGAATGAAATTACCAATTTCCTGGCTAAAAGATTACATTGATTTGGACGGACTCTCCGTCGAAGACATTGCCCGCAAGTTGACTCTTGCCGGTTTGGAAGTAGATGAAATTAAATATGCGGGCTTGCCGCTGCCTGAATATAAAGACAGCGAACGACACGAGTTCAAGACCAGTGGCATTGGCTGGGATCGTGACAGGATCGTTGTGGCGGAGATCCGTGAAGTCAAACCACATCCCAACGCGGACCGTTTGACCCTGCTCGACCTGTTCGATGGTGAAAAAGATCAGGTGGTTCTGACCGGCGCGCCGAACATCTTCCATTTGAAAGGTACAGGCAAGTTGCCCAAACCGATCAAAGTGGCATACGCCAAGGAAGGCTCGACCATTTACGATGGTCACGCTGAGGGACTGGTCCTCACAACCCTCAAGCGTGCCAAGATCCGCGGTGTTGAGTCCTATTCCATGACTTGCTCCGAAAAGGAACTTGGCATTTCCGAGGAACATGAAGGCATCATTATTCTCGATGACGATGCTCCCGTAGGCATGCCACTTGTGGATTACATGGGCGATGCCGTTTTGGACATCTCTATTTTGCCGAATATGGCACGCAATGCGAATGTGATCGGTGTTGCACGTGAACTTGCGGCATTGACAGGACGCGAACTCAAGAAACCGACCATTGAATACAAGACCGAGGGTGAATCGGTGGAGAAACTGGTTTCCATCGAGATTAACGACCCTGAACTCAATCCACGCTTTGTGCTTGGGTTGATCCGTGATGTGGAGATCAAGTCCAGTCCCTACAAAACTCAACTTCGTTTGCGCCTGGCAGGGATTCGTCCCATCAGCAACATTGTGGACGCGACCAACTACGCCATGCTCGATCAGGGTGAACCTCTGCATGCCTTCGATTATGATGTTCTCAAAGAACGTGCTGGTGGAAAGAATGTCAAGATCATCACGCGCGCGGCGCAAGACGGTGAAAAACTCACAACCCTTGACGATGTGAAACGCACGCTGACCTCGACAAATGTTTTGGTGTGTGACGAGGCTGGCTCGTTGTCAATCGCTGGCGTCATGGGTGGGCTGGAATCGGAAGTGACTGATAAGACCAAAAACATCCTGCTCGAAGGCGCAGCGTGGAATTTCATCAACATCCGCAAGACGGCACAGCAGCACAACCTTCCATCTGAAGCATCGTTCCGTTTCTCGCGTGGTGTGCATCCCTCGCTGGCAGAGATAGGCGTCAGGCGCGGACTTCAACTCATGGCGGAATGGTCGGGCGGGGTGGTTGCTCCCGGACTTGTGGACGAATATCCGCGTCAACCGAACGATTCGGTAGTGGATGTCACGCCACAGGATGTCAAGCGGTTGCTTGGCGTCGATCTCACGGTCGAGAAGATCGCTGAACTTCTCACATATCTTGAGTTCAAGTGTGAAATTGCCAATAACCAGTTGCGAGTAACCGCCCCATCGCATCGCCTCGATATTGGTGATGGCGTTGTTGGTCTCGCGGATGTGCTTGAGGAGGTTGCACGCAGTTATGGATATGACAACATCCCTGAAACGCGCATGTCAGATACGCTTCCGCCGCAAGTCGGCAATCCTGTTCATGAGTGGGAGGAACGCGTACGCGATCTGCTCGTCCGTCTTGGAATGCAGGAGATCGTCAGTTATCGTTTGACTTCGCCTGAGCGTGAGAGTCGTGTTGAGCAGTACGATGATTATGTTGTGATCGCCAATCCTACTGCGCCTGAAAGACGCGTGATGCGCCGAAGTCTGCTTGCCTCTGTGCTTGAGTCTGTGGAAAAGAACGCGCGCGCTGAATCAATCTCGTTGTTCGAGATCGGACCTGTATTCAAACCGGTTAAAAATGACCTGCCGGACGAGCCAAGCAAACTTGTCCTTGTGATGACTGGTCTGCGGGAGGCGCTTTCATGGGATGTGAGTGACTCTCCCAATGTTGATTTCTTTGACATAAAGGGACGCATCGAACTCCTTTTGAGCGGACTCCACCACACAGACATTACCTACGCTCCAATCGGCTCGGTCTCATACTTACACCCGGGCAAAGCCGCACAAATCCAAATTGACGGCAAGGTCATCGGCGTGTTTGGTGAACTGCATCCCTTGGTCAAGGATAAATATGAAGTCCGCGATGCACCCATCCTGGCGGCAGAATTTGACCTCGATGTGTTGCGCTCCGTCTCGCCGATCTATGGTATTAAGCCCGTCGCGGACGTGCCCCCTGTCCTCGAGGATATCGCGCTTATTTTGGATGAAGCAGTTCCGGCGTCGAAGGTGGAAGCGTTGATTCGTCAGACGGGCGGCAAGGTGCTGACGAGCGTCAAGCTGTTCGACGTCTATCGAGATGAAAAGATCGGTGTTGGCAAGAAGTCGCTGGCATATAGTCTCACCTATCAATCGGATAAAACGATGACCGATGCCGAAGCCGCCGCGATCCGCAAGAAGATCGTCAAACGGCTGGAACATGAAGTCGGTGCGAAACTGAGGAGTTGACCCCAAAGGGCAGTTGTAACCAACTGCCCTTTTTTTGTCGGTTCTTTGGATGTATACTCACCCTGGTCACTGCTGCATGGAGGAACCAATGAATCGTACAACTGCCATAATTCTTACGATCATCACCGCGCTTGCCTGTGGTGTTCCGTCATGCCTCTTGATATGTGTGGGCGTGTTTGCCTTGCTGGGCGCACAGATGCCCGAAGTGATGGCGCAAAATCCAGCGTCCACACCTGAAGAGGTCATGCTTGGTGCGGGAATATTGTTGTGCGTTGGCGCAGTGCTTCTGATTGTTCCCATTATTGTTGGGGTGCTCACTTTCCGCTTCAGTAAAAAGGAGGAACCTGCCACGATCGATACCATCGATTACATCCCGCCTGCTTCTTAACATCCCCCATCATCTCAAGGAGCTCCATATGCAAAATAGAAATACCGGCATCATCGCCACCATTGCTGCTGTCGTACTTTGTGGTTGTCCAGGTCTGTTCCTCTGTTTGTTCGGCGCTTTGACTGCGGCTGGTCAGGGCAATTTCAATGATTCCAGCCTCCCCCCAACAGTCGGATTTGTTCTGCTCTGTGTTTCTTTAATTTTTATCCTGATCCCGGTTGGCGTTGGCTTCTTTACTCTTCGCAAAAAGCCTGAAGTAACAACAGAGGAAATTCCCCCGGTTTCATGAAACCATGTGGGGGCAAAACAGCGGCGGATGCATATATCGAATCAAAAACAGTGACTGCCTCATTGAGCAGTCACTGTTTTTATCTTTTGAACTTTATTTCACACCAATTGTCAGGGTAACCTTGCAAAATTTTTCCGTACCGACCTTCAACGCCCAGTGCGTAGTATAAGTGCCGGGGTCTTTTGGTGCTTGCATGTCTACAAACAGCTCTGCAACATAACCCACATCAATGGTCTTTTCCAGGTTGTAGCTGGATGTCTTGTGGAACCTGTCGCCGTGGTCGTAAATAAAAGTCACGGTGCTGGAATCCCATTTTTGCCTGCCAACGTTCTTGAATCTCCATCGTACTCTAAAGTCAAGCCGCGGACTGTAGATCGTGCCGTCTGTCGGGCTGTTGAGCACCTGGCATAAATAATCCTTGTTGGAAATTGTGGGTGTGATCGTGGCAGGCGGGATGACAAAGATCGTCAGCGTTTCATAAACGAGAACAAGCGTCTCTGTGATGGTCGGCTCAGGTGTATTCGTTCCACGCGGGGTGGGGGGGAAGGTTTGCGTAGGCGTGAATGTGGGGATCGCCGCGGCGGTCTGTGTGGACGCGGCACCCGCGGTCTGCGCGATGATGCGGTTGATCGCGCCCGGGTCCAACGTCGGGACGGCTGGCGCGGACGAAAGTGCTGGTACACACGCCATGATCAACCCCAGGGCGAGGAACCACATCAGGTATTGTGTTCTGCGATTCAATGTAAGCCTTTATGGAACTGGGCAGGTTACTGCTATTCCACGTTGATGGCGATGTATGGGAAGCAGAGTTTGCCTTCAACGATATAGGTCATTACATAAAAGCCCCAAGTGGACGGAGCCTTTCCATCAAGAATCACCACGTATGAATCACCAGGATCCATCGCGGGGAGTTCTACAACAAGGTTCGGGCTCAGTTTGGGTCCACTGTAGTATTTGACATCCATTCCAGCGGGCCATGATTTTGTTCCCGTGTTGACAATGGTCCAACGGATGTCGAACTCATTGCTCGGCTTGAACACGGTATTGTCATATGGCCTGGTTTCGCCTACGGTGCAGTCATATTCCAGCTTTGCCGGTGCACTGCCGCCGCCACTGACAGCCGGGACAGGAGTCGATGTGGGGGGAACAACCACGAAAGGTGTCGCTGTGGGGATGATCGGGGTTGGAGGAACAGCCTCGGTCTGAGTCGGAAGCGGGGTGTTTGTCGGCTCGGGGATCAATGCCTGCGCCTGTTCCGTTTGCGCGTTTTGCGCGGCAACAGTCAGGGCAACGGCTTCCTGAATCTGTTGCTGGACCACCGCCGGGTCCTGTGTGGCAACGGGAGCGGGTGCCGGGGCACAAGCTGCCAATAGCATGATGCCTGCCATCAGGATAAATATCGTTTGTTTCATGAGTTTCTCCTTGAGTTGCTTATTGCTCGTCTGGTTTGGATGTGCCGTCACCAATGCCAAGCGGTTGCCATTTCTTTGAATCCTTGAGACGGTGCTGGATGCCATGACGGTCATGTGTTTCGTCAAAGCCTTCGGGCTTGATGAACATCTGGTTGCCTTCCAGTAATCCATGCACGCCTTCCTGTCCGGGTTCGAGACGTTTCTCGCCTTTGAACTTGGCAGCCTTGCTGGGATCGTAATCGGTGGGTTCTTCGTAGGTGGTGACATAACCTTCGTAATTGCGAAGGATGATCTTATGGTCAGACATGCTCAGAAGGTAATTGGGCATGACGGGAATCTTGCCGCCACCTCCGGGAGCGTCGATGATGTATTGCGGAACTGCGTAGCCAGAGGTGTGTCCGCGCAAACCTTCCATGATCTCAATGCCTTTGGCGATCGGTGTGCGGAAGTGACCGGCGCCTTCGACGAGGTCACATTGATACAGGTAGTATGGGCGCACGCGGATACGGACCAAATCCTGTACCAGCTTGCGCTGGATGTGAACATTGTCATTCACGCCAGCCAGAAGCACGGACTGGTTCCCGAGCGGGATGCCAGCCTTGGTAAGACGGTCACAGGCTTCTTCGAGTTCCTTGGATATTTCGTTCGAGTGATTGACATGGATGTTGAGCCACAGTGGATGGAATTTTGCCAGCATATCAACGAGTTCCTGGGTGACGCGCATGGGCATAAAGACCGGTACGCGCGAACCAATGCGGACAATCTCGATATGGGGAATCTCACGCAAGCGGGTGAGCAATTCTTCAAGAATCTTTGGCGCCAGCACAAGCGGGTCACCACCAGAGAGCAGCACGTCGCGTACCTGCGGAGTGCGCTTGAGATATTCGATCTGCATCTCAAAGTCCTGGCGGTTGAAGGTCTGACCGGGGTCACCGACAATACGCGAACGCGTGCAGTAGCGGCAGTAGGATGCACACTGGGTCGTTACCAGCATGAGAACCCTGTCAGGATACCGATGGACCAGCCCCGGTACGGGAGAGTGGCGGTCTTCTGCCAATGAATCTTCCATCATGGCTGTGAAGGCGTTCATCTCCTCAGCGCGCGGGATGATCTGCAAGCGGGTTGGGTCATCAGGGTCGTTCGGGTCGATCAGGGAAATAAAGTAGGGTGTCACATCCACACGGAACAAGCCTTGCGTCTGCAAAGCCTTGCGTTCCGAGTCTGTCAACGGGATGACTTTTTCGATCTCTTCAGCTGTGTTCAAGCGGTGGCTCAATTGCCAGCGCCAATCGTTCCACTTTTCATCGGGAACGTCGGCATAGATGGGGGCACGTTTTGAAACAAATGGTGTAGGCATGGGATTTTCCTCCGAAATTGATTTGGGTTAAAACGATAAGATGGTTAAACACTTTCAACAATCCGTGGAGGATCATGGTCGGGTCTGAAAAAGCCTGCAAACTTAATCTTCATAAGGGTATTGTAAGAGCAAACAAAATGCTGGTCAATGATAACTTTGGCAGAGCGGTATTTTTACAAAAAATACGTGAAAATGAGTAAAATAGAATCAGAAAATAGGAGTGCATATGACTAATATCGCTGTTCTAACGGATTCATGTGCAAGCATTCCTGAGGATCTCATCGAACGTTTGCACATTCATACGGTTGCGTACTACATTCATCGCGGACAGGAGATCTTGCGCGACCTCGTTACAATTCAACGGGAGGAATTTCTGCGCTGGATGATGACTGCCCGTTCCCTTCCCACCACAGCCAGCCCGGGTCCCGGCGATTACTTCGAAGCCTACAAAGGATTGGTTGATGCCGGGAGGACAGAGATTATCAGCATCCACATGACATCAAAGGGAAGTGGAGCTTATCAAGCCGCAATGGTTGCACAAAGCATGATGAAGGAAGAATATCCCGATGTGCGGATCGAAGTGGTGGATACACAGAACGTTTCGCTCTGTCAGGGATGGATGGCGATCGAAGCCGCGCGCGCTGCCCTGGCGGGTCTTTCCCTGGACCGGATCACTGATTCTGTTAAAAGGATGATTCCTGTCACCCGTATGATCCAGACCGCCGATACCCTGAAGTACCTTTACCTCGGCGGACGCATCGGCAAAGCCCAGCAGCTTGTCGGGAGTATGCTTAATATCAAGCCCTTGATCGGCATGGTGGAAGGCGTGATCGTACCGCTCGGGAAGACTCACAGCCGTGGACAAGCCTATCAGCAAATGGCAGGCATGGTTGCAGAGACCATCGGGAAAGGCAAGGCGAAAGTTGCCTACGTCCATGCAGGGGCGCAGCGTGAAGTGGAAAAACTCAAGGGACTTGTCGAATCAAAGGTGGAAGTGGTTGAGTCTTTCATTGCGGAACTCTCGCCGGCATTGGCAGTACACACTGGTCCCGGCACGGCAGGATTGTGTTATTACCCTGTCGAGGCATAGGAGAAAAATCAATTAAAACGGACAGTTGCAAAATCTGCTGTCCGTTTTGTGTTTAAGATACAATTTGCAAATTCAAAATCACGAGGAGCCTTATGGATATTAACTTGGATCAAATTAATGTTATTCAGAACCCGTCTGAGAATCGATTCGAGACTGTCATTGACGGCAAACTTTCCAAACTGGATTACATCCAGAACGGGAAGAACTTTGTCATCACGCATGTCGGTGTCCATCCCTCGTTGCGTGGACAGGGGGTTGCGGCGAAAATCGTGGAGGCAGGAATCGAGTATGCAAAAGAGAATTCCTTCCGTGTGGTTCCCATGTGTTCGTACGCGGCGGCATATTTCCGCAGGCATCCCGAACTCGCCGGGTTGACCAAGCAGACCGGGGACGAATGAGCAAACTGGTTTTCCGTCTTGCCAGCCATGAAGACCTGCCTTCCATTGTGCGGATGCTGGCGGAGGATGAGTTGGGGAGTGAGCGGGAGCGATTTGAAGACCCATTGCCTGATGCGTATTACAAGGCATTCGAGCAAATCGCGCAAGACTCACATCATGAGTTGATTGTGGCTGAGATGGATGGGGATGTTGTTGGAACGCTGCATTTGATATTCCTCCCTTCCATCAGCTTTCAAGGCGGATTGCGGGCGCAGGTTGAGTCCGTGCGCGTGGACGGAAAGCTGCGCGGTCAGGGGATTGGAAGCGAAATGATGAAGTGGGCAGTAGAGAGGGCGAAGGGACACAATGCGCATCTCGTCCAGTTGACCACTCACAGGTCCAGGGAAAATGCGCACCGTTTTTATGAGAGGCTTGGGTTTAGCAAGTCACATGTGGGGATGAAGTTGAGTTTGAAGTAAAAAACGTCCCGAGGGCTTCAAGCCTTCCGGGACGTTTCATTTATTCGATCACATACAACGTTGCCGATTGAGGCGGCAAGGTTACGGTGCCGTTTGATGAAAATGGTTGCATTCCCAGATTCTCGGCATTGTGTGTCGCATCCAATAGCCAGACTTCGGCTTCGGTCAGTTTTTTACCATTTACCTGAAGCGGAATGTTCTGTTCCACATCCGATAGATTGATCACCATCAATGTCAATGCGCCTTCTTCGCGTTTGGCGGCGAAGATATCCACATCCGCCACGCCTGATGCGGCATAGACTTGTTGACTGCCAAAATTCTTATAGAGCGGGAAGACATAGAATGTAGGACGAACTTCACTGCCTTTGAACAAGCCCAGCCCGGTACTGCGTTGCGACAAGACCCATTGGTTGACCATGAAGATGTCAGCGTTCATTAATTGACCGAGAGTATCAGCATACCAGATGGCGTTGTAGAAAGAATCGGGGGAGACTTCCTGCAATTGTGCACTGCTCGGATCAGAGTTGAGTTCTGTGATGGCAATCGGCAGGTCGCGTCCCGTGATTTTTTTGGCCAGAGTTCGCAGGTATTCCACTTCGGTGACCCATTTGCGCGTGTTCTCCCGTAACTGTTGAACTGTAACCGGTCCATTGGTTGGTGAATGCATGGGGTAGCGGTGTACGGTGACAACATCTATGAGGTCGCCGTTGACCTTCAGGAACTCGGTCATCCAATCGCGCCCAGTGGTGTCCTTTGGCGTGGTTTCGTAACTGTCATTCCATTGGCTGAGTTCAGGACCCATTAACTTGATGTTCGAGTCAACCTCTTTCATGGCGAGGGCAATGGCTCGCCATTGTTCGTTGAGCATTTCGATGGTGTACTCGTAGTTAGCCTGTCCCAGTTGAGTGAAGAGATTCGGTTCATTGCCGATGCTCCAGTAGGAAACACCGTATTTCTTTTGAATATTGGTGTAACGGACAAGTTCTGCGGCGGTTTCCGGCTTGCCATCCAGCAATCGGACGCTGATGGTTGGCATGGCGCCTGCCTGTTTTGCGAATGTCATCAACTGGTCTATCTGGAAGGGCTTCATATCCTGCGCGTCGGTCCATGCTCCGCCGGGGAAACGCAGTGCTTTGAACCCCGCCTCTTCAACAAGCGGCATGACTTCCAACGTAACCGCGTGCATGGGACCATAATTGGTGCCAAATAAATATGGACTGATCGGACCAAGGTCTGTGCGCGGATCAACGAACAGTGTGTCAACGATCGGTGTGGGCGGCGTGCCGGATCCACAGGCGGAAAGAAAAACCATCAGCAGGATGGCAATAATGAATGTTCGTTTCATGGTGTTTATCCTTTTCGCAAAATATCAAGCAGAACCGAGTCAACAACATTCCCTTGTGCGTCAACGAGACCGAAGTCCATTTGCTTGTAAGACCACACAGCGCGCCCGATCCCGTATTCGCGCAAAACGGAAAGCAGATCTGCATGCCAGTTTTGGCGGCTCTTTGGCTCGACATACTCGATTACGCCAAATTCTCCACAGTACAAGTTGCGTCCTGTTTGCCGTGCAAAATCGAGAGCGGGTTGCAAAAATTCGACCAACAGGTCTTTGTTTGCGGCGCGTTCTGTCAACCAGCCGTAGGCATCCTTCCACTTTGGCATGCGTTGAGTGAATTCATTCAGTCCTGTAAAAACACCGGGATAGGCAACATCCTGATCGTAATCCACTGCAACTTCCACCCAGGGTGCTTTTTGGTGTGTGAACAGGAGTGGTTCGTAAAAATGGAATGTGTAGTAAACGTTCGGATCATCCGTCAGTTCGATGTTCTTGAGTTCGGATGCGGCGTTGTAATTGTTGCCGCCGATCATGATTAGAGATGCGGGGTCAATGAAGCGCAGGGCGGTGATCGTTTTATGCGCGAGTTCATTCCAAAGATTGCTCTCCGGCAGGACGATCTCATTGAGCAGTTCGAAGATGATTGGTATATCGGAATTTTTATAGCGTAGGGCGATTGCTTTCCATAGGTCGATGAAACGCTGTTGGGCGGTTTCCCGATTGAACAGAACATTCAGGTGTTGAGTCTCTGGTTTCAGTGTGTTGGTAAAACTATAGCCGGGAGCATGATGCAGGTCCAGAATAAGACCGAGATCGTTCGACTGGCACCACTCGAGGCAGGCGTCTATATATTGGAATCCATCCTCACGATACACACCGGGCGCTTCATCCGATTCGAGCACGGGATAGTCCATCGGCAGGCGGACGTGGTCAAAGCCCCATCCAGCGATCTGGTCAATATCACGACGCGTGATGAAGTCGCAAAAATGTTCATGGTCGTATTGACGATATTGAGAGAGCCATCCACCTAAATTGACGCCGTTGACGAAGTCTTGCATGTTGAAAAATCCTGTTCGCAAAGATGATGATCTCTTTTGAGCTCAACGAAGCTCATGCAGTGTTTGATCAAAGGCGGATGATTTCTGGGGCTTGTAATCCGGCGCTTCCACCCAAAGACCGATACCAGTGGAAATGCCGGCATTGAAAATTCGCTGATAAGGGTAGACCTCCTCCTGGTTAAAGAAGGAATTGTAGACTCGCAGCCATCCGCTGTTGCCCATGCGGACAATATCACTGACCAGCAACCAGTGACGAATGCTGGCATTGTAAGCTGCCTCGCCCTTTGGGGTAAGTCCCACACCGATGATGGCTTTTTTGCCAGCCCTCAAATTCTTTTCCAGGTATCCCGGCGTGGCAGGGGCAATGCTCGGTTCCGGTTGAAAGGTTTCTGATTTAACATTGAACATTTTCAGCATTTCCTGCAAATCGTAAATGGCTGTGCCGTAATCACGGTCAATGATAATCTTGCCTCTTTGGGTGGTGTGATACCATCTCTGCACCACAGGTATGACATCCACACCGCACAGTGCGGCAACACAAAATTGACCGCAAAGGTTGTAGTTGATCTTTTTGCGGGTTGCTGCTGCTGCTTTTTGTACCTGCATCCAATTTCCATCGGATGATGTGGTAATCCTGCTGACCATATCATCTTTTACCAGGGAGCCATTCTCCGGGAAATTCGAACCGGGTCCCAAACGTAACGTGAGGCTGTTTGCATTTACCCGATATCTTTCCTCCCCTCCGGCAGGTGGCGGAAGTTCCTCACGCAATTCGAGATAGCCTCGATGACTCCAGCCTGTCTTGTTGTCAGCCGTTGTAACATGGACCCAGTCATTCACAATCTCATTCCCCAAAACGGTGTTATTGCGATAGAGCAAACCGATGGCTGCATAGTTGGTTCCGGGTCCCGAGCGAAGCCTGAGTGCACTTGCCGTCACACTGTATTTGCTGATTGGCGTTGCTGGAATTTTTTCCAGCGATTCAAGTGAAGCCCAGCCTGTCAGCGCAAACGCCCTTTGTACATCAATATATTGGCGGGCATTCCGCTTTTCGATGATGGCTTCCTCAATTTCAGGGTCCTCGGGGATGCGCACCTTCGGATGCTTCATATCGAAAAGGGCTGCGATCCCGGCGCGATCGTTGCTTTCTATATATATTTCAGGGAGGACAAATTCCTCCAAAAGATCTGCCTTGTACCATCCCTTGATGGTGCGGTCGAGTTTGGTGAGTTCGACCTCGTACCAGAGCTTATATTTTCGCTCCCTTTCAGAATAACGCACCTGTCCGGTCCAGTGCAAAATATCGTTCGTACTCACCCAGCCAAGCACCGCAGATTGTTCCGTTGGACCCTTGAAGATGCGTTCCGGGCGAAAGGACCATACTTCCAAACCGCCGCTGAGCACGGTATACCAATCGCCCATGGTAGCGATCTTTAAAAGGTCATTGTCTACAACAGCCTCGAACCATTCCTTCCATGTGATACGGTATTTCTCAAACTCTTTGCGCATCTTGTCACCCACCAGGAAAGGAACGTTGCCATCCTCAAACAACCATGTTGGCTCGCCTTTTGCCTGCAGCCATGATTCGAATTCCACCGCGAGCAAATCAGATGGCGCCGGGTCAAGCACGGTACCATCACTCAATGTGATTGATGAAAAAACTTTTACTCTGTGGATTCTCTTTGCGACAGCCGATTTTTGGATGTATCCACGCAACGGAGGTAACAAACGCCAGGATATGATCCCAAGGGCACTTTCCGCCTCCTCCTGAATTTCAACTGGATCATTCGGTCTAAGGACTTCTATTACCTTCGAGGCTTGTTCCCGCCCCATCCGCACATTGGTTGAAGATCGCGCACGTCCAATATTTTTCATTTGATTCTCTCCCAAATGTATATTTGTGTGCTTTTATTATAACGAAAAAACATTCTTTCCCTCTTTACAAGAAAAAAACACGCCCTCACGAACGTGTTTGATCTGTGGCGGGGAGGGCGGGATTCGAACCCGCGACTGGTTTTACCCAGCACTCACTTAGCAGGCGAGCCCATTCAGCCACTCTGGCACCTCCCCGTGTATTCGGTTCAAGATTTCAAGTTGAGGGAACTTGTGCTAAACAAACCTCGAACGTTCGCAATTTTATCATGCAACCCTCAGCGGAGGGAGTGGGATTCGAACCCACGTTGGTGTGACCCAAACATGTTTTCAAGACATGCGCCTTCAGCCGCTCGGCCATCCCTCCAGGAGAACGCCATTATAATTGATTTTTTAGAGTAATCATGTGCCTTTTGGGGGCACATAATTACATACAAAAATAGGAGCTCCAGTTAGGAGCTCCCTTCAATGGGGTTATGGTACTTTACTAAGCAGTTGGGATCACCACTACTTTAAGGCCATTTTTTGGCTTTGGAGCCTTTTCAGATTTCGCAACTGATTTCTTGATAGCCGCCTTGATTTTGGCATCAGCTTCAGGCGTTCCAGGTGTAATGGCCTTGGATTCAATCTTTACTGGTTCTGGAACAATTTCACCACGTGCAATGGCAGCCTTGCGTCTGCCTTCTGCAAAACGCTGGCGAATAACTTCCTTTTCAGCTTCAGTCAATGGCTTACGAGCCTTCTTGTGTTTGGCGACTTTTCCCTTGGATATAACGATACCAGTGCCTATCACTTCACTGGTGGAAGCAGGGAGGTGGCTTGCCTCAACCCCACCTAGCAATCTTACGACCTGTGCAAGTACTTCAGCATTGGATTCGTTGGGATTGAAACTAACTGTGAGCGTAATCATTGGAAATCTCCTTTGTTTTTTAGTCCAACCGAATTGTTGGAACGCGCCGCAGTCTAACGACCTTTATAAAAAGGTCAAGCGAATTGAGATTGGGATTTATGACAAATCACATATGACTCCAAGGGGAGAAAAGTGTATACTGAATTTCAAATAGTACGAATTAATGTTTGGCAGCCTATTGCCTATATTAATTTGGGTGTTTAGATTGCGACCACCCATAGCCCCTTAGGGGGTAAAATGGCGGCTAGACGCCGAGTTGGGCAGGCTAAAGGAGAGTCATGTTTCAAGAACAAAAATTCAATGCTAATGGCGTAGAGATAAATTTCATCCAAGCATCTACTTCTGGACAGCCTCTTGTGTTGCTTCATGGTACTGCTTCTGAATGGCAATCTTTCTCTCCATTAATCCCCGTGTTTGCAGAGAAATTCAAAGTATTCGTCCTTGATTTACGTGGACATGGCGGGTCAAGTTGGGTATCAGAAAAATATCGTCTGTTCGATTACGCTGAAGATATAAAGTGTTTCCTTGAAAAGCACGTTGGGCAGCCTTGCATACTTTATGGTCACTCACTGGGCGCTCAAATTGCGATAGCCGTAGAATCCATAGCGCCTAACTTTGTTAGCGCACTTGTTTTAGGCGAGATTCCCTTCTATTATCATAATCAGTAGTTCACGAAAAGGCTTGAACATGGTTTACTTGGCTCTTACCAAGG
>CAYTDB010000077.1:0-22868 GCA_964436455.1 uncultured Anaerolinea sp. | reverse complement strand
GGGTGAATTTAGTCATTCTCCAATCTTACCCGACTCCTTTTAAAACACTCTCTCAGGCAGGACGTAAGTAGGGAATATACGCCAGCAATTGATAGGCAATTTCTGGATGTCGCCTCATCACAACCCATTCCATATCATTAAGAGGACCTGGTTTTTGTAAAATCTCATCAGGTATACCCATTTTCCCAACATCATGCAAAATTGCACCATGTCGAATATGTGTTAACTCCTCTTGTCTGATTCCCATGGAACTTGCTAACCTTAGCGTTAATTCTGTTACTCTTTGCGTATGCCCCTCAGTTTCTCGATCGCGTAGTGCCTGTGCTCTCTGCCAAGCCAAGATTGTATCTTCATATGCCCTTTCAAGGTCAACATTGGTTCTTTGAAGCCCTTGAAATAAGCGAGCATTAACAACTGCAACAGCTGCTTGATTTGCCAACGAAGTAAAAAATTCAAACCATTCTGGACTTGCTTCAGCGTGAGCGAGACGAAAAGATTGTATAACTCCCTCAAGTTGACCTTTAGCAAATAGTGGAGCAGTATATTGAGCTTTAAATCCAAGGTAGTCTTGATAACCAATAATTAATCGTTTTTGAATTACTGCTTGCCCTACTGCACTACCCTCATCTATTTTCGTATATTCCAGTTCGAGTTTTTCTGTTGCGATTCCCCTACTTGCACGCAGTATAAGATTTTGTGTATTATGATCTAGAAGAAATATAGCCGTTTCATCTACATTTAGTTCAGTAGTTACTACATCGAGAATAATTTGAAGAACTACATCCAATTCAAACTCAGCATTTTGGGCTTGACCGATAGCTCTAAGTACGGACAGATGCTGTATTTCGTAACGCTCTTTTTGCGCTAAGTGTTGAGCAGAAACAATGAACTGTCTCCGATGATCATTATCATCCCATGATTCCGATTCCATCAACCTAATCGCATCTTCTAAACGTTCTGCCCTCCATAAATAAGCTTGTGATCGATTATGTGCTTCCCACTCTTGTGCAGCTTGTTCAATGTCTCGACGTAATTTGATTCGTTCACTCTCTTTTTCCAACCATTGCGAGAGAAGTCGGGTTGTTAAGTGATCTTGATTTATTGAGTGAACCGAATGGTTTGCGCGATTGTCTGAATATGAGACTGGTCAGCCCAAAGGATAAAGAAGCGGCAGGGTGTACCCGATACATTCACTGGTTTGGGGTAGCGGACAATGAGCGCAGAGTGATAATTGTTGGAGGGCGAGATCAGCCGCGCCTCCTGTCCCTGAACCTGTAGAGACTCGATTGTTGGTTGTGTTCCATATGGCTGCAATTTATGATACGCCTCTGAAGATGCAGCCATGTCAATGCTATCTGTGTCCATCGCGCTTATATGGAAGAATCCATTCACGCCGCCAAATCGTACCTCGCCTGTTTCGGGACTTCCATAGCCTGATTCTGGCTGCCAATCGGCTGGGTATTCCAGCGAAACAGCAAAAACGGGATTTGAATACGTGGTCCACATATCCAGATACGGAGTTGGTGTGGGAGGAATGGGTTGGGGGTTGGGTACCGCACCCGTGATCTGAAATTGTTCCGGGGCGAATACGCCGGGTTGATTCTCTGCTGAAACTGCAAAAACTAACTGCATACCCAGCGAACCCTGCGCTGTCACATTTGTAATGAAAACACCACTTGTATCGGTGGTGCCTTCAGCGACCAGGCCAAACCCTGCATTGGCGGGTCCCATCCCAACGGACACAGGCGAATTGGGCGGGAATCCGCTGGCTATAACCTGCACCAGTGTTCCGGTCTCACCATAGGTTGGGAATATTGACACAGCAGGTTGCGAAACTTCAAGGATGTGGAATAGATCGGGTGCGATGGTTCCCGATTGACCCTCGTGTGCAACGGCTATTACAAAGTCCATGCCGGGAGCGCCTTGTATAGGAACATTTGCAACAAACGAACCGCTGGAGTCAGTTACTCCCTGCGCAATCTGAACAAACTCTGAATTGATAGGTCCCATTCCTACAGACACAGGCAAATTGGGCAAAAACCCACTGGCAATAACCTGGATCAACGTGCCCGATTGTCCGCTTGTAGGAGCGATTGCCACCTGGGGGGCGTATACAACCGGTTCCGTTGGAAGGATGACGGGCACTACTTCGGTTGGCAATGTCGATATCTCCTCGGTCATAGGCTCGATGTATATTGGCGCGCAAGCGCCAAGAATGAGTGCGTTTAGAAAAAGTGCTCCAAGAAGAAAAGATAATATTTTTTTCACGTCGGTCTCCATTTCTTCATCTCACACATAATTTTGTGAAATGACATATATACAGCCGACGGAATAAAAAACAAGGATGTTCCCAAAATTATAATTAACCCCTCTGGAGAACTACAATAATTCGAGAAGATTGTTATCCATCCAGAAGCGATCGAAACATCTCCTCGCTCTGCTTGAGTATGCTTCGCGATAAACCAAATACGACAACTTAAACTTTGCAGGCAAATTCAGCGATTGGTTCATCATATTTTTGGGGGAGAACTGGCGAAGAACCTGTCAATTCGTGAACAGGGGATTGCGGAAACTGGGGTGGAGGGTGGTCCGCGTGTGGGAATGTGAGTTGAGAGAGCCAGAGAAGGTTGTGAGGAAATTGGAGAAATATCACAAAACTTGACAGGTCTTACGTGAGTCTTTGTCCGCTTGAACGGTTGCGTGGACGTGGGTCACGGTAGGAAATGTCCACGTGGAGACCTGTCAGGTCTAGAGATGAAAAGAAAGTCTATGTACTTTTGTTGAAACTACATAGACTTTCTTGAATATCCATCTTGCCATTTTCATTCAGCTTTACGTTCTTCCCTCTGAATAAACACCGCTTGAACATCGCCGTCTTCTTTGATCTCGTGCCTGCCGTAATACCACTCACCATGCACGTCTCTCTTGAGTTTCACCAATTGGACATTTACGATATCGTCTACGCCGCCTTCATATCCCTTTGCGACAACATCCGCATCTGTGGGCATTTCAGATAAAAGAGTAAGCAAGTCTTTTACTTTCATGTTCGGCTCTCTTCTTTTGGTTTTATTGGATAGGTCAATCGGGATAAAAAACAGCGCACCGTTTTAGCGATGCGCTGTCTCGTTATCAGGCGGTTGCGTGCGTCCGTGGGTAGGATTTGTTCAATTCTCGAATTACGGTTTGCGGCAGGTCAATGGGAATGAAATAGTCCGCAGGGAAGAGATAATCTTCCCCGCTTTCATCGATCACACGCATATCACCGTCAGCTTGTGCTTCCTTGTCGGGAATCAAACGATAAATCTTGTGCAACTCCAGTGAAGCGGGGTATTCGCTGTTATCCACGCAGATGACGAATTTATTTGTGGTTTTCATGGTTTTATTCCAAATAGCGCTTGCGTTTGTACTCTTTTCGTCCGATGCCGTGCGCTTCATACCAATGGATTTCGGCTTTTCGGACATGTCCGTTACTCAGTTGGATGGTTGCAATTCCTTTCATCTTACGCCAACGTCCATCACCATATAGTTTTCTGAGACGGGGCAGGTCACGGATGGAATTGCCAACGGCTATCACTTCGATGCCTGTGATTTCATCGATGATTTCAAAGGACGCCATGTGATTTGTTTCCTGTGCAAATTATACCCCGTAGCCAACTCTTGCATAATGTGACGGCAGATTCGTGGACAGGGAATTGCGGAAACTTGGGTGGAGAGTGGTCCGCGTGTGGGACTTCGTGAGTTGAGAGAGCCTAGGAAGGTCGCTGCGAAGGTGAGGAGGGTTTACGAGACCTGATTACAAAGATGGGGAAGTCACAACTCAAACAGGAGGTAAACGGTCGTTTTGCACAGGTTTTATTAGGGTTTTATTAGAAGTCTGTACAAAACATTGACAATCCTTTGAGAATCCGTACAATTGGGTACAGAGCAAGACAAAACCTAAACTCGGAGGAACAAATGAAAAACTTTAGAAATAACAAATTCGTGTACGCTCTGTTGATCGCTGTCCTTGCCTTCGGTGCTTTTGCGGCTCCGATGTCCGCACAGGCAGCCCCCAAAGGAAACACCATCGTGGATGTTGCGCTGGCAGCCAACGCCCAGACCGGTGAATTCTCCATCCTGATCGCGGCATTGCAGGCCGCAGATCCCGCCGTCATCCAGACCTTGAGTGGCAACGGTCAGTTCACCGTCTTCGCCCCCACCGATACAGCCTTCGTGTCCCTGCTTGGTGAACTCAACCTGACCGCGGCTCAACTATTGAGCAACAAAGCCCTTGTGACACAGGTCCTTCTGTACCATGTCGCCCGCGGCGAACGTGACTCCGCTGACGTGATCGCTTCCAGCCGCATCCGCACCCTTGAGCGCGGCTTCCTCTTCCAGAGCGGTGGCGTTCTCACCGACGCGAACGGTCGTGCCGCCAACATCATCGCTGTGGATATCCCAGCCAGCAACGGCATCATCCACGTCATCGACCGCGTTGTTCTCCCCTAGATTACTTCACTCTTCTCCTCTTTGACCAAGCGAAATAACTTTAGAAATACGTGAGCAGGACAAAAAACACTCCGGTTCAAGAACCGGAGTGTTTTTCTTTATCATTCATCCAAGAGATCCCCCAGCCAGTCCATCAGTCCGCCCTTCTTTGCCTTCTTATCGGGCAGGTCACTGGCGACGACTCCGTTCTGTCCGTTGATGAGGACGAGATGCTCTCGCCCGCCGAAGGACAGTTCGGTCATCCACACCGGCAATAGCACGAGCTTGAACGACTCGATCGACATCTTCGCAGATGACGAATGTACCAGTCTCATCGAGCCGAGCCTGTAGGGCAGTTCCTCTTTGTACTTCGCATACGCCTGTCCGCGTGCATCGAGCGACGCCTCTGCCATCGGGATGTCATACACTTCAGCGACCCAGTCTGCCAGGAAGCGCGGGTCATAGGGTTTAACATCCCTCAATTCAAAAGAGGGGATCAATTCCACGAAAACAGACGACAACTTCCGTGAGGCGGGGATGGGCAGGTCGTCCACCAGCACGGGGTACGAATCCGAAACCCGCCTCGCCACCTGCCGCTGATGGCTGGAGCCGCCGATCAAGGTGATGACATTCGCCTCATCATTCTCGTCGCTGCTATACACTTCAGCCGTGTATTCGATCTCCCCGCCGATGTCGAACGTCCACAACGGCAGGTACAGTCCGCGTGGCAGGTCAACCTTCTTCTCAGGCTTGATCTTATTGCTTTCCACCCAGTTGACCAAAAACTTAATGGCTTGTTCTTGATTGACATTATGCGGCAGTACACCATCTGGCGCGAGCAGGTCTTTTGTATCATCCCAATTGACCACATGCGGCGAGTCACAATAGATGCACTTCGCTGAAATTTGCGCGGGGGGAAGTAAAAACTCCGAACCGCAGCCTTCGCAATGGAAAACCTGTTCATTCAACGGTTTGCCATGTCCGCGTGCGGTAGCCATTGCGGTGATGAAATCCTTCTCTTCGGCGGGCTTGGGCGAAAATCCCATTGCCTGATGACGCGTGCAATAATCGCATACCAGGGAACTTCCATCTGGTGCAAATGCCATTCGTCCGCCGCATTTGGGGCACATAAAACGGTCCGCGTTTGCAGCGCGCAGTCCTTCAGGCGCCTGGGGCAGTTGATCGGGATTGATGATCTCATCCTCTTTGAGCTTGCCATCGAGGATTGCCAGCATCTTACGCGCGCGTGCATGCTGCAGATCATGCGCCAGACAATTCTCAATGGCTGTACGTTTTTCCATGGGATCATCCACCACCTGTGCCAGCCAATACCATGCTTCCGCCATCACATCATGGTTGCGGCTCATGTACACGGCGCGGTCAAGGTAACGGCGCGCCACATCCTTATGTCCCGCCTTCGCTTCGATGATACCTGTCTTCAAAAGGTCTTTGCCGTAGTCTCCGAACATAAAACTCCGATAAAAACTTTGCCACAGAGTACACGAATTCTCACGGATGGGTTTTTATAAATTCGTGTCAATCTGTGAAATCCGTGGCTAATGGTTTTGGGTCCTCACAATCGCATCCGCCATCTTTGCCACGCGCGCCATCTCCTTCACATCATGCACCCGAATGATGTCCGCGCCGCGCGTGATTCCCACTGCGATGGTCGCAGCTGTCCCCTCCACGCGTTGATCGGGAGGCAGGTCTAATGTAAAGCCGATAAATGATTTTCTGGATGGACCCAACAGCACCGGATACCCCAACGCGCGGACTTCATCGAGTCTGTTGATGAGCTCCAGATTATGCTCACGCGTCTTACCAAAGCCGATGCCTGGATCCAGAATAATATGCCCTTCCTCAATTCCAGCTTTTTTCGCAATCTCCACGCTGGTGAGTAATTCGCGTTTTATATCCTTAATCAGGTTCTCGTATTCCGAACCGATATAGGCATTACCCAACTGCTCGCGTACTTCCACGCTGGCGGGATTGCTCCGGTTGTGCATGAGAATGACCGGGGTGTTAAAGAGTTTCGCAACAGAAGCAATTTCCGGGTCCGCACGAAGCGCCCATACATCATTCAAAATATGCGCTCCTGCCTTGAATGCCTCTTCTGCAACTTTTGATTTGTAGGTGTCAATTGAAATTAGTGCATCAGGGAATTGTCTGGTGATGGCTTGGATCACCGGGACAACGCGCTCCATCTCCTCATCCGCACCGACAATTTGTGAACCGGGTCTTGTTGACTCACCGCCCACATCGAGGATGTCCGCACCGTGTTTGATGAAGTATTCTGACTGACGCACGGTCTGCTCGATCATATCCCCATGCGACATCAATCCGTCACCCGAGAACGAATCAGGCGTGATATTGAGGATGCCCATCACATACGTGCGGCTGCCCCATTCGAAGGTGTGGTTTTTGATCTGGAGGGAGGAAGATTTCACAGGATTCATGTGCCACAGAGACCACAGAGCTTTTCTAGTTTTTTCTCCTAGGTCTCTGTGAACTCTGTGGCTAAAACACTACGGTATCTGATCCAACGGACGACCGAGCCAGGCTTCGGCTTCGTTGATATCGGTAAACAATTTCATTGCCGCTGCGGATTCAGGCGTTGCAAGCGCGGCGACCGCACGTATTGCATTGGCGGCATTTTCATCTGCCACCACAACCGCCACACGGATCTGGCGCGCTGCCGGGTCACTGTTTGCCTCCACCGCCATCTTGATCGCCTTCTCAGGGATGTTTTTCACAGCACGCAGGTCATACAGGTTGCGTGTGCGTCCCGACAAGCCGAGCAGGTGATCCATGGCGAAATCGCGCCAATCGGCGATCGTGGCATCCGAAAGGTCTGTGAACGTCAACGTCATGCCGCCATCGCCGCGGCGCACAACGGATAACCCGACTCCGGGTTTGGGTGTCCAGTTCAGGGGTTTGATCTCGGTCATGATTTGCCTCCAAATGAGTTTTGTCTTTCAAAAGGTGACCCATTGCCCAGCCACCGATTCCACTGAGAGCTTTGAGAAGAACTCCTTTTCTCTGTATTCTCTGTGGCTAAAGGGCTTTACAAGAGGTCTTGTGTTGTGATTATACCCTTTGCTATTTTGCGTCGGGATCGTATGGCACAATTCCCTCGGTGCTGCACAGCGCGATCATTTCACGGATGCTTTTCTTCATAACAGGGTGCATGTGGTCAGGTGCAATGTCCATCATGGGCACCAGCACGAATCCACGATCATGCACATGCGGGTGGGGGATTGTGAGTATTGGGGTGTCCAGGACAAGGTCATCGAAAAAGAGCATGTCGAGATCGATCAGGCGCGGACCGTAACGGAAGGTTGCCTTGCGTCCCAGCGCCACCTCCAGCCGCTTCAGGTGCTTGAGCAGTGGTTCCGGTTCGAGATAGGTGGTTACCTTCACTACCTGATTCAGAAATGGCTCCTGATCGGTATATCCCCAAGGCGGCGTTTCAAACACCTTTGACTTTTTCTTCACCCTCATTTGCGGCGGGAGGGATGTGATGGCTTGTCTCAGGTTTTCGGCGCGGTTTCCAATGTTCGTGCCGAGCGAAAGGTAAACGGTGTGGTTCATGTTCATTGTGTTGGATCAACTTTCGGTTATGTGTGAAGCGAAGCATCAGGCAGGGATGAGATGGTCGTTGTAGTGTCCCACCACGTCATCCATAAGCCAGCCTTCGATGTCCTTATTCAAGAACGCATCGTCCGGTAGTTCGGCAATCAGGTCGATCATCGCAAGCCGCACCGATTCATAATGCCGGAACATGTCATCTTCTAACCATGTGCTGAATTTTTGAACCAGTTCACGGTTGAACTCGTCGACATCCGGCGGCTCCCATGTGAATGCCGGGCTGTCCATGATGCCTGCAATGATGCGCGCGCCCTCCTCCCACCAGCCGATGATATGTGCGAGCAGGCCATGCATCGAATCAAATCCCTGCTTCGATAAAAATTCCTTTTTCTTTTCAACATCGAGGGCGTTGAAGTCCTCGATGTAGGTTGACCACTCATTCTCCAGCATATCCACAACGATAAAGCGGCTCAACGTGACCAAATGCTCGCGCGCGTGATGATAGATGATCCCATGCAGCCATGCCTTGACCCTGCGATTCTCGAATACCGCCTCATTCATGGATCTCAGGTCTGCTCCCATTTTCTGACGCGTTTTCTCAAAGTGAGCCATGAACTCTGCTTCATCCCAATCCATATACTTTGCCACCGCCTCCGCATTGAACGCATCAAAATCGTACTTTTTGCGCTCGAATGAACGCTCCTCCGCGATGGCGAGGATGATGCCCATGCCCTCCTCCCACCAGACAAGGAAGTGCGCCAGCATGTCGCGGAACCGTTCATATCCCTGGGCTTTAACGCGTTTCTCCTGTTCATTTTTGGGAAGATGGTAAAAACGTTCAACATATGTCCCCCACTCCTGTTCGATGTACTCCAATGTGCGTCCCTTTGTAATGGACATGCAAAACCTCCCGGATGGATGGTACCCTTGATAAAGTGACTGGCTTATCCTATTTTACACCAATGAATTTCTTGAATGAATTTCTGTTACTAAAAGTGGTATTCACGATACAATTGTCTGACAAATGATTTTGTCCATTATGATGATCCCCGTGTGATATGAAATCCGAGATACTTCTTATTGGTCCGATCGGCTCCGGCAAGACCACTGTTGCAGAACTCTTATACATGCGAACCATGCTTCCCCATCGTTCCATGGACCTCTTGCGCTGGGGTTACTTCGAAGAAATTGGCTATGACAGGCACGCCGCCAGAGAGGAATTTTTAGTGGGGGGATTTTGGGGGCTCTACCATTACTGGAAACCATTCGAAGCTTATGCGGTCAAACGGATGCTGGAGGATTTCAGGGAATGTATCTTCGATTTTGGGGGAAGCCAGACCGTCTACGAGGATGCCGAACTCTTCGAGCAGGTGCGCGGACTGTTTGCCCCATATCCGCATGTGATCCTGCTTATGCCATCTCCGGACAAGGAGGAATCGATCAATATCCTGCACGCCCGCAATGCCTATGGTTCAGAAGAACAGCTGGTGGTAAACGAGCACTTTGTCCGTCATCATTCAAATTATGATCTCGCCAAACACATTGCATACACAAAAGACAAGACTCCCGAACAGACCTGTGAAGAAATCTGGCAATGGGTAAGAAGCAACGGCTGGACATACGAACCGTAAGGGAGCATAATTTCAGGGAGGCAATACACAAGTAGATTCCAATTTTAAGATCATTGACTATTCCCCCGAATATCGAGCTTCCATCAGAAAGATTCTCACAAAGATCGGCTGGGCGGAGCAATACGTCTCCTCTGCTGAGCAGAACATGCACAACCTGTCACAAGACAATAATTTTGGTGTGTATCTGGCTGTTGCCAATGGGGAGGCGGTTGGCTTTCTCTATGTGGAATACTATTCATGGAATCAACTTTGCCAAATTCAAGGTCTGGCTGTTGACCCGGATTTCCACCGCCAGGGAATTGCTTCTGCTTTGGTTGCCCGGGCGGAGGAGTTCACCCGCTCAAAGAATGCGCGCGGCATTTATGTGGACACACACACGAACAACACCCGCGGACGAAAATTCTATGAGGCGGTTGACTATCAACTCGGCTACATCATGCCGCGATACTATGAAGATGGACTAGATGGAGTAACGTACCAGAAGTTCTTTGAATCAAAAAGGTGACAATCGCCTTGACTGTCACCTTCTGCATACTACAATCCCGCTTTCTTCAACATCCCATCCATCGCATGGATCGTGATCTGGTGATGCTTGTCTTTCACACTCTCAAACAACGGACGCGCCCTGTCTTTTGACCATTCTGTTGCGATCATGGCACGCATCACAGGAAACACATACAACATGCGACCGATCGTCCCCATGAACTTTTCCACACGAGACCAGATTTCTTGATAACCGCTCGCAATGGAGATCGCGTAGAACGGTGAGAAGAACGCGTCATCGTTGTGCTTTTCAAGTTCGAGAATATCTTCAAAATACTTACAATCCTCCACAGGGATGGCATCTGGCAATCCCTGCAGGAACGACATGATCTGATAACGGTGCCAGTTCTTTACCTGCTCCTTCGATGGGCGTTTCCCCTGCTTGTATTCCTCCAACGCTTTTTCCACCTCATCATATAGATGCGATTGCGGCTGATGCCATTCTTCGGGCATGCCAGGTTCATAGACCCACTTTTGCACGCTCACTTTTTCGAACACGTCAGGCAGTTCCGTTTTCAAGAAATCAAGGAAGCCTTCTGTTGACAATGACTGGAATTGGAAACTCTTCATATATTTTTGAATGAATGCATCGAACCATTCACGCCCAACAGCTATTTCACATTCTCTCAAAAAGATGCGTCCCTTATGATAGGCAACGGCAGTTGTGGAAGCGTCTCCATCCTTTTCGTTATCGGGTAATTTCAGGCATGTCGCGGGTGAATCCATGCCGACTCTTTCCATAAGTGCCAATAGGTTTTTCGCTGAAAAAGCCGCCTGCAATTCCTGTGCATCCTTTCCCTCCAGGATCTCAGTGATGCGTGACTCAGCGTATGTTGTCCAACCCTCATTCAGCCAAAAGTCCCGCCATGAGGCGTTGGTGATCAGGTTCCCGGTCCAGGCATGAGCGAGTTCGTGTGTGATCAACGATGTCTGTCCGCGCGTTCCCAGAATGGATGTGGGTGTCAAAAATGTCAGCCGCGGATTTTCCATCCCGCCAAACGGGAACGATGGCGGCAGTACCAGCATGTCGTATCGTCCCCACATGTACGGACCAAACAATTTCTCGGCTTCGTGTAATGTGGTCTCGGTCTCAGCAAATTCCCACGCCGCAGCTTCGATCATCTCCGGCTCGGCATAGATCCCTGTGCGCGGCCCTAATTCACGGAAGGCAAGATCCCCGACCGCGATCGCAAACAAATAGGATGGGATGGGCTGAGGCATCTTGAAGACGAAGAACCCGCTTCTTTCCTGACCTTCAACCTTCTCCGCCGCCATGACCGCCCTCAATGCTGACGGCACTTCCACCTCCGCCGAATACGTGAACCGCACCGACGGTGTATCCTGGCATGGAAACACGCTGCGTGCATGGGTCGCCTGGCACTGACTGAACAGGAACGGATATTTCCCTCCTTTGGTCTGTGAGGCGTTCATCCATTGCAAGGCGCGTGCTTTGGGTGATGTGCGGAATGTCAGTGTAAAACTCGAATCGTTTTCAAATCCCTTTAGCTGCAAACGCTGACCGAGAGTTTCATCTTCGTCTCCAAACTCCCATGTCAATGCACGGTCATTGACTTTCGCTTCTTTGAGATCGATCTTGTACGAGTCCAGGGTCAATTCGCCGCTGATCGGTTCTTTCAATTGATAGTCAGATTCAACGTCGAAAACGCGTTCATCAAAATTGACCTTGATGCGAAAATCAATATGCCGGATCCTTCCCTGTGAAAGGTCTGCGTATGTAGTGGGGTCATTGGTTTTCATGTTGTTTATTCTATTCCTTTGCCAAATTCATAAAATCTGCAAATAAACCATATGCCGTCTCGACCGGTCCGCCTTGCATGCCGGGTTTTTCAGAGAGTGTGATCGAGTAATCGAGGATCACGTCCGTGCGGAAGGTGACGCCGGTATTCGAGTTTGTCATGCCATACAATGGCGAAGACGAATCTACCAACTCAGGTGTAACGCTGGATTTGACAGTATCGCCAACCTTCTCTGCCGAGCAGACCAATTTATAACGTTTGCCTTCCGCTTTAGCCTTGACGATCATTTCACTTGTGATGCCGCGAATGCCTGTCGGTTTGATCTGTTGCGGTGTCATCGGTGTGTCCATCAACACTGTGACCAGCGCCGCGACCTTGATTGCCGCGTCCCAGCCGTCAACGTCGTTTGTGGGGTCAGTCTCTGCCACGCCAATGGATTGGCAGAACTTGACCGCGTCCTCATACGATTCGCCGTTCTCCATTCGTGAAAGGATGGTGTTCGTCGTTGCGTTGAAGATGCCCTTGAACGATGCGATCTCCGCCAGCGGAAACGCCTCGCGCATCACCGAGAAAACAGGTGCGCCGCCCAGCACTGCGGATTCAAATCTAAACTTCTTTCCTTTTGATTCTGCCAATGCTGTTAAATCACGATAGCCATGGACGACAGGTCCCTTGTTGGCTGTGATGGCATGCATGCCCAACTCCAACGCCGTGCGGATGTGGTCAAGGGCGGGCTGTCCCGTTTGGGTGTTGACGGGGGAGTTTTCGAACATGAGGTTGGCATTTGAATATCTAATGACTGAAAGAGAGTCTTGCACATCGAAAGAAGAAAGAGGGAAGATGGATTGCTTGCTTTCCACAAGTTCGAGGGCTTTGCTCACATCAAGTCCGTTTGTGTTGACAGCAAAGCCGTGACTTCCAGTTGCGATACCTGTAACGGAATAGGTGATGTTGTATTTGGATTTCATCAAGTTACTTTTGCGTTCGAGCAGACGGGCAAGTGCGCGGGCGACGTTCCCGAAACCGATGAAGGCAAGGTTGTAATGGGTCATATTTTTCTCCTAAAATGAATCATGTCATTGCGAGGAGGCGTTAACCGACAAAGCAATCTCGTCCGCATTGAGGGATTGCTAGAGCGGCGGCCAGGGGATGGCACGGCGGTCGTTCGGTTGGCGGGGGAAAACTCCGCGTTTCACGATCCGTTCTGCACGGGATTGGAGGGCGGTCAGTTCGCTGGGGCTGAGATAAGGCTCAAGGTCAGTAAGCAGGTTGGAGTTTAAGGAAAGACGCGAAAGCAAGTTGTCTGGGATCTGTTGTCCGCCAAAATCCCAAATCACGGTACGGAGTTTGTCGTCTTCGTGGAAGCAGATCCCGTGGTCGATGGCGAAGAGGTGATGTGTGTCTGCTGAAAAGAAAACGTGACCGCCCTTTCGGTCGGCATTGTTGATGAGCAAGTCAAAGATGGCGACGGGTTTGAGGAGCAATTTCTCTTCCGGGGTGAAATTAAAGTAATGATAATTGGGATCGTGTCCGATAAATTGTTGGAGCGAACCACTGCCATAAGGACCGTCTTCGCGCAGTGTGGTGAAGGGGACGAAGTGAAAGCCAAGCGACTCACTGACAATGTATGCGGCGACTTCGCGCAATGCGAGTGTGTTCTCTTCGAAATCCCAGAGGGGTTGTTCACCGCGTGTGGGTTTGTAGACAGCGGGGATTTTTTGATCTTCGTAAGTGACTTCAACGAGGAAGGTGTAATTCGAGCCAAGCGTGAATTGACCTTTGATCTCAAGGTCACTGCGTTGAAATACGGTTTGTAACTGGTGGGGTTTTGTCATCGTTTGCAGGTTGGCAGGTTTGAAAGTATAAACGTTTAAACCTGCTAACGTGTGAACGTTTCAACTTTAATGCATATGTCCATTCTTCTTTGGACAGAAGTGCCCCTCGGGTTCTTCGGGTTGACCGCATTGTGGGCAGATCGGGCGTCCGCGTGAGGCGACTTCCACACCCCAACGAGCCAGTTGACGTACCTGGGTGCGCGTCGCCCAAAAGCGGACAACTGCCGCGCTTTCAGGGTCTTCCTCTTCGGTCAGTAACTCTTTGGTAAACAACACAACCAGATCGCGGTCTTTATCGTAGCCAAGTCCAATTTCACCGACGCGGAAGAGCGGGTCCACGGGTGGGTTGATGCGCATCACATCTTCCACGTAATCGCCTGATGCTTCGGAGAGTTCAGGGTTTTGCTCATCCAACTGCGCAAGGAATTGCTCCGCACCAATGGCAAGCGATTGCAGTTGAGCCTTCTCGATGATCACCGTGACGGTGCGTTGTTCCTGAAAGGCTTGAATATAAAACACTCGCTGTCCGGGTCTGCCGATGGCATCAGCGGTGAGATGGTCGCATGGGTCAACGTCAATTTCAAAACGGGGCATGGGATACCTTTATTGAGGCGAGTATACCAGTAAAGTATAATCCGTTTATCTCGTCAAAGGAGACACGTATGTACGATAAAAAACAATTGGACGAATTAAAAAAATCGCTGGAGCAGTGGGAAGAGACCAGCCTGAGCAAAGCACTTAATTCTTTAGCCGAACGCGCGGACGAATTCATCACGACCTCCTCTGAACCGATCAACCGACTCTACACGCCGCTCGATGTTGCGAATGACGACTACGCCTCTTCCCTTGGACTTCCGGGTGAGTACCCCTTCACAAGAGGAGTCCACCCAACGCTTCATCGCTCCAAACTGTGGACGATGCGCATGTTCGCCGGTTTCGGCACCGCAGAAGAGACGAACCAACGTTTCAAATACTTACTGGAACAGGGACAAACTGGTCTATCTATTGCTTTCGATCTCGCAACTTTAATGGGTTACGACACCGATCAGCGTGAAGCATTGGGCGAGTTCGGCAAGTGCGGTGTGGCGGTCTCTTCGTTGAAAGACATGGAAATTTTGCTGGATGGCATTCCGCTTGATAAAGTGTCCACAAGCATGACGATCAACTCACCGGCTGCGATCATCTGGGCAATGTATATCGCCGCCGCGGAAAATAAAGGGATTCGTCCCGACCAATTGCGTGGCACGATCCAAAACGATATTCTCAAAGAATTCATCGCACAGAAGGAATATATCTTCCCGCCCGAGCCTTCCATGCGGCTCGTTGTGGATACGATGGAATTCGGCTCGCAAAAAGTCCCGCAATGGAATACCATCTCGATCAGCGGATACCACATCCGTGAAGCAGGTTCCACGGCTGCACAGGAATTGGCGTTCACGCTCGGAGATGGACTTGAATACGTTCGCTGGGGTATTGCCCGCGGCATGGACGTGGACGAGTTTGCCCCGCGCCTATCGTTCTTCTTCAATGCACATAATGACTTCTTTGAAGAAATTGCAAAGTATCGCGCGGCACGCCGCATTTGGGCGCGAGAGATGAAGGAAACGTTTGGCGCGAAGAATCCGCGCTCGTGGTTGTGTCGCTTCCACACGCAGACAGCAGGTGTTTCATTAACTGCACAACAGCCAGAGAACAATGTTGTACGTGTGGCGATACAAGCTCTTGCTGCTGTATTGGGTGGGACACAGAGTTTGCATACGAATTCACTCGATGAAGCATTGGCGCTTCCCTCTGAACATGCCGTGACCATTGCGTTGCGTACGCAACAAATTATTGCTGAAGAGTCTGGCGTGACGAACACGGTCGATCCATTGGGAGGCAGTTTCTTCGTCGAGGCAATGACCGACCGCATCGAACAGCAGGCGTATGATTACTTCCGCAGAGTGGAAGAGTTGGACGGAGTCATTCCAGCCATCGAGAAGGGATTCTTCCAGGGCGAAATCTCTGATGCGGCGTACCGCTATCAGCGTGAGATCGATCAGGGGATTCGCAAGATCGTCGGCGTGAATGCATATGCTGAAAAGAAACCGTTGAGTATCCCGTTGCTCGAGATGGATCCAGCTGGTTATGAAAGACAGGTGAAGCGGCTCGAAGAGGCCCGCAAGACGCGTGATAATGGACGAGTCGGTCAAACGTTGGATCGTCTACGCATCGCGCTCGAAGGGACGGAGAACACAATGCCGTTCATCATGGAGGCGGTCCATGCGTACGCGACATTGGGCGAGATCGTTCAGGTAATGAAGGAAGTTTTCGGCGTGTATGAAGAGCCGACGATGATATAGATAAAGCAAAACTCCGAGTTTTTCAAAAACTCGGAGTTTTTTAGTTTTATTTCTTTGCAGCACGTTTCGGTTTTGCCGGGGCTGATTCCTTTGCAGGTGTGGATGCGAACCACTTGTCCAATTGCTTTGCTGCGACATCGCGTCCGCCCAAACCAAAGGCGAGGGCTGCTGCCGCGCCGATGGCGATGAGCAGGATCTGGATGACATTTGCTGCGAGGGTCACTCCCGCTTGTGTGAGCGCAATGCCAGCCACGAAGATCAGGATCGCCCAGCGTGTAATATTGGCGAGGAAGGATGCATCCTCACCGCCTGCGGTGGTAATGACATTGGATGCCACATTGGCAAGATAGATGCCAACCATAAAGATCGCAATGCCCAACAACACATTGCCGCCCAACGCGATCAGACTTACGACCACGGCTGCAATCGATGTAAGCCCGATGGATTCAGCTGTCCCTTGCACTGCGAAGAGCATGACGGCAACCAGCACAACGTATCCGACAACATTGGAGAGGCTGGCACCTTCCGCGGTTTTGAACCCGAGCGCGGCAGGGAGGCGATTAATGCCAATACCAGCCAACAGATTGGATGTAACGTCCGCGATGAACTTCGCCACGTAGTACGCGATGCCCAATACGATCACCGCACCAAGCACACTGAGGATCACTCCAGTGACGCTTCCAAGGATCTGTTCGCTGATATTGGTCAGTACATCGAGGTTGAGCGCAGCCAATGCCTGACCAATCACTGTTACCATGATGATGACATAGACAACTGTTCCAAGCAATGCGGAGAGCGGTTGTGCCTCCTTTCCTTTGCTGAAACCAAAACGTTCACCGAGTCTGTCCACGCCAACACCCTCAAGGAAGCCAGTGACAATTTGCCGTACAATGCGGGCGAGCAAGGTGCCGAGGATCAGGATGATGACCGCACCGATAATACCGGGGATGTATCCGAGCAACTGATTGACCAGTAATTGGACGGAAGTGGCTGTTTCACCCAGACCAAGGCTCCCCAAAATGGATGGCATGAAGATCAGGAAGGTCAGCCAGAAGACTGCCCTGCCGATGGATTGGTTGACGTTGGATGCAGATTCCTTGTCGGTGACCTTTTCTCCCAGGCGTTCATCAAGGCGTGTCAATTCGAGAACCTTGACCACAAGGAAGCGAAGCACCGATGCGATCAGCCAGGCAATGACGAAGAACACAGCCACGTTGACGAGGCGGGGAAGCCATTCGTTGAAGAGCGCACCGAGCGGATCCACGGTGGAAGCGGGGATGCCGATGTATCTGCCTGCCAGTGAAGCCAGTTGCCATAACACAAAGACGAATAACACCCAGAAGGTGACTCCGCTTGCCCATTTTGTGATCTGTGTCTTGGCATCGAGGGAACTGGACGCGCGTTCATCCACTTTAAGACTTTCGAAGACACGGCGCACCAAGAATGCCCCAATACGCGCCACCACCCAGGCTACAAATAACCCGAGTATGATCGCTACAACCGGTAAGAAGACACCCAGTTGTTGCAGTAATTGATTGAAATCCATAACATTTCTCCTTTTCTGAGACTGGTTTTGTTCTCTCTATTGTTTCAAACACAAAAAAAATATGGAAAGTTGCCTAAAATCGAGGAGAGATGCATCGTGATGAATATGCTTCTCTGTGCTAGTATATCGGGCAGGTATTCCCTTTTCATGTGGTAAGGTTGTAAAATACGAGCGATGTAATAATTAATACGAGTGAGATCATGATTGCAAGGAGGCAGACATGGCTACAAAGAAAACAGGCACAATCGGGATTTTGACAGGCGGCGGTGATGTGCCGGGACTTAATCCGGCGATCCGCGCTGTGACCATACGGGCAATGCGCGAGGGATACAAGGTAATTGGCATCCGACGCGGCTGGGCGGGGCTGGTGGATACCATCCGCGATAAGAACGCTGACAACAGCAACAACTTTCAGTCGTTGACCGAGGAGGTTGTCAACAGGGCGGGAAGGACGGGCGGGACATTCCTGCATACTTCACGCACAAATCCGGGCAAGGTCAAACAGGATCGTGTCCCTGAACACCTGAAAGAGAAATACAAGGAAAAGGTCAACGATGTGACCGAGGAAATCCTCAAGAACATCGATTTCATCGGATTGGATTACCTCGTCCCCATCGGTGGTGATGACACGTTGAGTTATGGTGTCCGCATGTATCAAGAGGGGGTGAAGGTTGTTGCCATCCCCAAGACAATGGACAACGACGTGCCGGGCACAGACTATTGCATAGGCTTCAGCACTTGTGTTACGCGTACCATCGAATTGGCGAATAGCCTGCGGACAGTGGCAGGCTCGCATGAACGCTTGATGATCCTGGAAGTCTTTGGGCGATATGCAGGGTTTACCGCCATGCTGCCTACGATGGCGGGTGCGTCACACCGCTGTGTGATCCCTGAATACAAGTTCAACATCGAGCGTCTTGCTGAACTGCTGATGCTCGACCGCCAGTACAACCCGAGCCATTATTCAGTTGTGCTGGTTTCGGAGGGAGCCATGTTCGAAGGCGGCGAAATGGTCTTTCAGGACAAGAGTACGGATGCATTCGGTCATGCCAAGCTGGGCGGTATCGGCGATCTGGTTTCTGAACGGCTGAAGGATTTCACCGCCAAATACAACTATGGGCGTTCGGTGGATACGGTCAACCAGAAACTTGGGTATCTGGTCCGCTGCGGTGACCCGGATGCTATCGACTCAATCGTACCGATGGCATATGGCAACCTTGCACTCGATTTAATCCTCAAAAATGTACACGGACGTCTTGTGGTGCTCAAGAATGGACGCTACGATAACATCCCGGTGGACATCGTCACCAGCAAGAAGAAGTTCGTCAATATAGAACGCTTCTACAATACCGATCGCCTGCGTCCAAAGTTCGAAAGCTTTGAAATGAACCCGTTGTTCATCATGACGAGTGACGCGATGTAGTCCAATAAAAGTTGATTAATCGAAAGGACATGGATTTGACAACCCATGTCCTTTTTTGTTCTACTCTTCCCGCTTGACTTGAAACGAATCAAAATCCCTTGCTACAACCGAGTTGGGGAAAACGGCTTGCGCTTCTTTCAACACATCCTTTTCGCGGTAGCGGCGTGAGATATGAGTCAGGATTAACTTCTTCACTCCCGCATTTACAGCCAGTTCCGCGGCGCCGCGCGCGGTCATGTGCGAGAACTCGCTCGCCATTTCTGCCTCTTCATCGAGATAGGTTGATTCGATCACCAGCGCGTCCGCATCCCTTGCGACCTCGACGAGGTTGTCCGTTCGACCGGTATCCCCCACAACGACAAGTTTAGCGCCCTTCGTAAGCGGCCCCAGCACATCGTCCGGTGTGACGCGTTTGCCATCGGGCAGGTTAAGGCTCTCGCCCTCGACCAGCCTCCGGCGCTCGGGACCAAACGGGACGCCGAGTTCATCCGCTTTTTCAGGCAGGAAGGGACGGCGCGCCTTGTTCTCGAACACGTATCCGAGGCAGTCTGGTCCGCGGTGGGTGACCGGGAAGGCGGTCACGGTGAAATCGTCCGCTTCGAAGAACGTGCCGGGTTTGATCTCGTGCATGTTCAGCGGCATGGGAGGCTGGTTACCGCGCAGTACCACATCGTAGACCAGCGCGTGTACACGGTCGAGCGTGGAACGCCCGCCGAAGATGTTGAGTTCGTCAATGGCTTCCCATCTCAGGAAGGTACTGAGCAAGCCTCCCAGCCCAAGGATGTGATCGAGATGTCCGTGTGTGAGCAGGATGTTGTTGATGTTTTTAAACCCCGTGCCTGATTGCAGGATCTGCCGCTGTGTGCCTTCGCCGCAATCCACCAGAAAACGATATTCATCGTGTTTTACAATCTGTGCCGAAAGCCCGCGTCTCGCCGACGGTGCAGATGCGGATGTGCCAAGAAAAAGTATTTCGAACAAAATAAATTCCTCCGGAGTCCAACGACTCTTTCGTTGGAATTCCAAATTTCAGGCTTTGGACTCCGTTTTCAGTCGTGTGAATTTTTCAATTTTACCTTAGAATGAAAACAGACCATTTGTGCTATACTGCAACAAGCATTATGCCGCTCAAGACTCCATTTTCGTCATCATCCAAAAATACCAAAGGCGGATCAAAGCCAAAGGGAGGCAAACCAGGCAAGGATTCCGGAAAGATGCCTGCCAAAAGGGGAAAGGCTTCGGCTCCTCCCCTGCCGGAACCTGTTTCTCTTTCCTTTTGGGATTCACTCTCCGACGAACGCAAGCTGGATGTGATCGGCGCGGTCATGGCAGTGGTGGGTATAGCCGCCGGGCTGTTGTTGTTCTCTGCCCAGCGCAGCGCGCCGATTGAAAGCGTCATCAGTGTCCTTACCCGTACCTTCGGCTGGGGCATGTACATCCTGCCATTCGGGTTGGTCGTGATGGGCATCTGGCTGATCTTTCGCCGCATCGAAAAACTCCCGCCTCTCACGTTGGAACGCGCCACTGGTATCATCGTCCTGTTCCTGTGGTTGTTGGCGACCATGCATTCGATCATAGCCGTACCTGATATGGCAGAGCAAGCCGCGATGGACGGCGCGGGCGGCGGTTATATTGGCAGCATGTTCGAAAGAGTCTTGTTCAAGTATCTGGGTACTGGTGGAGCGGTCGTTGCCTTGCTGGCATGGCTTCTCATTGCCGTGACCATGACCTTCGATATCGAGATCCAGGAACTGTTCAAGTGGGTCGGTCGGTTATTGGCATACCTGCGCCAGAAGGTTGCTGACCGCCTCTCCAGGCCTTCGCCAGTCTCTCCTGAAGATGCAGAAGTTGCCGCGAATGGATTCACCCCATTGCACCGTCCCGAACCCCCTGTGGGGACGCCTCTTGCAGCGGGTGCAACAGCCGCACCTGTGACCATCGTCCGCCCGGCGGAGGCTGTCATCGAATGGAAACTGCCCGATGTAAAGAATATCCTTGAGCCGGGTTCTGCACCGGAAGTCAATGAGGAGTTCATCCAGCAGCGCGCGCGATTAATTCAGGAGACACTTGCCTCCTTTGGCGCGCCGGTGCAGGTGGTGGAGATCAATCGCGGTCCGGCGATCACGCAATTTGGTGTGGAGCCGCTTTTCGTCGAGACAAGAAGCGGGCGCACGAAAGTGCGCGTCAACAAGATCGCCTCGCTTGCAGATGATCTTGCGCTCGCACTTGCCGCGCCGCGCATCCGCATTCAGGCTCCGGTGCCTGGTCATAGTTATGTAGGTATCGAAGTTCCGAACGATGAGATGGCGCTGGTTGCCCTGCGCGATATTGTGGAGAGCGAGCCGTTCAAGCGGAACCCGAACCCGATGAAATTTGCCCTCGGCAAGGATGTGACGGGACACCCTGTCAGCACCACGCTGGAGAATATGCCGCACCTGTTGATCGCTGGTACCACGGGTGCAGGTAAATCGGTCTGTGTGAACTCGATCCTGACATGCATGCTTTTGCATAATACCCCCGATGAACTGAAGCTGATCCTGGTTGACCCGAAACGCGTGGAGTTGACCGGCTACAACGGCATCCCGCATCTGCTCTCGCCAGTGGTTGTGGAAGTGGAACGCGTGATCGGTGCCCTGCAATGGATGACGCGCGAAATGGACAGGCGTTACCATCTATTCGCGCAGGTTGGTTCGCGCAATATCAACGATTACAACGCCAAGATGAAATTGCAGGGCGGAAAGAAGCTTCCGCTTTTGGTGATCGTGATCGATGAATTGGCAGACCTGATGATGATCTCGCCGACCGAGACCGAACAGACCATTACGCGTCTTGCGCAACTTTCGCGTGCCACCGGCATTCACATGGTCCTTGCTACCCAACGCCCGTCTGTGGATGTGGTGACGGGTCTCATCAAAGCGAACTTCCCGGCGCGTATCGCCTTCGCTGTTGCATCCAATACCGACAGCCGCGTGATCCTCGACCAGCCCGGTGCTGAACGCTTGCTTGGACGCGGGGACATGCTCTTTCAGGCACCGGATGCGCCCGCTCCTGTACGCTTGCAGGGAGTATTCGTTTCAGACCGTGAGATCACCAACCTGGTGGATTTTTGGCGGACGCAATTGGGTGGCGCAAGTCCGTATGGCGCCCCGTCCATGCCTTCGGATATTCCGAAGTCTGATGTCCCTCTCAAACAGACTGCCATGTTTACAGACATGGAACCGGAAGAAACAAATGTTGACCCTTTGTTCGCCGAAGCCATTGACCTTGTCCGCAAGGAGGGGCGTGCCTCTGTTTCCATGCTGCAAAGACGATTACGCATCGGTTATACGCGCGCTGCCCGTCTGGTGGACATGATGGAAGACAAGGGAATTGTAGGTCCGCCAGAGGGGGGCACACAAATGCGGCAGATATTGGATTATGGTCCCACTGCGCCGCCGGAGGATGACGGGGCGTAACTCATTAGTCCGTTTTCGTCCGCGAGTCAATCACCGAGACCATTTGCTAACCATATTCGCGAAGAGCCCATCCGGTTAGGATTATCCTCTGATTGATATCATTTTCTCTTTGATCTATACAACTGTCTCAATCAGAAACTGACATATACTATGAAGCCAGACCTTTGTGTGTAACTACCCGCTGCGGTAGGGGATCTCGATAAATGAATCTTATCTTGTGCCTTTATGCAATACCTTCGCCAATTAGGATGGTGAAGGCTGAACATTAACAGCATGAATAC
>CAYTDB010000076.1:0-22870 GCA_964436455.1 uncultured Anaerolinea sp. | reverse complement strand
GGAAACGATCTCGCACAGTATTTTGGTATCGAAGGGGAGAGAATCGCAGATGTCCGCATCCGCTGGCCCAATGGTGAAGAGCAGGTCATTTACAACGTCAAAGCAGATCAAAGGTACAAGATCCAATACGGCCAGACAGCATTACAAGTCCTGCCAACAAATCAAATATTAAAAGTTTCAAACAAGCCGTCATTCATTGATTATCTTCGTTCGCTAAAAATTTCAAACTTGCGATCCTTATCAAATGATCCTGACACAAAACTAGCCTATCTGATGGATCAGGCAAAGGTCAAGCCGCCCACCAATCCTGACCCACCTTCTCCCGAGTTGGTAAAACTTGGTGAAGCTCTTTTCTGGGATCCGGAACTGAGTGGCAATCGCGATACTGCCTGCGCCACCTGTCATCACTCGAACCTTGCTACAGGCGATGCGCTTTCCGTCTCCATCGGCACAAGTGGATCTGGTCTTGGCAAGGAGCGTGATATGGGAGCCGCGCGTGAACTCGTGCCGCGCAATGCAACACCGCTTTTCAATCTTGGATATACCGAATGGACAACACTCTTTTGGGATGGGCGCGTTCAAACCGATCCGGTGGCTGGTTTCCATACCCCGACCTCAGACCGCCTCCCCAGCGGGCTCGACAGCGTGCTCGCGGCACAAGCCATGTTCCCCGTCATATCACGTGACGAGATGCGCGGCTACCGCGGCGACGTGGACATTTTCGGCCAGCCTAATGAACTCGGGGCTTTGGTCGACTACAGGTCTCAGCCGATTTGGGACGCATTGATGGTAAGACTGTTGGCGATTCCCGAATATGTGGAGCTATTTAACGCTGCATTTCCCGATATTCCAACAGAAACACTCGGCTTTCAACATGCCGCGAACGCAATTGCCGCTTATGAGATTGCTGTGTTCACTTTTGAAGACAGCCCCTTTGACCGTTACATCCAGGGCGACCAGACCGCATTGACCAACAGAGCCAAAAAAGGTGGGCTTCTTTTTTACGGTGAAGCAGGTTGTGCTACCTGTCATTCCACGGGCTTGTTGACAGACCAGCAATTTCACAACCTTGCAGTCCCACAGATTGGTGATGGCAAGGGACGCGAGCAACCCTTTGATCTTGGTCGCGCCCGCGAAACTGGCAACGACTGCGACCGTTACGCCTTTCGTACGCCGCCCCTCCGTAATGTCGTTTTGACAGGTCCATGGATGCACGATGGTGCCTTCACAACACTCGAAGCAACGATACGCCATCATCTCGATCCGATCAACAGTTTGCAAAACTATGATCCAGGTCAATTGACCGTGCTGCTGTCAGACAAGTGTCAAGACCAACCCGAAGCTCTTGCTGATATCGAAAAATGGTACGCAGACAATGCCAGTGCTGGCGTGAAGCTCTCCGACGAAGAGATTCAACTACTCCTTGGATTTCTTGATTTCCTCACCTCCCCCAGCGCGTTGGACTTGAGCCACACCATCCCAGCCTTCGTCCCAAGTGGGTTACCCGTTGGAGGGAACATCTTGAACAATCAACAAACGGCAAAAATCATGCCAAGAATCCCCTAACTGTTCTTGTAATGACTACATTCTCTCAGGGGATTGGCCAATCCATAAATATTTGGAGAACAATGAACTTTCCACATTTCATCTACGGCGGCGACTACAACCCCGATCAATGGCCCGAAGAAATCTGGCAGGAGGATGCGCGCCTCATGCAGGAAGCGGGCGTTAATCTCGTTTCACTTGGCATTTTTTCATGGGTCAAAATGGAACCCCAACCAGGCGGCTTTGATTTTGCGTGGCTCGATCGTCTCATGGACCTGCTCCATGCACACGGCGTTTTCGTCAACCTTGCCACACCAACCGCATCCCCTCCCGCGTGGATGGTAAAACTACACCCCGAGATTCTTCCCGTTACCGCGGATGGCGTCACGCTTTGGCACGGCTCGCGCCGTCACTACTGCCCGCACAATTCCGACTATCGCAAGTTCGCTGTCCGCATTGCCAGCCAGCTCGCCGAGCGTTACAAGGATCATCCCGCGCTCGCCATGTGGCACGTGGATAACGAGTATAGTTGTCATGCCGATGGCTGTTATTGTGATAACTCTGCCGCGGCATTCCGCACCTGGCTCAAGGAACGTTACGGCACGCTCGATCAACTCAATACTGCATGGGGCACGGCATTTTGGAGTCAGACCTATGGGGATTGGGAGGAGATCCATCCACCGCGAAAAGCCCCTGCCCAACCCAACCCATCCCAGCAATTGGACTGGGCACGCTTCACATCGGACTCGTGGCTGGTCTGCTTCGAAGAGCAAAGGTCCTCACTGAAAGCGGTCACGCCCAACATCCCCGTCACAACGAATTTCATGGGCTTTCATAAGGGTGTGGACTATTTCAAATTTGCCAAACATGAAGACGTTGTCTCACAAGACAGCTACCCTGACACGTTCGACCCCGAGTGGATGATCCAGAATGGCATGATCTGTGACTTGATCCGCTCGGTGGGAGAACGCCATCCATGGATCTTAATGGAACAGGCTCCTTCTCAGGTCAACTGGCGGCAACGGAACGCAGCCAAACGTCCAGGTGTGATGCGTCTGGGAAGTTATCAGGCAGTCGCGCGCGGCGCGGACGGCGTCATGTTCTTCCAATGGCGGCAATCCAAGGCAGGTGCGGAAAAGCATCACAGCGGCATGGTTCCGCACGGCGGGACAGACACGCGCGTGTGGCGTGAGGTCAAAGCGCTGGGAAATGAGTTGCCAAAACTGGATTCGGTCCTCAAGAGTCAGGTCAAAGCGGAGGTTGCCATCCTCATGGACTGGAACAACTGGTGGGCGCTCGAACTCGACAGCAAGCCATCCAGTGACCTAAAGATGCATCCACAATTGTATAAATACTACCAACCCCTGTACGAGCGCAATATTACAGTTGACTTTGCCCATCCCGAATCTGACCTCTCAAAATACAAACTGGTCATCGCCCCGAATCTCTATCTGGTCAATGATGCATCTGTAAAGAACATAAACCAATACGTGGCGAATGGCGGCAATCTGGTAATGTCTTTCTTCTGCGGCATGGTGGACGAGAACGAACATATTCATTTGGGAGGCTACCCCGCGCCGTTCAAAGACATGCTTGGGCTGGGCGTCGAAGAGTATGCACCCTATTCGGAGAAACAAACCAACTCCATTCGCACAACGGACGGGGAACAATTCCAATGCTCCTTCTGGGCAGATGTCATTCAATTGAAGACTGCGAAACTGCTTGCCGCTTTCGAGCAGGATTACTACGCGGGTGGCGCTGCAGTCACGCATAATCAATTTGGCAAAGGCAATGCCTTTTACGTAGGCACCAATCCCGACCGCGCGGGCATGGATTGGCTGCTCGCACATGCTTGCAAGACGGCGGAAGTTCGATCTACAGTTCTGCCGGCAGGCGTTGAACTCCTCCAGCGCACAAACGGGACATCAACATGGCTGTTCGCGTTGAATTATTCCAACGGAAAAGTGACTGTCCCGCTCGAAGGCAGCGGCGTGGATCTGCTGACAGGCGCAAGTGTCAACGGTTCGCTTGAACTCGAGCCGACAGGCATCGCTGTTGTTAGGTTGAGTTAATGTCATGCTGCGTGGCAACTCGCACCACGAAGCATCTCTACCACATCCCGGCAGAGACCCTTCGTTCGCGGCGAACACTCCCTCAGGATGACACACAAGATTTTTTTATAGAGAAATTGCCATGCACAAATTAAGCCTCATGGGCGCGGACATATCCAGCCTGAAAAAGTCGGAAGATCTTGGCGGAATCTACGCCTACGAAGACGGGACACAAGCCGACGCATTAAAGATCCTGAAAGACCATGGCATGAACTACGCCCGCATCCGTATATGGCTGAAATCTCCCTCCGGCTATCACGGCGAGACTCGACTGCTGGATATGGCGAAGAGGCTCAAAACCCATGACATCAAACTGCTCGTGGACTTCCGCTACTCCGACACCTGGGCTGATCCCAGCAAGCAACCCAAGCCAAAAGCATGGGAGGGACTTGATTTCGACGGACTCAAAAAAGCCTTGTACGATCACACCTTCGATGTTTGTAACAACTTGAAAGCGCAAGGCACGCCGCCCGATATGGTGCAGGTCGGCAATGAGATCACGAATGGCATGGTCTGGCCCGATGGCAAAAACGATGATAGATTCGATAACCTTGCGGAACTTCGCAAAGAAGGCTATCGTGCGGTAAAGGATTGCTCGCCGGCAACCTTGGTCATGCTGCACTTGGACAACGGCGGCAATAACGAGATGTATCGCCGCTGGTTTGACAATATTCTCAAACGCGAAGTCCCCTTCGACCTGATCGGCGCGTCATACTATCCATATTGGCATGGCACGCTTGTTGATCTACGAAAACACCTGAACGATTTAGCCATTCGTTACAAAAAAGATATTGTCGTTGTTGAAACCGCCTGTCCATACACGTCAGAAGACAAGGATAACTTCCCGAATGTCATTCAAGATCAACTGACCTCCGGCTATCCACTCACACCCGAAGGACAAAAGAACATGCTTCAGACGATCATGGATATCGTCCAAGCAGTACCAAATAACCATGGCTTGGGCATCATGCGGCGGGATGCCACATGGACGGCCGTCAAAGGCAACGGCTGGGACCCTGCGGATCCATCCACGGGCAAAGGCTGGGAGAACCAGGCATTGTTCGATTTTGATAACCGCGCCCTGCCCGCAATGAGTCTATTCAACAAGCCTTGATGGTTGAGCAAAATGAGAGTCAGGAAAACGAAAGGTATACAACACAGGATGAGATCGTTTTACGAATACGTAGTAGTACTTCTATTCCTTGCCCTTGTGGCGGGATGTGCGTCACCCACACCGACCGCGACCACAATTCCTACAGTCGAACAACCCACCGCCACACCCGATCCCTACGCAGGCACGGATGGATTCCGCTGGTGGAATGATACAGTCTTCTACGAGATATTCGTCCGTTCCTTCCGCGATAGCGACGGTGACGGCATCGGCGACTTCAACGGCATCATCGAAAAATTGGATTACCTGCAAGAGCTGGGCATCAAGGGCTTATGGCTCATGCCCATCAACCCATCTCCTTCTTATCACGGCTACCATGTCACCGATTACTATGATGTCAATTCAGATTACGGAACAATGGATGATTTTATACATCTGTTGGATGAAGCCCACAAACGCGATATCAAAATCATCGTTGACTTTGTGCTCAACCATACCTCCACTCAACATCCCTGGTTTCAATCTGCTTTGACGCCTGGAAGCCAATATTACGATTGGTACGTCTGGAGCGATATAGACCCTGGTACTCGTGGTCCCTGGAACCAACAAGTGTGGTATAGGGCGGCCAACGGTAAATATTTTTATACTGTCTTTTCAGATACCAAGATTGCCGATCTAAATTACAACAACCCCGCTATTCGTGATCAAATGAAAAAGGTCACTTCCTTTTGGCTGCAGGATGTCGGCATTGATGGATTCCGTCTCGATGCGATACGATATGTAGTGGAGGAAAACAATCAACTGGCAGACTCAAAAGCCAATCACGCCTTCCTCGAAGAATGGGGCGGGTATTACAGAAGCATCAACCCGCAGGCATTTTCCGTGGGCGAAGCCTGGACCGATAATGCCAACGTTAAGAAATACACAGATACCAACCGCGAACTGGACTCAGCCTTCAACTTCGATTTATCCGATGCAATGTTCAAATTGAACGAAGGCAACACGACGAGCATCCGCTTCGTTTTACAGACCACCATCCGCGACTTCCCCGAACAGGATAACGCCAACTTCATCACCAACCATGATATGCCGCGCGTCATGAACCAACTAGGCACGGATAAGGAACAGCGCGCCAAACTCGCCGCGGGTATTTTGCTCACCGCGCCTGGCATCCCTTTCATCTACTACGGCGAAGAGATCGGCATGAGCGGCACCAAACCCGATGAAAAGATCCGCACACCCATGCAATGGGACAACGCACAAGGCGCAGGCTTCACAAGCGGCAATCCGTGGCAAGATGTCAATTCGGATTATGTCATCGTCAACGTCGCGGCACAAACGGGCGATAACACTTCCCTGCTCGAGCATTATCGCACGCTCATCCAACTCCGCAACACACATTCAGCCTTACGCGTCGGCAAGACCTATGTAGCCGAATCCAATTCGAACAAGATCCTGTCCTATCTGCGTGTGAGTAGTGACGAAATCCTTCTCATCCTCTTCAACATTGACGATGAACCTCTGACCGATTACAAGCTCGATCTTTCCGTTGGACCGCTTTCAGGTCAATACACCGGTGCATCGTTGCTCGATGCATCCACGTTCAACTCCCTGACCGCAAATGACACAGGCGGATTTGATGATTACGTTCCACTGCAAGAACTCCCGCCGTACAGCATCTACATCATTCAACTTACAAAATAACAACAGACCCTAAAAGGTTTTTAAAACCTTTTAGGGTCTTATCAAGGAAAACTCACATGGAAGACTTTATCTTTGGAACTCTCGCCACCGACGAATCACGCATCAAGCATCTGCGTGAAACAAAAGGTGGCATCACCCACAATCACAAACGCCTCCCGCGTGACCCTCTGCCTGGTCAGCCCATTCAAATTGACCTGACCATTGGACCTGCCTACTCTCAAAATCAAGCATGGACCTACTGGACAAATGACGGCAGCGACCCTGAAGGTAAAAACGGAATCGCTTCAAACGGCCATGCGACTCCACTTGGACCTATCGGTTCCAAGTGGGATACGTTCCTCTGGGGCTACGTCCGCAAGTTTCGCGGCGAAATTCCCCCACAAGAGGCAGGTACACTCGTCCGCTATCGCTTATCGGCAGGCGGCAACGGCGAAGAGACCTTCGCCGATAAGGGCACGTACTTCGCCTTTTATGTGGATAACGATCCCCCTCCCGTATGGACAAAGGATGCCATCATTTACCAAATCTTCGCCGACCGCTTCTTCAACGCCACGGGCGATTTCCCGAAAACGGAAGATAAGCCTTCGCTCAAATGCAATGGCACATTGCGCGGCATCATTGAGAAACTCGATTACATCTCCGAACTCGGTGTCAACACACTTTGGTTCACGCCTGTCTTACCCAGCCCGAGCTATCATGGCTACGACGCCACCGATATCTTTGAGATCAATCCGCGTCTGGGCACAACGGATGACTTCAAGGAACTGGTCGAAAAGTCACACGCACACGGTTTCCGTATCATCATGGACTTTGTCCCCAATCACTGGTCAAACCAGCATCCTAATTTCCTCGAAGCGCAAAGAGACAAGAACAGTCCCTACGTCAAATGGTACACATTCGAGCGTCATCCAGATCAATACAAAACCTTCTTCGGCGTGAGGACATTGCCACAAATCAATCTCCGATATGCACCTGCACGTGAACATGTACTCGATGCTGCCAAATACTGGCTGGACTTTGGCGTGGACGGTTTCCGCGTGGACTACTGCATCGGTCCGTCGCCTGATTTTTATGCCGACTTCCGCCGCGTCACGCGTACGACCAAACCTGATTCATGGACTTTTGGCGAAGCCGTGGACCCGCCTGATTCCCAGCTCACCTTCGAAGGCGGCATGGATGGCACGCTCGACTTCATGCTCCTCGAAGGTCTGCGTGCCACGTTTGCCTTCGGCAAGTGGAGCGCCCGCAAATTCGCAGAATTCCTTGACCGGCATGAAGCTTACTTCCCCGAGACATTCTCACGTCCCTCGTTCCTTGATAATCATGATATGAACCGCTTTCTTTGGGTGGCACATAACGACACCACGAAACTCAAACTCGCGGCAATGTGTCAATTCACCTTGGTGGGTGCGCCTGTCATCTATTACGGCACTGAGGTTGGGCTCTCTCAACCAGCGGACGTGATGCAACACGGACGTGCCATCCACGAAGAAACGCGCATGCCCATGCTTTGGGTCGATGACCAAGATAAGGATTTGTTCGAGTTCTATCGCCAACTTATACAAATACGGAAGAGCGAATCCGCTTTGGTGCATGGCAAGCGCGAAACTGTTTTCGCTACCGAGGAAGTCCTTGCCTATCGGCGTATGGATAATAAGCAGAGTGTTCTTTCTGTGATGAATATTTCGGAGAAGGCGATGGAGTTCGAGTTGGATGTGGCAGAGTCAAGCCCATTGCTGATGACCAAGCCTGAGTGCAGGATTCAAGCTGAGGGAAGTCTGAAGCGGTTCTTCCTTCCGCCATTTAGCGGGATGATCGTCAAATGAACGTCGTTGGCACGATCCAGCGTCACACAAATTTTCCATCCAAATTCGTCGCCGCGCGTAATGTGGATGTCTGGCTTCCGCCTGACTTTTCGGAGGATAAAAAATATCCCGTGCTGTACATGCACGATGGGCAGAATATCTTTGAGCCGGTCTCTTCGATTGGCGGTGTGGCTTGGGAAATGGACAAAGCCATCACGCGGCTGGTGGATGCGAAGAAGATCCCGAGCGTGATCGTGGTGGGCGTGTGGAACAGCGACATCCGCTGGTGTGAATACATGCCGCAAAAAACGTATGAAGCAACAGGCTTTGAAAAGAATCGAAAGGCGTTTTTTGAACATGCAGGCGGAATACCGATCTCGGATTTGTATCTCAAGTTATTAGTGGAAGAGGTCAAGCCATTCGTCGACGAGAAGTACCCAACTTCGACAGACCCGCAAAACACATTTATCATGGGTTCAAGCATGGGCGGATTGGTCTCCTTGTATGCCATCAGTCAATATCCAGATGTATTTCATGGTGCAGGATGCTTATCAACGCATTGGCTGGCAGGGTTCAACGAACTCGTGGAGGAAATGGCAAAAATGTTGCCCGACCCCAAAATGCACAAGTTATATTTTGATTACGGTACACTTGGGCACGACGCGCAATATGAACCATATCAACTACAGATGGATGAGCACCTTCGCAATGTGGGGTATGACGAATTAAATTGGATAACACGCAAGTTCGATGGTGCAGACCATAATGAGGCTGCCTGGCGAGAACGTGTGGAAATTCCATTGGAGTTTCTTTTGGGTTAAGAAAGGGACTTGTGAAGAATAAATTTGTCAAGATCTTCATCGTACTCGTTATCGCCATCGCTACACATGCACTCACCGTGGCAAACCTTCCACAGGATTTTGATGAGCCAGTCTACACAGGAGTCGCCGTGGATTACGCACGCGCGCTCGAACGAGGTGACTTCAACGCCATCATTGATTATCCCAAAGTGCGTGAACATCCCGCATTGGTCAAACTTGCGTACGGCATTGCGATCTATTTCAATGGGTCTGAAAATAATTACACCGAAGCGCTAAGAACAGGGCGGTTTGTCTCTGCAATCTTTGGTGTGCTCGGGACTGTCATTGTTGCGTTCATCGATCCCTTCGCAGGCGGATTGATGGCGATCCATGCATTGGTTGTCAAATATTCCAGCCAGGCATATCTCGAAGCCATTCCGCTGGCATTCATGATTCTGTCTGCATTCGCGTTCCTGAAAACAGGCAAAGGGAAACCCAACGGCTGGTTCTGGCTCTCTGCTTTTGCACTCGGTGCAACTACCGCGGGCAAATTCACTTACGTTCCTGTACTGGTCATCGTGCTTGCCTATCTTGCGTTCATTGAAAAGAAGATTCCATTCCGGTGGATGGTCGGGTTTGGTATTCTCGCTGTTGTATCTTTCTTCCTTTTGAATCTTACACTCTGGCACGACTCATTCAATCGCATCCTGGAAGCGCTTACTTATCATGCCAATTACCAGCGCGGCGAGCATGTTTCTGAGGTCGGTTTCCCGTGGTATCAGCCGTTCGTCTGGTTATTCGTCAGCACCCCTGGCGATTGGCACGGTGGTATCTTCCTTTATGATATCGACCCCTACATTGCTGGCTTTGCCTTCGCAGGCTTCCTCCGTGAATGGAAGGAACGGCGATGGTTGGTGATCTGGCTGGTTTCAGGCATCATCTTCCTGCTTTTCTGGGGAACCAAGTGGCCTCAATATGTGCTCACCATTGTCCCTGCCATTTGCCTGATGGCTGCCGAATCCGCGCGGCGTTTTTCCAATTGGGTTTCTCGCCTCAGCTATTACAAATCCGTTTGAATTCCCATGTCCCTCACGGATTCTTTTGAAACAAGTTAGAATCACAATCCATTCTTAAAACCGAGGTTCCTTCATGACAATCACCACACCAGACTGGGTACAGGACGCGATCTTCTACCAAATCTTCCCGGACCGTTTCGCAAAAAGCACACGCAACCCATCAGGGAATTTACCGTTCGAATCCTGGGACTCGCCACCCAGCCCGCATGGATTCAAAGGCGGCGACTTGTACGGTGTCGCCGAAAAACTCGACTATTTGAAAGACCTGGGAATCACGGCTCTTTATCTTAACCCGATATTTGCCTCTGCTTCGAATCACCGCTACCACGCCTTTGACTATTACTCCGTCGATCCACTTCTGGGTGGCAATGAAGCCTTCAAATTTCTGCTTGATGAAGCACACAAGAAAAATATCCGCATCGTTCTCGATGGTGTCTTCAACCACGCCTCACGTGGCTTCTGGCAGTTCCATCATGTGCTCGAATGTGGCGATGGCTCGCCTTACAAAGATTGGTTTCATTTTGACCCCGAGCGCCTGAGCGGAAAGAAACATTGGGGTGCGTATCCCGGTCCGCATGAACAACAGGCTCTTGCAAAAGGTGAGAACAGTCTGACAGCCATTGGCTATGGAGCATGGTGGAATCTGCCAGCATTACCAAAGTTCAATACGGACTCCGCCGCCGCGCGCGAATTTCTTTTGCAGGTTGCCGAGTATTGGATCAAATTCGGTGCGGACGGCTGGCGGCTGGACGTTGCCACGGAAATTGACGATGACGCCTTCTGGCAGGAATTCCGAAACCGCGTGCGCGTCATCAATCCTGAAGCCTATATCGTTGCCGAGATCTGGCATGAGTCGCAGCGTTGGTTGCAAGGTGACCAGTTTGACGCGGTCATGAACTACGAGGTAACCAAACCCGTCATTGCCTTTTTCTCAAACGGCAATCTTGACCTCAAAGTTCTACACCAGCAATCCAACTATCACGGCATCCATCACTCCATCGATGCACATGAGTTCGCCAACCGCATCGACCACAACCTTGGTCTCTACAAACCAGACATTACCTATGCTCAACTGAACCTGCTCGACAGTCACGATACGCCGCGTTTCATGTCCTGTGTGGGAGGTGACAAGGCTTCACTCAAACTGGCATGGTTGTTCATGTTCACCTACCCCGGCGCACCGTGCATCTATTACGGTGACGAGATCGGCATTGACGGTCAGCATGACCCCGATTGCCGTAAATCCTTCCCATGGGATGAGTCCAAATGGGACAAGGATTTGCTTGGCTATGTCAAAGAGGCCGTTACTATGCGGAGCCAAAATCCTGCCTTGCGGCGCGGTGATTACAAACGCCTGTGGTCAGCGGATGGTGTTTATGCGTTCTCGCGTTCGCTTGATGGAGAGACATTCGTCGTAGCATTAAATGTGTCAGCCTCACCCCAGCCAATCCACGTAACACATGAAATGGGACACCATCCAAAAGTCCTTTTCGGCAAAGCAACCGATATAGCTGTAGACGGGAGGCTGAAGTTCACAGTCCCGCCACGAAGCGGAGTGGTTTTGAAGTAGAAATTCAGGTGACTGTCATCCCAAAGGTGACAGTCACTTTTTTAAAATATTGGCAGTTTTTGGCATTTATGGGCTTGGTATTGGCAGGCGGGAATACTGCATAATTGATTCGATGATAGCCCTGTAGTTGTATTTGGGTTGTAAATATGCAATAATGCTAACAAGTTGATCATGTGCCCTTGAGGAGGCTCCCCATGGAATGTCCAAATTGCAAGCACACCACCAACGACACGGCACTGCTTCAATGCTCACACTGCGGGGAAGCGTTCGAGCGTGGACCATTGGAGGAATTTCAACATCTAGAGTATCTGACCTCATGGCTGAACGACCGCTCCGAAATTAGTGCATCGCAAAAGAGGGATCTACTCGAAAGTATTGGAAAAAAGCGGAGCAAACTCCTTGCTCAACTGCTCCCAAAGGAAATTACACAAGAAAAACCGGTTGAAACCGAACCTGTTGGGGAAAAAGAGCAGGCTGCTCCAACACCCGAACCTCTTCCTACCCCCAAAATCACTCCAACGCCTGTACCTGCATCTGTTTCAACTGCGCCTCCGCTCAGCACCAAACCGATAACTGCACCAACCCCCAAACCTGCTCCTCCACCAAAGCCAATAGCCCCACCCAAACCCAAACGCCCTCCCGTAGACTGGAAAAAAGTCCGCGAACGATTCGCCGATGCAGTGACATCTGGCGCGCTCCTGCGTGCATTGCTCTACCTCGGCGCGTTCATGATCGTGATCTCAGCGACCGTGCTCGTTATTCGCTTCTGGAACCAATTCAACCCTGTTTTACAAATGATCTTTATCGCGTCCGTGCCGTTGATATTTTATTCTGGCGGTTGGCTCCTGCGGTCACGCCTCAATCTGATACAAGGCGGCACTGTGTTGACTGGCATCGGTGCGATCCTCGTCGCTGTAGACTTCGCCGCGATCTACCAATTCGGTGGTCTCGCAGAACGCGTCCACGGACCATCCTATTGGCTGGGAGTCTCACTTTTCTGCACTGCACTGTACACGTTCACTGCCTGGCGCGTGCAGGGAGAGTTCTTTGATTATCTGACCCTCATCGGCGGTGCAAGTGTGCTTGTTGCGCTGACCCGTATCCCAAAGACACTACCATCGCTCGAATGGACAGTAGTCACCGTCACATTCTCAGGCATGGTAATGACGTACCTGGCAGGGATGTTTTGGAACAAGAGTGAAGCCTGGCGCGGATTTGCGCGTGCTTCGCGTTATCTTTCCCAAATATTGATTCCCGCCAGCATTTTCTATATCCTGTTTTCACTCAAGGATGTTCCCATCCTGTCAGCTTTCCTATTTGCGATGATTGGGTACATTCTTCTGACATGGAAATTCTCCAGCATTGTCTTTGCCTATGCCGCATTGATCGCGTCCATTGGCGCGGTGATATTTGGTTTGCGCGGAGCAAAAGTGGAACCTGAATGGTATGCTCTCGCCGCCTCTACATTGGCACTTGTATACCTTCTGATTGGGCGTTTCCTGAAACGGACAAACATCGCGGCGAACATTCTTCAAAAATATACATCGGCGCTAAATACAACCAGTCTGACCTTGATCAGTTTTGCAGCAGTTGGTGGATTTGTTATTTTGTTCTTCGAGGTCTGGGCTGGCATCCTTGCAATGACTGTGGCTGCGCTCGATCTGGTCGTCTGTGCATATCTTTTCAAGCACACCCGCTACACCCTGCTTGCTGCAAGTCTAACTATTGTTCCATTCACGTTCACATTTTGGCAATGGTTCACGGATTCAGAAGTAGCGGAAACAACTTCTATTTCCAAGCCAACGTATCTGTCCGGATAGACACACCCGAGAGATTCGGATTGGCTTTCTGTTTCCAACCCTATGGCACGAATTATTACACCTTCAGTATCAGTCAAAAATTTGGTAAATTTGACTTCCTCAAACATTCATCGCGAGGTTGGGAAACCATTGTTCGCAATAAATCGACAATCTTGCTAAAAGAATTTCCGAATCCGAACATACTGGGAGTGTTTTTCAATAATGGTGAAGTAAAACTTTATATTAACAATAATCTGGTTTATTCTTACAAGGATGAAGAACCTCTCACCTGTAGTCGACTGGGTTTTTTTGTTGACGATGGGGAATTTAACATGCAAGGTGATGATATTATGATTTATAAAAGTCCTGCAATTCCAACGCCTGTGCCTTAAGATGATTGGATCCACACTACTTCTACCAACTCTGGCAATATCTCTCCTGATTTCCCCTGAAGGAAATAATCCGCTTTCGAGGTAAGCGGTGTCGGCTCGGCGTTGATCTCAACGACCACAGCGCCCTTGTTGTGTGCAGCGTATGCCAGCGATGCAGCAGGCTGGACCACCCCAGACGTTCCAATCGAAAAGAAGACATCACAAGTCCGCGCCGCTTCGACCGCGGCTTCGAGTTGATCGCGCGGCAGTGTCTCGCCAAACCAGACAACGTCCGGTCGTAGCAAGCCGCCACAGGCCTCGCACTTCGGAACAGACTCGGTATCGTCGCCCCAGGTATCTGCGACTATGTAACATTCCGAACAACGCACGCGCTGGATGTTGCCATGCAATTCAAGTACATTCTGACTGCCTGCCATGCGATGCAAGCCGTCTACGTTTTGGGTGATGAGGGTGAATTGGGGAGCGCGCTTTTCGATCTCGACCAGAGCGTAATGACCGGGGTTGGGGCGCACAGCTTTGACGGCTTCACGCCGCCACGCGTACCAGTCCCAGATAAGCTTGGGGTCACGGGCAAAGGCTTCAGGGGAGGCGAGTTCTTCGGGTTTGTATTGCGCCCAGAGTCCTGTTTGAGCATCGCGGAAGGTGCGGAGACCGCTTTCTTGTGAAACTCCGGCTCCAGTAAGCGCGGACAGGTTCGAGGTCCGGAGAAGAAGCGTGAGAAGGTCGGGAGGAAATATCAAAGCCCGCACTTTACCAAAGAAAGGATGCGGTCATAGAGCTGGGTGCGTCCGAGGATTTCATTCTTTTCATTGACTGCAACGAATTGATATTCGATCCAGGCGTTCTTATAATAGGAATACCGCCTGAGATTGTATGTCTCAATGTTGTAGTTGAATGATCCGTCGTCAAGTTGGATCATTTCAGCCCCTGCACTCCATTCACCGACATTCAGTGTATTCTGCTTTTCACGCAAACGCAGGAACATATATACCCGGTCGGTGCGTTCAGGGTCATCCACGAAGACGATCATCTTGATACTGCGCGTGGTGCAGGCACCCTCACCCCAATACATGGTGCCAGCAGAAAAGAGGATACCCCTAAAACCTTCGTTCTGAACCAGGAACGTGGTACGGCTCAAGTCATTGACGAATTGTTCCGAGAAGGTGGGCAGAGGTTCACGGGTTATTGTGGGAAGAGGTGTAAAGGTGGGCAATGGCACAATTTCGCCAGGAGTGGCTTCAGTGGGGGTGAAGGTAACAGGCGTGTTGGTCGTAATGGCAAACAGGTCACGGGTGGGGATCAGGGTAACGGTTGGTTGAATCGTCGGGGTATCCACAGGTGTGACGGGCTGGGGGGTTGCTAAAAGCTGGGTGATATCCGGTAGTTCAAAACCTGCACAGCCGGTAAGCAAAACGATCAACAGGAGGAATGGGAATATCTTTTTCATAAATGGTCCTATCATGGGTATAGGGCGCTGCAATTCGTGAGCGAAACACTGGTGCGATCCACAACCGAGCGACCGAGTACGGTCAACCCAACGGTGGATGCAACCAACTGGTACTGAAGCCAGGCATCCTGGAAGTTTTCGTAACCTTCGATCTGATCCAGTTCGAGTTTATAGAAATACTTGCCCTGGTCGTTATCCTTCATGATGGCGCCTGCCCCCCACTCAGTGCCGCGCCCGCTGTATTTATCCTGCAGGCGGATGAACAAAAGCACGTATTTCAATCGCCGTACAGGGGTCACATTGGCAGTGAAAAAGATGGAACGGTCACCGTCGCAGTTGTATCCCCAGACAAGCTGATTGGTGGAGCGCTGGACGAACTGGAAAATATTCGGCGATGGTGTGTAAAGGCTGGGGTCAAGGGTTTCGAGGGTGATGGTAGGGCGGGGTGATTTTGTGGGCGTGGATGTGCGGGTTGGAGGCAGGGGTGTAACCCCCGGTTCAAGTGTGGGAGGAATATCAGTCGGCACAGGTGTATTGATGGCGAACAGGTCACGCGTGGGGATCCGTGTGACGGTCGGCTCCGGCGTATCGGTGGGCGCTGGCGTGACAGGGGTGAGAAAAGAAAGATCCACTGGGATCGCAGAGCACCCGCTGATGATCAAGGCAAGAAAAATGATGAAGGTCTTTTTCACTGGTGTGTTGTGCATGAGTTCCTCAGAAGAATTGTCATGGACAATTTTATCAATTGTATCCTGTTTGATGGGGAATTATTCGCAATTTGACCTTTCGCCATTGTTTGGAAACGATTCATTCAGAACCCACAGTCTGATTCATCAAAAATGGCTTTGTCTCTGCTGATTGTCATTTCAAAGGAGCGAAAGCAACTGAGAAATCTTCACGCGTTCGAGTCGAGGATTTCTCCCTGCTTCGCGGGTCGAAATGACAATATTTATTAGGCAGATTATGGCTCCCATTGCGGCTGCCAATCAGGTTCGGGGTTATCGGTGATCTGGCGCATGGAGGAACCGTCCGCGCGCATGATGAACAGGTCTGCTTGGTCATCGTTACGCAGGGAATTGAAGGTGATCCACTGCCCGTCGGGGGAGTAGGAACAGGCGGCGTTGTTGCCGCCATCAGTTAATTGCAAAGCGGTTTTTGCCTCCACGTCAATGCGGAAGATGTTCTTGTCTCCCGGTGGTCCCGCATAAATCAAAAGGAACCTTCCATCCGGCGACCAATCGAGGCTGCCGCCAACGCCTTCGAGTCCGCGCGTGAGTTGGCGGACATTTGTCGCATCTGGATTCATGAGGAAAATTTCGTAAGCATCCGGTCGGTCCACTGCCATGGCAAAGGCGATGGTATTCCCGTCCGGCGACCAATCGGCAGAGACAATGGTGTTTGGACCGGCGTATAACAATTTTGGGTCTTTGCCCGTCACATTTACCGTCCACAGGGAGGTGGGTCCATCGGCGGCACGATTGGCGAACAGGATGGTCTGCCCATCAGGGGAGAAGCTTGGCGAAATAACATTGCCAATGTTTTCAGTCAATCGAACAAGCCGTGAGCCTTCGAAGACAAACAGGAACAAATCGAAATATCCGCCATTCTGATTCGAAGCATAGACTATTGATCCTCCCAACGGCGAATAGACCGGGTAATAGTTATGTGCCTGCACGTTCGTGATTTGCTGGTATCCTGTCCCATCGGCGTTGACGATGCAGAGCTGGTTGAAGTCGCCGCGCGTGCAGGTGAAGATGATGCGTCCGATATTTGGTTTTGACGGCTTGGGGAGTGGGGTGAAGGTGGGCAGGGCAGTTGGCAGGTCAGGGTCTGAGGTGTTGATGTCCCCCAGATTGATGTTCATGGTGGGAATCAATAAGCATAATCCAATGGTGATCACGACCAATATCAATCCGAACGGCAGGCGAAAGCCGCTTGATGCTTTACGTTTCGAAAAGAGCCGCCGCTGGGACATAAGTGAATTTTACAATGATTTACTGCAATGAGAAATTCGTGCTTGTATTCGGTCTTAGAAAACTGTACAATAATATTGTTCCTAAAAGACTTTTCGTCAGCAAAAGGAGGTGATTTTATCGAATACAGATTATGGTTCCACATTTACGGGAAGTCGTTGTTTATAAATAACCTGTCCAATTTTCATAAGAGGAGATGAAAATGAAAAGGAAATTCTTTCCTGTATTGGCAACTTTTGTATTAATCGTAAGTCTGCTGGGCGTTTTCCCGGCAGCAGCATCCCCAACCGATAATTTCCCAAATCAGGCGTTCAAGGCGCCAACACCAAAATTTTCAGATGCAGTGGCTTTCGATGTGTCACCGGCTTTGCGCGATTTATCCGCAAAAAAGATCATTACGCCCTTGTCTGCCAGTTCCCCGGAGGATGTGGTCGAAATCCGACCGGATCGCGGTCCTGAAGCCGTGGACATGGGTTTCTCCGGTGACGACGCTGTCCATGCTCAGACAAGCGAGTTGCAATCCACCCTCTCCACCAATCTCACCACTGCATCCATTCAATCGCCAATGGCTAACTTCGAGGGCATCAGCAACCAGGATAACTTCAATCTATTTGGTTTCCGAGTCAACCCGCCCGATCCCATGGGCGATGTGGGACCCAATCACTACGTCGAGATGATTAACCTGGCGTGGGCTGTTTATGACAAGCAGGGGACCCTGCTTCTGGGTCCGTTGCCGATTGGCTCGGTATGGGATGGTTTCGCAATCGAGGATTGTACCGATCCCTCCGGCGATCCGGTCGTGCTTTATGACCAGCTCGAGGATCGCTGGTTGCTCAGCCAGTTCACCACGCGTTTCACAGCTGATCCCCAAAATGATGTGTTCTATAATTGCGTGGCAATCTCACAAACAGGCGACCCCACCGGCGCATACTACCGCTATGCCTTTACATCGGGTAATTTCTTCCCTGATTACCCGAAATATGGAGTGTGGACGGATTCGTATATTCTGACTTCGCGTGACTTTGGACCAACAATTGAGTATGGCATCAGCGTGTATGCATTGGAAAAGAACAAGATGATCGCCGGCAACCCCAAAGCCCGCGCCGTGCGGTTCTTCCTTGACTCAGATATTGTGCCCCTGGCATTGATGGGCGATGGCTTGCTCCCACCCGATATCGATGGCACGCGCCGTCCGATTGATCGCGTTGCCGCCCCGATCATTGGCACACAGGATGACGATGCCCCTTACGGTGCGACCTTCGATGCGCTCAATATTTGGGAGCTGTGGGTGCAATGGAAAGCCAAACCGGAAGCATGGCTGAAATTGGCGGCACAATTGCCTGTTGCTGAGTTTGACTCAGTCTTCCCCTGCGCACCGACTTCACGCGATTGCCTGCCGCAGCCGGGCATTGCCAACCCCGCTCAGTTCCTAGACATTCTATCCTATCGACAGAGACCAACCTGGCGGCTGGCTTACCGTAACTTTGGAACATACGAATCCTATGTGACCAATCAGGCAGTGGAGGCGGCTTCGGAAGTAGCGGGTGTGCGCTGGTACGAGATCCGGCACGATGCAGGCGGTAATTACTCGGTTTACCAGCAGGGAACCTTCGCTCCCGGAGATGGGGTCCACCGCTGGATGGGTAGTGCAGCCATGGATTGGCAGGGCAATATGGCACTTGGATATAGTGTCGTCAACGGCGTGGATGTGTATCCGGGCATCCGTTATACGGGACGCCTGTCGGATGACCCGCTTGGGCAGATGACGTTGGGCGAAGGGACTATCATTAATGGCTCGGGTGTGCAGACTACCACGAACTCCCGCTGGGGCGACTACTCCTCCCTAAACATCGATCCTGTGGATGACTGTACCTTCTGGTATGTAAACGAGTATTACACCGCTGCTGGTCAGGCATCCAGTGCTGCAGGTTGGCAGACTCGCATTGCCAGTTTCAAACTGCCGGGCTGTGAGGCAAAAGAAGATTAATAATAAAGCTAAAAAGGAAAGTACAAAATAAACAATACATCTCCCAGGTCAATTGACCTGGGAGATGTATTGTTTGATGGTATTCATCCATGGGCAACCGGGAGAAAAATTTTGCGGATAAATTCCGCTCGATATTTTCTCTGTAAAAAGAGCGGCCACTGGGACATGGCGCAATTTTACTTCCAACTCATCATGGTTGGCTTATGTTTTTGCTTTTCCATTCGGCAATGTAAAACAAAACATTGAGCCTTTACCCACGCCTTCCGATTCAACCCAGATCCTGCCGCCGTGCACTTCGACGATGCGTTTTACAAGCGTAAGACCGATACCCGTGCCTTCGATAGTGGGGTTAAGTTTTTCAAATAAATTGAAAATGCGGGCATGGTACCGTGGATCAATACCCATGCCATTATCCTTGACGTAGAACATGGTTTCGTCTCCATGATCCTTGAAACCGATCTCGATGAGCGGATTTGTTTGATCGCCCATGTATTTTGCCGCGTTGCCGATCAAGTTCTCAAATACTTCACGCAAACGGATGCGGTCCCCATAGAGCTTGGGGAGAGCAGGTTCAACTTTCACATCAACGTTATTCGAGCGGATCTGGGCGTCCACATTTTCAATGGAATCATGAATCAATCGAACGGTATCAACTTCCTCGGGCGGGTTGACGAGGCGTCCGATACGGGAAAGTTCGAGCAGGTCTTTGAGCAGCGCATCCATTTTATCTGTGGCACCCGCAATACGTTGGATGTCGCTTTGGATGCGGTCGGGGCGGTTCTCACGCATATCCTTATCAAGCAAACCTACAAAACCTTTGATGGTCACAATCGGGCTTCGCAAATCATGCGAAACAGTGTAGGTAAAGCGTTCAAGTTCAGCGTTCTTGTGTTCAAGTTCACCGATCAACTTTTCACGTATTTTTTCGGTGACAATCCGCTCCTGCAGTTCGCGCTGCAAGGACTCAAAGAGTTGTGCGTTTTCGATGGCAATTGCCACCTGTATGCCAACGGCTTCCACCAGGTGCAGGTCATCGGATGTATAGGAGTTCACTTTATATCGCTGCACTGATAAGACCCCAATGGTTTCACTTTGTTTTTTGAGCGGTACAAATATCAGGGAAGTAGTCATACGGGAGCAGTCACCGATCCTTATGTAAGGATTCATCTGCTCCTGTTGCATTTCTTCATCGGTCATGAGGTGCATGACGGGGGCGCCTGTCTCAAAGACCTTGTATACATCAGTTCCGGGCTCCAGGATTGATTCAGATTCATCCCAGTATCTGCCATTCTCATAGACAGCCACGTGAGTAATCGTTTGTTTCTCTTTATTGAGAATACGAACTGAATAAAAGTCGAACAAAACCAATTTTTCCAATTGTTGACGGATAACATCGAGAACGGTCTTCAGGTCAGTGACCTCGGAAACAACACGCCCAATTTCGTTGAGTATCGTCAGCCGCTCTGCAGATTTCACGATCTGTAATTCCGCTTCTTTCCGGGCATGGATATTGGTGGAAATCACCACAAGCCTGTCGACTCTGCCTGCCGACATCACAGGACCCAACCGGATGGAATACCATTGCAGGGAGCCGTCATCCTCGAACAGTTGGATTTCAAATACTTTGGGGGAACCTGTCTCATATGCCCGCGCGATTATTTCCTCCACTTGTTTTCTCGAATCAGACGGCAGGTATCTGTAAATTTGCGTGCCTACATATTCTTCCGTCCTGCGATTCGCAAACAGGACCGTCCCACAGCGATCCATTTCCATGATGAAATCGGGGGAATTCTGGAAGATACCGCGCAGGCGGGCATCGGTTTGCTGACGATCGTTGATCTCCTGTTCCAGTTGATGGATGATTGACCCCTGCACGCGCAGGGATTTTTCCATCTCCAGCCGCAGGTAACGGACGATGAAGATGATGATGGTTTCCTGCATACCCAGGGTTACAATCGTTCTCAGGAAATTGGCAACAGGCTGACCTGAGGAAAGAAGCGGCGGTTCGAAGTAATTGAGCTCCAGCCAATGACCCCATATCCCAAATGAGGCAAGTTGGAAAACCAGAAAAGGCAGGATACCCCGGCTCGGCAAGAGCAGGGCAGCAAAGATGATTTGTATGACGAGCGAAATTTGAAAGCCCGCGTACCAGTACCCTTCAACGGGCAAGCTGAGCAGATCTGTGAGGAACCAGTGCAGGACAAAGAAGGTGCCTGCCCAATCAACCTTCTGCCTCAGCAGGAAGTGAAATGAGAACAGCATGGGTATAACAAAAAATATCAGGGAAAGCCACTCAGGTTCATATGGGTGGGGTAGATTAGAGATTCCGAAATATTTCCCAATGGTTTCGATGATGCGCAAGATGACGAATATTGGTAACAAAAATCGCAAAGCACGCTCACGATACGTGACAGTGGGATCGGTAGAACGCGGTGTGAACCACCATCTCCACAAGCGGAAGATGGGGGTTTGTGATTTATCCGCCAAGATATTTTCCCACCCGATGCGGTTTATAAAGTCGGGGTCTCATCCAGAAATTTTACCGCTTTTTGTGATCCCCCACCTATGGTTGAGGCTTGAGATTTGAAGTGGGTGCGCAGAGCAGGGTGACTTTGGAATGATCGAGCAGGTCTACATGTGTAAGCAGCTCGCCGTCACGCGTCAGGAAGAACATGCCGATGGATACCGGGAGCAGCTCCTCGGTCCAGGTTGAACCACCATCAATTGTACGGAGAACAATACTTTGGAAGTCCCGCCGCCAACCATATTGAGCGCAATCAGTCCGTTTTTCCCATCCATGAAACGCAGGGCAGCAGAGTGGTTCTGGTCCGGGATGATCAATCCACCCACAGAAGGGAGAGAGCGGCTTATCCAGTTGAGTCCGCCATCATAAGTGATGAACAGCCTGCGGTCTCTCTCCAGCAAGTAGCCGTCTTTGATTGTGCGTTGTTGGATGGAGGCGACGCGACCCAGGCCATCGGGCAGTGACAGTGCGTCCCAAATCTTCCCGCCATCGGTGGTGACAAAGAGTTTGCGCACTTCGGTTGAGACGAACCAGCCGTTCATCAGATCGCTGAAGCTGATGTATTCAATGTGACCGTTGTGGGGCAACTGACTGAGGTGCTCCCAAGTGTGACCATTATCACGGGAACCGAGTAGTGCGCCGTCATATCCAACAAGCCAGAGCGTATCCGCGTCGATGTCGAGCGCCACACGTGAAAACCCGGCATCGGTTGCATAATTCCAAGCCTTACCGCCATCCTCAGTGTAGTAGATGCCGCCACCCAGATCTGTCGCAATGCCAAACACCGGGTCGCGGAACATGACCGAGATGGTCGGCTGACCAAAATCCACCTGGCCGATGATCTCCCAGTTATCGGAGGTGCAGGGAGTTGATGTTAGTGGTGAACAAGCTGAAAGATAAGCAATTAAGATGGATATCAGAATCAAATGGAAACTATTGATTACTCTACCAAAAATTTTTTGGACACTGAAGAACGCTGATAGCGCTGATAACAAATGAGAATAATCCGAGTTTTCTACGTTCATC
>CAYTDB010000075.1:0-22973 GCA_964436455.1 uncultured Anaerolinea sp. | reverse complement strand
AGTGGAAGGCGTGTTACATGTGGACCGACGAATTGTGCAAGGTGCGAAAAACATGTTGGGCTGTGGATTTGGCGGTTATTCTTGCTTGAACTCTTGAAGAAATCGAACATTATTTTTCAAGTCTTCTGCTGAAACGCTTTCCAGCAGTTTTGTTACCCGTCTTTGTAATTCGCCCTGTGGAATTTCATCAGATACCACAATGCCGTAATGCTCTTTATCCTCCTCGGCATATTGGCGCGCAAGCGGGACGAAATGTTTGATGTTAAAGGTGACAACGGCTCGATGATTTTCCACTGCTGACCGAAGAACTTCATGGTCTGGCTTACTTTCCAAGCCTGCTTTATAAACATGGATTACATCGAAGCCCTGTTCGCGTAACAAGGTAGCTAGGTATACCCAAATTTGTTCATCCAAGAGCAATTGGGGAGAATTCTCTTTGTCCGTATTCATCCCCCAGTAATAGCACGATATTTATCTTCGCCAAGATTTTCTCGCAAATATTTACGTCCAGCCTCTTCCGTGTTCTCACGGCGCTCTTCGTCAATCTGAGCCTTGAAAGCAGAGTAATATAGAATTGCGTCGCGCACCTGCGCTAAAGTCAAATGGGGAAGAATCTTTTGCACGATTGTATTTGGCGTCTCTCCCATCAACAAATAACCAATAATTGTGCTTACCAGAATCCGAGTTCCGCGTACCACAGCAGAATACCCCCCAGTAAACTTTACTATTTCAATGTAGGGGAAATTTGTCTGGGTAATTGACATCATCGGGACATTAATTTCAGAGATTATTTCCTGTGCTGGATAACCAGTATAAAACTTGGTTGTTTTTTCTTGTTCTAACATAACTATCTCCATTAACCGCTTGTGATTACATCAGTTCGATGAGTAACAAACAGGAAGGGGTCGCCTTCCACTGTTCGGGCAGGTTTTCCTTCACTATCCAAAACCTGTAATATTTTCAAAACGGTTGTCTTTAGTTTTACAGTTGTGCCATCGGGTAAAGTATACACACTCCAATCTTCATGTTGGAGTTTAAATTCAACTTCTTGTGCCTTCGCTTGAGTACCATCAGGCATTGGAATAGTTTTAATTGTGCTCATATAGTTCTCCAGTCGGTTTCAATGGAAAAATTATACTCGTAAATCGCCGAAGAAATTGGTTTGCTATGAACCCCTAATCTCTTTTGTTCCGCGGTGGTAATTGATGAAAACGGACTTTTCGATGCCTCCCGTCATGGGAGGTCTCCTTGTGAGAGATTATCCCCCCTGTAGAAGACAGCTTATATAATGGGTATTGCACGGAAATAAGTGTCATTGTGTTCCATCCTTGGCAAAATTAAGCAAAGCAAACGTATTATTGGGATAACGTTGAGCCATGGAAATGTAAAATCTAACAAGATCAAAGCCAGGTGAAGACACACCATGATCCATTTCAGGGTTTTCCCTGATCCATTCAGGAAAATTTACCAATGCAGCATAATTGAGATCGAAATCATATGATGGAGGAAAGATTGCGCCAGAATCGCTCAATTCCGACACTTTTGACTTTGGGTATTGCTCAATTACATCGGCAGCATGAAGAATTGCTCCATAACTGCCTGCACTTGTGCCTGCAACCAAAATTGTCTCTGGCTCGGAATAGTGAACATACACCCATTCAAGGACAGATCTGGCATTCACATACCCTTTATGCTGAACGTAAAAATCCTCACCTAGATGCATATATTTTTTTTCATTGTTGCCCCAGTGTAAATCTGCCGTGCAATAGGGAATCAATGCAAAGTGATAAGAGGAAAATGGATTATTTGCATTAATAAAATCGAACATTCCCATTCCACTCAATATAGCCGGGCTTTTCTCATCGCAATCTACACAGTCAGAATGCTTCTGCCAACAGCTCCAATCATTCCAGCATAACCCACCACCCTGAAAAAAGATGATCAATTTATTTTCTGTTCCAGGACGAACCCAGAAGGCATAAGGATCTCCACCTGCGCATGTAGTGCCACTCCCCCATTGGATTTTTGTCTAGCCCTCTGGAAGGTTCGGCGTACTTGGATGCGGTGGATTTGGTGGATACTGGCAACTTGTTGCCAAAACCAACATGACGAGTAGTATGGCAATTCTTTTTCCCATTTTTAAATCCTTTTCTTATCCGATCTCTTCCTTGTCGGAAGGAGTTCGGTAGAGCCCATGTTGCAACAATAATCAGGTGGCATGAGTCAGCAGCTGTCGTAGACAGGCAAATTACCTCCTGTAAAATATTCAGGAGAAATTATTCGACCAGTCTTGCTCTGTATATTTAGATGGAATGTAATGGGAAATTATTTGTGAGCAAAGCACATTGGCTGACAAGCAACGGCAGGGATTGTAAAAGGTTACGATCCTCACTTAATAATCTCGTTGTTTTACGCAGAGCAAACGCGCAAGTCAACTTGTTTTTGTAAGTGACATCTCACTTGCAATAAAGTGCAGACACAATCAACACATATTGGTAGTGGTAATACGGAAAACTATTTGGTAAATTCAGATTGTCTAAAGTCCCTAACCACATCACAATTTTTCAATTAATAGTATACGATTTTTTAGCAAAAATTCAACCTGATCAGAATGATTATCACTTTTCTTGATGGCTTGTCAGACAACCTGGCAACCATGTCAATCAAAAGAAAGTGCCACCAAAACGGAAAAAAATATTGAAATTCGTTTAAATTAATGCTAATATGAACTCGAACAATGTGACTGCAACCAGGTAATATCCATCTAGAGTTTGTACGCAACAAAAACCTGGAACAGAAAAGCGAACTCGGAATCCTTTGAGTTCGCTTTTCTGTTCTCCAAACAACAATTTCATATATCCAAGGTGAGGATCAGGTTTTCTTGGCAGTTATTAGCACAAACACCGTGAAATGCGAAACAAAGCCATCCGAAAAATATAGTTATCCCTGTGACCTGCAAGGAGAATAAACATGTTACTGAGTTTTGAAAAAGGTATGTCTCAAAATCGAGCAATTTTCTCTCTTGTTTTCACCAAAATTTGAGACATAAATAATTCAATAATCAGTAGGTGGCATCCCAAAACTCAACAATTTCATACTCAACGCCCTCAAAGATACTGTGGACTTCCGCGATCTTTTATACACGCCTACATTGGTCGAAGTACCTACCCACCTGGATCTGGAAAAGTATCAGCAGGCAGAGGTGCCCATATTCAGTCAAGGACAGGAAGGTTCCTGTACAGGTTTTGGGCTGGCTACGGTTGCCAACTACCTGCTGCGGACACGAAAAGTCGAGCCTAGCGTAGTGGATGTAAGTCCTCGCATGCTGTATCAAATGGCGAAACGTTATGATGAATGGCGCGGTGAGAAATATTCAGGTTCCAGTGCCCGAGGTGCCATGAAGGGCTGGCACAAGCATGGGGTATGTTCAGAGACTTTCTGGCCCTACAAGGCAAACGACAAGGATACAAACCTGACCAATGAGCGAGCCAAGGATGCAATGGAATGCCCGCTGGGTGCTTATTTCCGGGTAAATCACAAGGATCTTGTGGCAATGCATGCAGCATTGTCCGAAGTAGGAATCTTATACGCCACCGCAAACGTCCATGAAGGTTGGAACAGTCCTGGCACAAAAGGGATCATCAAGTATCGTTCGGATTACAAGATCCTGGGTGGCCACGCCTTTGCCATTGTCGGCTATGACAATTCGGGGTTTTGGATCCAAAACTCATGGTCAAAAAATTGGGGGAAAGGTGGATATGCACAGGTTTCCTATGATGACTGGCTGGAGAACGGCATGGATGTTTGGGTGGCAAGGCTGGGTGTGCCTATAAAGCAAACTGCACCATCAGCATCAGCAGCATTGCACTCCCCCGGATCTGTCCAATCTGCATCTTATTCCTATGCTGATTCACGCCCCCATATTATCAGTCTTGGCAATGATGGCTTGTTGGATGATCGGGGCCAATATGGAACCTCTGCAGATGAGATCATAACCATTTTCCGTGACGATATACCACGTATCACAGAAGATTGGGATAAGGTACGGATTTGGCTCTACGCACATGGTGGACTGGTGGGCCAGTCCACATTCCTGCAACGAGTGGCTGAATACCGCCCAGGTTTTGTTGAGCATCAGGTATATCCCCTGGCATTCGTCTGGCATACAGATCTTTGGAGCACAATCACAAATATCATTAGTGATGCATCGAAACATCGCCGCCCGGAAGGCGTGCTCGAAGATACTCTGGATTTCATGCTTGATCGCATTGACGAAACCCTGGAAGCCATTGTGCGCGGATTGAATGTTCGTGGACTATGGAACGAAATGAAAGAAAATGCGTGGTGCGCCACCACCAAGGCGGACGGTGGCGCACGTCTCGTGCTCAACCAACTGGCTGAATTGATTGATCGAACAAAAAACCCGTGGAGGTGCATGTTGCCGGTCACAGCGCCGGGAGCATATTCCTCGCCCCCTTGGTGCAATACTTTACCTCAAGGGGGAAAATCTCCGGGATGGAAAAAGCCGCCGGCTTGGGACAAAAGATTACCACCTGTACGCTTTGGGCTCCTGCAATTCGCATCGACGAGTTTTTCGACGCCTACTATCCTGCCATTCGTTCACGGAAAATCGAGCGTTTCTCGCTCTACACATTGACGGACCAGAAAGAACAGGATGATCACTGTGCAAATATTTATCACAAATCATTGCTTTATATGGTTTCGAATGCCTTGGAGAAAAAGATTGGAGAGCCGCTGCTGGGGATGGAAAAATTTATAAACGATGACAAAAAACTGTTGGCTCTATTCAATGATGCCAACGCCAACTGGATAAAAACGCCTAAAAACAACTTTTCTGATGCAAAACAACATGGTGACTTTGATGACGATCAGCTCACAGTCGTCTCCACATTAATGAATATTATCAAACCTGATAAATTGCATCAAAGGAAGGAAGAGATCTTTGACTTCAAACGCTCTTCGGCATCATTAGGTGATCGACGGAAAAGCTTGATGTAGTACCCAGTTTCTGCCTGCCAAACATAGAAAATCGAAACGGCCAAATATATACAGTATTTCAGGAAGTGATCGGTCAAAAGCCAAAATTCACGAATATTCTGCTGTAACCTCTATCTGGTTTTCGATGATATATCACACCGTTGTGAGGGCAGTCGAATACGTTAGGGATTACGCATGAAGGTTGCCGGGAGGTGTAACATGAAAAGGTTGTCCACACGCATCATTGTTTTCATGATGTTGATGTTTGGCGTCTATCTTCTAACATCATGTAAAGGAGATCGCTCTTTAGGTCTCATCGAACAGGCAATCAATCAACTTGATCAGCAGCCCGAAATTTGGAGCGAAATCCTAAGCACCACTTTGGCAGACCTTGGCGGTCTGACATCCAACGTCGCCAGGGATATTCGAAGTGAAGTGGATGCGATTTATTCAAGGGCGCTGGAACAAACCGAGGGGTCGACAGTCTGTGGAGAAGGGTTTGTAGGTACTCAAATAAAATATCGATTACAGGCGGTTCTTCACAAATACGATGACAAAAAGCCTGGCACAGAAATAGTTCCCATCGCTTGCTCAACCAATCCTCAACAGGTCCTGGCAGGAGAGACGGAAATAGTGCATTTCTATGGCTTCGATTTCATGGAATTCAATGCTCAAGAAAACTTTATAGCAAATGTCCAATATGGAGATGGCGGAGAAACACTTACGCAATTACGCCCAATTGTTAAAATCGATGCGGGAGACCATCTCACAGTTGGCGTCCCGACTGCGGTGGAAAATCTAAATCCTTCCCGTAGTCCGCAACTGGTTTTGAACTGGAAAGGGGAAAAAGTTCCCATTAATGGTTGCCGATCTGAAATCCCCATCATCCTGTCCCCCAAAAGAGAAGTCATAACCTTTGACGGAAATGCAAAAATAGTGGACGACGAGATATTGGATGATGTTTACGATACCCTGGTCATAGAGTCGCAAGACGTCATTATATCCCCATCAGCAAATTCCACTTTTTATTTTGAAAAATGCGTGGGCGATGAAGTACGCCTTGAGATAGATTTGGATATGAGAGCGTCAGGAAGTTCGGCAGCAGAAATTGAAATAAAAGCCAGATTGTACGAGGGAACCAGCTGCGACAACGACGATCTCGAAGATGAAACAAGCAAGGTTGTCTACTTATCGCAAGGCTCGCCTGCCTATACCTGGCATTACACACTAACCAATACTGAGATGTTCGGTGGTGACCAGGCAGAAATAAATCTTAGCTTCCATTACAAGATCCGCTAGTTGTTCCAATACACCGTAAAGAACAAAAACAGATGTTTACGTTGTACTAAAGAAATTGGCAACCCAACGTTTCTTGAGGAGGATGATCGCGTGAACACAAGCAAACAAGATAACACAAAAACCATGCTTTCCAGCATCAAGGAAATATGGCCATATTACCTGGTTATTATTGTTCTCATAGTTCTTTCATTGATATCAAGCAACAGGGATGTTGAAGGCAATTGGGAAATTGCCATTGGGTTTCATGATTCTACGCCCCTATTAGTAGCACTGGCTGCCATGCCTCTCCTCCTAAAATTACTGTTTGAATCTCCGCCGAACACAAAAAAACCGAGGTCGAGACGCCGTTTTTCAGAATTTCGCACGAGAGATTTCAAGAAATCGACGGGGTAAGGATCAGCAATATAAAAGAGTATGTAAAAGCAGGTCAAGCTGCAATAGATGAGGATACAAATCGAGAAGATGTTGATGGAATATTGAAAAATGCAGACAAGGAATTGGAGGATAAGGTCACGCCGGATGAGAGATTATCAGCTGGCAAGTATTACCTCATGGAAATCGCAAAGCTGGCTCAACGATTTAATCGCAACAGGCACTTGCGAGAAAAAGATCAGAGTTCGATTGCCGAGGCGGAAAGCATTGCATATGAAATGCGATCCATCGCTCCTTTTTTGTTCAATCAATTTAATGTTTCTGAATGGTTGAACAGCCAAAACCTGGGCAAACAGCTGGCAGCCATAAAGTATCTTGAATGGGGTCAAGATATTCAATTTGCAGAAGACTTAGCCAACAGACTAAAAGAGTTGGAGGCTGAAGGGGATAAATTTCAAGCGTACCATGTTCTATTAGCGTTATATAGAATGGCAAATCAGTTGGCATATACCAACAGAAAGAAAGTTTTCACCATTCTGAAAAGTTACACACCTAGAGGCAGCAGTCAAACAGAACGGACAAGATTGAAGAATCGAATTGAAGAAATTATCGGATAATTTGAAAACATGATAAGCGCTGGCGAATAATATTGTAATACCCGCATTCTACGTCAATTAATCACAAAAGCAGACAAAACAACCATTTTAGCCTGAAAACTCAAGGATATCTTCAAATTTTGTTTTCACCCAATGGGTGAAAACAAATATTACTGAATGATGGCATGTGAAAATCCTTGAATCAAAGAAAATAGTGCCCCAAAGGATGTGGATGTGATTAACAAAATTGAATTCTCAGCCAGGAACCTCACCTCGCATGCCGGATTGTTTCTGCTGCTTGAACATGCCAAAAAAAATGGGATCTTTGACCTGATCGAGAACGATCTGGTCTTTGAGAACAGATCGACCAACAGGATCAAGATGAACCACATCAAAACCATGCTCTGCGGCAACTTGATTGGCATTGACAAATTGGAACGTCTGAAACTACTGCAAGGCGATCCCCTGATCAACGAATTTGACATTTCGATCAAAGAACCGCAAACGGTATCACGATTCCTGGGAAACTTCAGTTACAAGACGGCTCAAATGCTGAGAACCATCAACTTCAAAGTCTTCAAAAAACTTCTGAGAAGAAGCAAGCTCAAATCCATCACCACTGATATTGACAGCAGCGTGGTCAATGTGGAAGGTTATCAGGAAGGGACTGCCAAAGGATACAATCCTAAAAAAACCTGGCAACCCTTGTTACAACATCCAGTTTGCTTTCTGTGATGAACTTAAGACCTACGTGACGGGCTATGTAAGAAGCGGCGACACCTATACAGCCAATGGCGCAGCAGGCATGATTAAGGAGATCATGGCCCACATCAAAGAAAAGGAGTTGGAAGTCACATTTCGCAGGACGGTGGTTACTTTGATGAGGATATTCTGGAAACGATCGAAGCGCTGGATTGCAATTATGTGGTCAAGGGCAAAGCATATCCGACTCTCGTGGCTCAGGCCCTCGATCCAGATCTTATCTTTGGTGCAGATGAAGAGAACCAGGAAACCACAGAACTTGTTACCTCCCTGAACACATGGAAGAAAGATAGAAGGTTTGTAATATCGCGGGTATTGAAAGACGAACAAGACACAACGCAATTATCCTTCCTGGAAGGTGAAGAATACACCTATTCTTTTTTTGTCACCAACACGGACCTGTCCCCTGAGGAAGTGGTCGATTTCTATCAGAAACGGGGCAACAGTGAGAATTACCTCAAGGAGGCCAAGTATGACATGGCCGTTGGTCGTTTGTTACTCAAATCCTTTTGGTCGAATGAAGCCATATTTCAGTTGATGAGGCTGGCTTACAATCTTTTCTTACGGTTCAAGATCGACTTCTTGAGAGCAACGGAATACCGACAGCAGATCAAGACTTTTCGTTTGAAGTACATCTTTCTGGCCGGGAAGATCATCAAAACAGCAAGAAGCGTGGTGATGAAACTCTCGGAAAAATATCCATATCAGGAGATCCATGAACATAGTCTGTCTGGATGAAAGGCACCTTTACCTGTTCCAGATTGTTTTACCATTTATGTTGAGCTGGATAAACGATATCGGAGCTTCGGATTTGTGAGCTTGAGCGCTCAATTTTGGTCGAAATGGACAACAACGGTGGTGAACACAGCCATACCCCGCCTAACTTTTCGACTCTTTTGAAAAAAAGATGAGTATAATAAGTGAAAGGTGGAATCCCGGGGAATAGTAATATCCTTTCGGTGTGATAAGATTTAATTCAGTCTAAATTAGGGAGCCCATTATGAGCCTTATACATATTGAGAACTTAACTAAACACTTCAAAATTCTTAACCGCCGCGAAGGATTGGGCGGTGCATTTAGGGATATTTTTTCGGGCACCTATAGAACCGTTGAAGCAGTAGCAGGCGTCTCCTTCGACATTGAAGCGGGAGAGATCGTCGGGTACATTGGTCCGAACGGAGCAGGCAAGTCCACGACGATCAAAATGATGACGGGTATCCTAAAACCGACGGGCGGCGTTATCAAAGTCAACGGATTGGTTCCATATGAGAACCGCATTCAGCAGGCACAGAACATGGGCGTAGTGTTCGGCCAGCGCTCACAATTATGGTGGGACCTACCCGTGATCGAATCATTCAACATTCTCAAAGAGATCTACAAAGTTGATAAAAATACATTTGATCACCACATGAAATTATTTGATGATCTCGTTGGGCTCGGCGCATTATATGCACAACAGGTACGCACGTTGTCGCTCGGTCAGCGCATGTTGTGCGACATCACTGCATCTTTCCTTCATAATCCAAAAGTCGTATTTCTTGATGAGCCGACCATTGGCCTGGACATATCAGTGAAAGCGAAGATGCGAGCCGTTATCAAAGAGTTGAATAAAGAGCGTAATACAACCATTATTTTGACGACGCACGACCTTGGCGACGTGGAAGCGTTGTGCAACCGCATCATCATCATTGATAAGGGCACAATTCTCTACGACGGCAAGGCCAAGCAAGTGAATACATTGTTCGGCGCTTATCGCACATTGAAAGTGCAAGTGGATGGTTTCTCAGAGTCAACGATCTCTGGGCTTGAGACTAAACTCACAGAGAAATTCGGTGCCGACAGCGGCATTACAGTATCTGAAACAGAAGAATTCTGGACAGACATCACCATCGACCAGGCCCGCACGCCGTTATCTGATGTATTAAATACGGTTATGACAAACTTCCCTGTATTCGATGTACGCATCGTTGAGATCTCAATGGAAAGCGTTGTGCAGAAAGTCTATGATGGAGCGCTGGCATGAGCAGGTATCTCGCAGTCACACGCGGCGGGTTCATGCTTGGCATGGTCTATCGCTTTACATTTATCTTCACCCTGCTGGGCAACATCATTTACCTTGGTGTCGCATATTATCTGTGGAGCAGCATATTCACACACGCAGACGTGATCCGCGGTATGACATTTAATGAAACGTTTTTATATGTCGGCCTGGGAAGTTCCGTGTTTGTTCTTCTGAAAACATATACAGACTGGTTCATTCACGGAGATATCCGCGAAGGCACGATCGCCAACTATTTGATCAAACCTGTTGAAGTCGGCACATACTACATGTTTTCAAGCCTGGGCCTGTTCCTGTTCAACCTGCTGATCATTACCATACCAACATTCCTGCTCCTTGCCTTTGTCTTCAAGGTTCAATTCACCATCGGGCCAGGCTTGATCGTTTTTCCGTTCAGTATCTTTCTGGCGTATCTGATCACCTTCTACATTGATTACTTCATTGGTCTGTTTGGGTTTTATACTGAATCAGTTTGGGGCTTAACGACAACCAAAGAGATCATCATCACAGTCCTTTCTGGCGCGCTCATTCCGCTGCAATTTTTTCCAGACGCAATAAGGAAAGTGTTGTTCTATCTTCCCTTCCAGGCCATGTTTCATACACCAATCACAATGGTCACTCGCCCTAATCAAGGCTGGGATGTGTTTATCCAAATGCTCGGGGTTCAAATATTCTGGGTAGTCGCGATATTTATCGCCACAAGATTATTCTACAACCAGGCAGTGAAAGTACTGCGGATCAGCGGAGGATAACATGCGGTCACTCGGCGAATACCTCCGCTTATATTTCATTATCGAAGCCCAGTACATCAAGTCGCGCATGCAATACCGCGCAGACTTCATCATCAGTTCCATTGGGATGTTCTTTTCGAGTCTGGCAACACTCGGTATCTTCTGGATCATCCTCGAATCAGTGCCAGACCTTGCTGGCTGGTCGTTGATGGAAATGGTTTTCATCTACGCCTTTTATATGATCGCTATTTCGCCAATGCAGATACTGTTCGACCATGCCTGGCAGATCCGTTTCCATGTACAAACAGGTTCATTCATTAAATATTATTTTCGCCCGCTCAACATGATGTTCTATTACATGTCAGAGATGTTCGACCTTAAGGGACTTACGCAGCTTGTTGCAGGCATCGGTTTGTTGCTCTATTCATCTGTGCAATTAAACATCGATTGGACAATCGCACGTCTCTTGTTGTTGCTTATGACGCTCTTCAGTGCATCGCTGGTTCAAATATCCATAATAGTCTCAGCTGCATGTGCGGCATTCTGGATCATCGATTCATTTTCCGTGCTTTCGCTGGCATGGCGCCTAAGAGAATTCTCCCCCTACCCCATGACCATCTTTGACGGCGCGTTTCGCTTCACATTTACGTACGTCATTCCAATTGGTTTCGTCGCCTTCTACCCGTCGCAGCTTTTTCTAAGACCCGAAGATGTTTCGTCCCTTATTTACTTCTCCCCCATCATCGGCATGGGCCTCTTCGCCATCACCTATTGGATCTGGACAAAAGGTGTTAACTCCTACACTGGAACAGGATCATAACAAAATGGATATAAACCCGCTACGCACTTCCATCGAAGTGGAGCTATAAAAACAGGTTTCTCGTCTCGATCAACAACATACAAAACCCTTCTACGAAATGCTCCCTTACCACATGGGGTGGACAGGCGAAGGCGCAGGCCCTGATGCCACAGGCAAACGGATTCGTCCCTTGATGGTGCTATTGTGCACATTCTCTTCCGGAGGCGATTGGGAAAAAGCCCTGCCCGCCGCTGCCACAATTGAACTTGTACACAACTTCTCACTCGTCTACGACGATATACAAGATAATTCCCCAAACCGCCGTAACCGCGTAGTAATGTATTTTGATGATTTCGTCGGTCACAATGGTTTACCGTCTTTTTCAATGTTTTTGAGTACAGCGGGCGGACAAGTCTCCAGTTCCGCCAAATCGATTTGGAAGTTCACATCAACACGTTCGATTGCGGCGGACGCAGAGAAGAATTTTTCGGGGACAATCCCGCGCACAGCCAGATCAATATCGGAGTAGAGGGAAAAACTTCCGCGCCGAGCCAATGACCCAAACAGGACAACTTCCTTCGCGCCGAATTCGGTTTTGAGCAGTTTAGCGGCTTTACGCGCAACCGACATGGCGCGCCGTCGTCGGCTCGCGTCTCAACCCTTGTAATGACATTACTTTTACAGTCACTTTAAAAGTGCTGTCACCTGTTCTTCACACCGACCTCACCCTCCCCGCCTACCCCGCTGCGCTTGGCGGGGTCAGCAACACGGCCATCATGCCCTGCTTGACCCGCCACACCTTGGACGATGTAGACCACCGACCCACTCTGGCTATAGGGACTCTACAGTACGCTGATATAATTCACTCATGAGACACGCTTCCACGAGTACAGGTGACCAACTTATGAACGCCTTGCATACGCTGGGGGTAAATTTTCTCATGGGCGGCGGGGGTTCAGATGCATCCCTGCATAAACAGCCTGCCCGCCTGATTGCCGAATTGGCGCAAAGTGACGAAGCACGACTGAGGCTATCACTAATTCCTCTCTTTCTTGAGCACCCCGAATATGCATCACACGTCCGTGAAGTTGTAAAGAAACTGGACCCGATGGCAAGGTTGACCCTGCAATGCTATTACAGCGCGGCTGTTTGGTTGACTAAAAAATATCGTCCAAAAAGCATAGTCTTACCCGACCATTTCTCAAGAGATTTGAACCTGACTCCCGTTGACGATCCCGATGAAACTCTACGCGCGTTGGCAAAACGTCACAAGGAATTGAGTGGATCATACGTCAACTGGTTTGCTACCTACCAACACGCAGAACAGGTCTGGCGCAAGGGACTGGAATTCCAAAAGGGGTAATTCATGGACAATTCGGGAATCTGGAAATCTTTGTCGCTGACCCGTACAGTATTGCCCTGAGCAAGCTGGATCGCGGTCTGGATACCGATTTCGACGATTTGGTTTTTCTTGTTCAAAACAATCATGTAAATATGGATGAATTCGAGCGCATGGTTGGCGACGCTCTGCCGCACGCCCGCAAATTTGACTTCAACCCTGACATCCTTGAGCATCTGCTTGAACTCAAAAACCGCCTGAAATAATCGTCACCATCCCCCCAGCAACACGGACATCATCCTCTGCTTGACCTCCCGCCCCGTGGACAGCTTCCCTCCCAGCGCGGTGACTTCGCCATCCATGCCATTCAACTTCCCACTCTCAACTTTCCACTAACCGAATTCTCCCCGTTAGCAACACGGACATCATCCCCGCCTTGACCTCCCGCACCTTGGACAGTTTCGCTTCGAGCGCGGCGGTCTCGCCATCCATGTCGCTCAGGCTTCCCACTATCCACTACCCACTAACCGTACTTTCCCCCCCAACAACACGGACATCATCCTCGCCTTGACCTCCCGCCCCGTAGACAGTTTCTATTCGAGCGCGGTGACTTTGGCATTCATGTCGCTCAGGGTTTCCACTTTGCACTCCCCACTAATCGTATTCTCCCCCCCCAACAACACGGACATCATCCCCGCCTTGACCTCCCGCGCCTTGGACAGTTTTCCTTCGAGCGCGGAGATTTCGGCGTTAATTGAGGAAAAGGTATAGGCGTGGAATCTGCTTTAAATCGCGCAGAAGATGTACGCTGTGTCGGTAGCAATTTACGATATCTCACGTGCTTGTGTTGGGTTCGTTTGATTCGTTCTGGGTCACACCTTTTTTATTGGCTTGATTTTCTAATTCGGAATCGTCTTTTTCGCTTTCTTCTTGTTTCTTACTTGCTTGGGTGAACTGTCCAGCAATTCTAGCCAAAATGCCTGTAGAAAACGATTCGAAAAAACCCGCCAAGAAACCAATAATAACCGCACCTGCATAATTATCAACACTCGCCTCGTTGGCTACAATGCTTAGACCAGAAACAACCGCGAAGTAAGTGATCACCCCAAGGGCTGCTCCCAGCACAGGTTTTATTGCATACCACAAAGTCTTGGATACAACTTCGGACTCTGGATCAACATCTATAGATTGAATTAGAACTGCAGCGCAACCACCGATTCCGCCACCAAATGCAGCTAAGAATGGCGCAATCTCCATGGAATCCAGATTTGGTATTTGCAGGGTTGACGAAATAAGACCAATGATGATGTCTTGAAGCAGCCAGAAAGCCAACAAACCCAAGGTAAAAATGATCACTAATATGGCAGCTAATAACATGCCACCAGTGCTGCGACGGTAATAGATTTGACCTTTTGTGCGGGCTAGAATAAATTCCCGTTTAGCACGATATAATGCGTCAAACCCATCATTCAATTTGTTGTTTTCTAAATGCTGTTGAGCCAACAACAAGTATTCGCGCATATTGTTGTGACGTTGAGAGCTTTTTACATACGCTATTTGACTCCAATAGTATTCCATATCCCTCTCTAGAAGCTTTTTTCCGTCGGAATTTCTTCGAAAGAATTGCATTATTCACCTCGCTACATATTTAGTAGACCAATACATGCCGAAGCCTCGCAAATCACTGTTGGTAGTCGCCTAGCCAGAAATTATACGACCTCTTACCGATATTCACACCAACCTCACCCTCCCCGCCTGCCCCGCTGCGCTTGGCGGGGTCAGCAACACGGACATCATGCCCTGCTTGACCTCCTGCGCCTTGGACAGCTTCCCTCCGCGCTTGACAGCGGAAAAGATCGGTCCCCAGACCGCCTACTTCACCGCTTTGCTGCGTTCACGCCCCTATCCCCAGCAGGCCTATCGTTCCTGCCTGGGCATCCTGTCCCTGGCGCGCAAGTATTCCCCCCAGCAGTTGGAGACCGTCTGCCAGCATCTCCTGCCTGCTCACCTGTTGTCCTACTCCGATGTGAAGGCAGAACTGGAACGCCTGGCAGCCAACCCCTCCCTCGAACCTCTGCCTGTGCACGAAAATGTGCGCGGCCAATCTTACTATCACTAAAAAGGAGTCCTTATGTCCCTGCAAGTTCTCTATGACCAACTGCTCGAACTGCGGCTGCCTGCCTTTCGTCAGGCGCTGCGCGAACAACAATCCAATCCCCAGTACGCCGAACTCACTTTTGAAGATCGCCTGGCTCTCCTGGTGGATCAGGAATGCGTCCGACGCCGGGAAAACCGCATTCAGCGCAACATCAAGCTGGCCGCCTTTCCCATGCAGGCGGCCTTCGAAGATCTCGATTTTTCTTCACACCGAGGCCTGGATCGTCGTACCATCCTCGAACTCGCCCAATGTCAGTGGATCCCTGCCCGTCACAACATGTTGGTCCTCGGTCCGACCGGTTCAGGAAAATCCTTTTTGGTTTCCGCCTTTGGTCAGGCTGCCGCCCGCCATGGTTTCTCCGTGCGTTACTACCGCACCGCCCGCCTGCTGCATGCCCTCTCTCTGGCAAGAAACGACGGCTCCTTCCTCAGCCTGCTTCGTTCTCTGGCCAAGACCAGTTTGCTGATCCTGGATGATTGGATGCGTGACCCCATTACACTCGCCAATGCCCAGGATATCCTCGAAGTCTTGGACGACCGATTTGGACACACGGCCACTCTGATCGCTTCGCAAGTCCCTGTCTCTGACTGGCATTTGCGCATCCCCGAAGGCTTTCGTAACGCTCATTTGCAACCCTTCACCAGCAGGATGATCTTCTTCCTGAGAAAACGATGGGGATTACAAGCGATGATCCCCACGGGCTTCAATCCAAAACGCTGGGAGGATGGAACCTATTCTGTCCAGGGCGCGGCCAAGGTGATCGGTGTATCGACCGAAACGATCTTTGCCTGGATCTACCGACATCGCCTCGAAGCTCATCAAATCGCCACGGGAACTCCCTGGAGAATTGTTTTGGACGAGGAACAGATCCTGAACCTCAAGAAATCTCTGCGCCGAAGGAACCCGGATAAGAGTCCATCAAAAAGGAAGGCATCATCATGAAAACGTCGCTGATCCTACCTTGGCCGATGCCCTTCTGGATCGCATTGTGCACAGCGCTTTGCGCATTCAACTCCAGCCAGGGCGAGTCTCAACGAAAACTCAGAGCTGTCCGCTCCATGCCGAACACCTGAGGTACAATCCCAACACCAGTGCTTTCCTCACTCCGCACTGTGCGACATGCCCCGGATTCAGTGTGCGATTTCCCCGGATTTTGCAATCTGCTTATTTCAAAATGAGACTACGGCACGTAACACAACAGATCGGAGCCAAATGGCTCCGATCTGTTGTGTTCAATAAACCTTTATTTCCTCAAGTACTCATCTATAGTTTTTACAAATGTTATGGCATCATCCAGAGTTTGTTTTGCTTCCGTATGATCAATATCCCAGATTTCACCATAATCACTGGTCTGTCTCTCGTCAAATCCAATATGAAGCGCGCGCGACAGTTCTTTCGGGAAAATGCCTTTTCTTATGAATTCCTTGTCGAGAAATGAAATGGCGTGAGTATGTTTGGAAATTGCCACATCTCTTGATGCGGCCAAGGCTAGTACAGCACAAAAACATTGCGTACTATGAGCGGTTGATTGTCCCACGCCAGAAATCCTGTTCAAACAACACCTGGGCCTCTTTCAAGGTTTCCAGTGCCTGATCCATACGAGCACGTATCGCTTGTGCTTTTGCATTATCCATTAGACCGGAATACCTTCCGTCTTGATTGCCTTTAGTATAGGTTGCCCTGCCAACCTGTCGCTTGCAACCAGCGTTGAGATTACGATTCCTGAATCCAAACTAACCTCCCATGCAATTTCACGAATTTTCCTTCGCAGGGCAGGATTTATACTTGTATTGAGCTCGATGTAAATGTCGAGATCAGAATATTTAGTACTCTTTCCTCTAGCACGTGAACCATAGACTACCAATCTCTTGACATCGGTAATCTCAGAAAGGCGGCGCTTCACTTTACGTGCAATTCGAGTATCTCGTATGGACAGCATGTTTATTTTATACAGCAGTGATGGTTAGCGGTCCCTCTTGAAAGCTATTAACATTATAAGATTTCTGGCCAATGGGAGCGAAGAATCCCGGCCTTCTGCTTGAAACGGTTTCTGGAAAGGAGAATCTTCGTCTCCTTGTCCATCAGAATGACATAACCAAGTTGTTTTGTTTACGAGCCCTCGGTGAGGAGAATCAAAAAGAACAGCGCGCCATCCACTTTTGGAGATAGGGATTTGCATTATCTATTTTGTTTCTTAAATGTTCTGGTTGGTTTAATTCTGAGTTGTGGTGTCTTGCTTACGACTATAAGTTTCGCCCGGCCCAATTTATGCCGCGCTAGCATTTTGACAACCAAGGTACAACGGAGTGTGCCGCCTCTCTTCGATTTGAGAGGCGGCATTTTGATTATTAGGCCATTGCATTAGATGGGAGACAGCCATACACAACATTTTCTCACCCCAACCCCGCATCCCTCGCGCGGATGATGGCCTGCGCCCGATCTGCCACCTGTAATTTGTTGAAGATATTCGAGACGTGATTGCGGACTGTCTTTTGACTAATGACTAGCGCACCCGCAATTTCTGCATTGCTCATGCCACGCGCGAGCAGGTCGATGACTTCGCGTTCTCGCTCGGTCAGTTCGGGGAATGGATGTTGAGCATGTGGAGTGAGTTGCGAAAAGAAGTTGACCAACCGCCGCGCGATGCCTGGTCCAAACAACGCTTCGCCACTCTGGACCGAGTGAATGGCGCGCAGGATCTCGGCCTGGTCGGCCCCTTTGAGTAGATAGCCGCGAGCGCCCGCACGCATGGCAGCAAAGACCGAGTCATCATCTTCGAACATGGTTAACACGATCACGCCGATATGTGGGCTGGTTTGGTAGATGATCCGCGTGGCTTCGATTCCGTTCATACCAGGCATTTGTATATCCATCAGGATCACATCTGGTTGAAGTTTGGAAGCCTCAAGGATCGCATCACTTCCATTTTCCGCTTGGCCAGCCACTTCCATTTCCGGTATCGAGGCAAGCAACGCCCGCAATCCTGCGCGGAAGGGCGCATGGTCGTCCACGATCAAAACGCGGATGGGATCAGAGTTCATCGCTGAAAACCTCGCAGGGGAGATGTGCCGTGACACGTGTGCCGCTTGGTAAAGATTGAATTGCGAAGGTACCACCCAGCTCAGCAGCACGCTCGCGCATGGAGAACACCCCCACACCAGCATGCGTGCCTTCTGGTAAGCCAAAGCCGTTATCCTGAACATCAAGTTGCACTACACCATTGAATGCCAATCGAACATCACATTCGGTTGCTCGCGAATGTTTCGAGACATTGGTCAACGCCTCGCAGACGATGCGATAGGCGGCAACTTCCACCGCGGCGGGCAATTTGGGGATCTCACCGTTTCGTTCAACCCGCACCATCAACCCTGGGCGGAGATGATTGGTTGCATATTCCTGAATCGCAGAAAGTAATCCGAGTTCATCCAGCGCAGGCGGGCGCAGGTTGTAAACGAGGTGACGAATATCTTCGATGGCAGACTGCGTTTGGGATTTCAACTCTATTAACAGTAAATCAGTTTCAACAGGGTTTTGTTTCAATTGATTACGAGCTGCATCCAATTTCAAAGTAAGGCTGGCGAGGGTGGGGCCGAGTCCATCATGCAGGTCACGGCGCAAACGACGGCGTTCTTCTTCGCGCGCAGTCACGAGACGCTCACGCGAACGTTGCAGGTCGCGTGTCACCTGCACGGCATACGCGGCAATACTCACCTGACGAGCAATGTTTTGCAAAAGAGTCTTTTCATCAGGTGTGAAGGAGTCTTCACCCACGCGCCGGGAGACGAGGATCTGACCGATGGGTTCGCTCTGATAATTTAACGGGAGCAGCTCATAGTTCAGGTCTGAAGCAGATTTTTGTCCATATTCTGCAGCGAGCACGAATTCAGTTCCCTCTTTAAGCATGATCGCCACATAAGGAAGTCGTAACGCTTGGGAGATCGATTCGACAATTGTCGGAAGAATTGACTCTGGAGCAACGGATGCTTCGAGTCGTTCCCCCAGTTTGGTCAGAACCAAAATTGGATCGTTACGTTCGCCATAGACCAGACGATTGGCTGCCTGCTGCAGGTGTTCACGCAGAGGCTGGACCAGAACAGCGATCAGGCCAGTCGTAATTAAGGATACGAACAGGTTGCTACTGGAATGAAATAACTGGCTAAAACCGCCCACCAATAAAATGTAAATGCCGATGATGATGGCGGTCAGTGCGCTGTAGACGAGAGTGCGGTTGATGAGGAAGTCGATATCCCACAGGCGATACCGCATGATCGCAATTGCAAAGGAAAGCGGGAGGATCATCAGTGAGACGAACCAACCGAGTTGACTGAAGGGGGACCACCAAGGCTGCAACGCTCCAGCTGGCAGGTTTTGGAGAATGATATATGGGATGGAGACGAGAATTGAAATCACAAGCCACAATATCAGCCCATAGACAAACCACTTGGTTTGCTGGCGTTCCTGTACTGTGGAGACCCGCCGGTAGCGGTAGACCTGCGCATATACGCCGATGATAATGAAGCCAAAATATCCGAAACTACCAAGCGTGGAGAGAAGGGACTTGAAATTGAAGAGTTCAGCTGGAGGCAAATAAAAACCAAGGGGAACATATAATAAACTGGCAAGGGCAGTGAAGCGAGTCCAGCGCGGGACGAAACGCCCGTTCGGGAAGAGGCAAAAGATGAGCATGACCGGTATTGTGAAAAAAGCGGACTGGATTCCATACACCGTTGAAGTGAAAGTCCCAGGTTGAAAAGACTCCAGTGCCTCCAACGGACCAGCCATGATGATGCCATAACCCAGCAGGAAAAAGGAAGCGAAGACTGCCATCGCTTCCGCTCGTTTACGCCGAAACAGAATGAAAGCCAAAAAGATGCAGAGGCAGGCGGTCCCAATCGAAGAGAATGCGCTCGCCATCTCTATCGACTTAATATAAGTTGGCGAGGCATCCACTAATTCGGAATTTGGATTGGAGATAAAGCGGCCATAACCAGGCAGCGATACGGTCAGGATGCCGATTGCAGCCATGAATAGAATGGACCAGATCGCATCCACCAACTTGTACCAGTGGGTCTTCTGAATGGTTGCATGGATCCCGGTGTCTTCTTTGTTTGTCATTGGAGACAGTATAGTCTTGTTTACTCTTGTGCGCTCAATCAAATGGGTCGCGAGCCCCATTCTGTTTTTGCTCAGAATGGCTTGACCATCATGAGCCACGCAATGATGGCATAACCGCCGTAGCCAACAACCGTGAGCAAAACGGGATTGCTCTTCTCCAAAATTGACAAGAGGGCTTCATCACTCGCAGGCTGCTCAGCGGCTTCCCTGGCAGCGCTATAAACCTTTGAGCCAAGGTAATACATCAAAGCGAAAACAATCATCAGCAAGGCTATCGATGCCCAGATCCAGCCGAATCTCCACCAGTGACCCTGAAACCCCGCAATGATCCCAAATAGTATGGATGTCAACAGGGTCGAAAGCATCAGTGGATAGGATGTACCTGAAAGGTTCAACAGGGCGTGGATCTTCTGCGGATCGCGTTCACGTTTCAAGCCAAATGCCATACCGGCCGATGCGCCATGCGAGAGCAAGAATCCGAAAATAGAAATGATGTGCAGAAATACGATGATTCTGTAAAGCATTGGTTATTCTCCTGTGCTGCCTGATAAGAGCAGGCGTCCCAACAAGATGCACCAGATAGGGTAGATCGTCAGGTATCCCAGGGAACTTGTCCACCAAAAAGCATTGAAGACTGTTAAATCATATGTGGACGAATCAACACCGCGGAATATCCCGGGAATTGCCACCAGCCCAAACAGCAGGATCACACCCGTGATAAGCCCAAAGATGGCCAAACCTCGAGGCAGGGAATGATCCTGCAGGCCACCGTAGGTCAATCCCAGCAGCCACAAACCGATCAGGGCATATCCTGTTGCCGTGTAGAGTCCTGCCATGTACCAGCCCCTGGCACCGGAGATCGCCAGATACGAGCCGGTCACAGCAAGAATCGCTCCGAGCACTGTGATTGCGAGGATCACCTGGCTGAGGAGTGGCAACCGTGCGTGAAGTTTGGAATAGAACACCCAGACCAGAACCACGCTCAAGACTGCGCCCAGCCCATTGCAGATGTCATTGAAGGTACCGAAAGGCTGACCAATTGCGAAGAACAACATAATGGAGGCAAGCCCAAACAATCCTGTAATGCCTGTGGCAATGGCAAACCAACCAACAGCAGATGGCGAAAATTCGTTCGATAACACAGCAGCTCCTTTTGTCGCGGGATACGTGAGTCCAACGCCTCTGACGTTGGATGGGTGAGGATCTAGCGGAGTCCAAGTTTCCTAGATCTTGGACTCCGCCGAACAATACCTGGATTACTCCTCTGAAAGCGACTCCAAATACAACCAGATGGCTTTGAGCTGGTCATCGGTCATATTTTTGAATTCCTTCCAGGGCATGGATTTACTCAAGGCATGACCACCAGGGGTTACTCCTGTACGTATGGTGTTCATGAAATCCGCTTCGGACCAAAAGACTACTTCACTGCCAGCCACAAGGCCGGGGACGGGCGGCGCCTCAGGATTCGGGGGATTTGGATCTCCGGTAAGGTCTTCCCCGTGGCATATCCGGCACCCGCTGACCCTGGTCAAATAGTCACCGTATGCGGCGGTCACGCCTTCCGACGGCGCAGATGGACGCATGGCATTGTGATCGATCGTTTCCGCTTCGATAACATCTCCCATGACCCCCGCGCCGATAAGGATCTTTCCAAGCGGCGCGAACTCGGGTTCCGGCCATTCCATGTCGACAGGTGGAATGGATTTGAGATAAGCGATGATATCGCCCAGGTCGCGATCACTGAAATAATAGAAGTGACTGGATGGCATGATGATCAAACCACGACCTTCAGGATCAACGCCATAACGGATCGCGCGCACCCAATCTGTGTCCGTAAATTCACTACCCGCGCCGCCTTTGCCTGGCGTGAGGTTGGGAGCCGCCACTTTTCCGAGGATCGGATCATCTACAAAAGCGATCCCTGCCAGATCACTACCATGACAATACATACAACTGCCGCTTGTTACCCACTGTTTGCCACGCTCAATGGATACCGGGTCGGTGAGGATCGTGACAACTTTCGTTTGAGTAGAGAAAGTCTTGTTCAGTTGGATGCTGCCATTGATATAGAATCCCGCGAGTACAAGTAGTATTAATCCGGCGAGACTGCCAAGCAAAATGCCCAGCCATTTGAAAAAAATTCGCATAAAACTCTCCTTAAGTGCAATGCCTAAGAACGGATTGATATATTTCAATACAATGTACCCTGCCTGATGTCCCGCTGTCATGAGGCAAGTGTCCCGACAAGGTCGGGACACTTTGTAACCAAAGTAGTACAGGTTTTTGTTTCAGATGCTTACAGGAATTAAGTGAAACTGCTTTTTTATGGAGGAGCGTGTATATCTACAGGATAATCATTAAGGTGGATACGCGGTACAAATCTGGGATATGGGTATAAATTCCGACCTGCATTGAACCACATTTAATACATACCGCACCCTGCTCCCATAATGGAGACAGGATATGATAACGCCTTGACAATCCTTTCCCTTTCATGGGATTGTCAAGGCGTTATCCTTTTTATTCGAAGCTGCTCTACAGCCGAACTACGATTTCGCCATTATTCGGAAAGTCCAGTAGTTGTTTGCTCACCGTTAGATCCATGATTTTGGCTCGAAACTCCACCTGAATGTCCCGCTTGCCATCGATTATCGCTTCAGCGACAAGTTCTTCCACCAGTTTCTTTTTCATCAAAAAGACTCGATGCTGCTCTTCGGGAGTTTTGGGGATAGTGCTATTCAATTC
>CAYTDB010000074.1:0-23398 GCA_964436455.1 uncultured Anaerolinea sp. | reverse complement strand
ATATAATATCAACATGCCTTTGCCAGACTTCCTCGCCAGACCGACATTTCAAATCCTTTATCGGATCAGCCGAAAAATGCAGGGAGCAAGGATTCCGCCGATTCGGCGTATGGTCAAACCTGTGGATGAAAAGCAATGCCTCGCCTTCGACCATCTGTTTGATTCATCCCTTCAGAACGGTTCCAACGCTCCGATCTACTACAACCTACCCTACCCGAAAAGCGACTTCCTCAACTACATTTGTGATTGGCGCGGATTCATTGCTCATGGCTCGCCATTACATGATCTCGAAATACTCGAGCCTATCCGCAAAAGCACGGATATAAGCGAATTCGGTAACCGCCAGCAAACCTTCGCATCACCTGATGCAATTTGGGCAATGTGGTTTGCCATCCTCGATAAAGGCAAATTCCGAACCACCCGCAACGGATATGTCCGCGTGTGAACCGGATAAAACATTACCACTTCGAACTCCCCCAAAGCAACGCGGATTAACCTCCCTTGACCGGGGGAATGATCTACATCACCCGTGCAGATGATTTCCCGGATAAACGACCCTTTCCCTTGCTTGATCATCTCAATGCCGAGATCGAAGAATGGGGAAGCACAAAACCGGTTGTCCCGCTGACGCATATAAAAGTGCAGCCTGAAGATTTTCCCTATCGGGATAAGGTGCAGTTTATGATCTGAAGAAAGAAACAGTCTTTTCCGGTGTAACAAGCGGACCCTGCGATGTCCGCTTGTTTGTTTATACCCAAAGTAGTCATATATTGCGCTCTTTCATAAGCGGGAAAGCGCAATTTATGACCGTGGGCATTATATAATACGAATTGGAGGAACCCATGCTCAAAAAGAAAATTTCATTTATCGGTTCCGGCGTGATGGCGGAAGCCATGATCGCCGGCTTGTTACGAAAGAAACTTGCCAAACCTGAGAACATTACCGCATCCGGTCCGCGTGAGGAACGCGGGAAGGAACTTGAAAAGAAATACAAGATCAACTCCACAACAGACAACGCATCCGCCGCATCTCACGCGGACGTGGTGGTGCTCTCCGTCAAGCCGCAGCGCCTCAGCGAAGTGATGAAAGGGCTCAAAGGAATTCGTTCCGAGGCGCTGGTCTTATCCATTATTGCTGGCGCGAGCATGAAGAAAATCGGAATGGGGTTGAAACATAAAGCGGTTGTACGTTCCATGCCGAATACGCCCGGTCAGATAGGTGAGGGCATCACAGTCTGGGCTTGTTCCAAAGAAGTGACCGATGAACAACAGGATACGGCACGTAAACTTCTAGGCGCAATGGGCGAAGAAGTCTTTGTGGAAGATGAAGGTTACCTCGATATGGCAACGGCTCTTTCTGGATCCGGACCTGCATATGTGTTCCTGTTTACCGAGGCCTTAATCGATGCCGGAGTCCACATGGGATTTCCCCGCCGCATCGCAGAGCAGCTCGTTTTGCAAACGATCAAGGGATCTGCCGATTACTATCGCCATGCAGAGCGCCATCCTGCCACTTTGCGGAACCAGGTCACGTCACCGGGAGGAACGTCCGCAGAGGCATTGTATTATCTCGAAAAGGCGGGTTTCCGTACCGCCATCTCGCGTGCTGTTTGGGCGGCGTATCAACGCTCATTGGAATTGGGCAAGGAGAAGCAGGTTCACATCCCTGAGGGACATCTTGACGAGGGAGAATGAAGCCCCCTGAACGCTTTGAAACCGAACGATTGATCCTGAGAAAGCCCATACCCGAAGATGCAAATGCGATGTTCACGGGCTGGGCACAGGATGTGGATGTGACGCGATATCTTACTTGGCGTCCGTATAAAAGCATTGAAGAATCCCATGAAATTATCAGAATATGTTTGCAGTTGTGGGAGGGCGATGGCGATCATCCATATGTGCTTCCTTTGAAAAAGACAAACCTTCCCATTGGAATGCTCGCCCTGCACCCGGACGGCTTTAAAGTTGCGCTTGGATATGTCCTGGCAAAGGCGTATTGGGGCAGAGGTTACATGACTGAAGCCTCGCACACTGTGATCGATTGGCTGTTTCAGCAAAAGGAAATCTACCGTGTCTTCGCCACAACGGATGTGGAGAATCTTGGCTCACAACGCGTGCTTGAAAAGGCGGGCATGACCCGCGAAGGATTGCTGCGAAGATACAGCATGCATCCCAATGTCAGCGATGAGCCGCGTGATAGTTATATGTATGCCGTTGTGAAATGACAAAGTCATGTCATTCCCCCTATCATTTCAAAACATTACTTCTGAATGGTTGTCCGAGGTTTTACGGACAAGCGGTCTCTTGAAAAGCGGGAAAATAAAAGACATACGCCTGCTACCATTATCGGATGTTCCCTTTGGCACGCCAAAGATCAGAAGGTTGGAAGTTAATTTCTCAAATCATGCCGTCTGTGACATCCCCAACAAAGTAATTTTGAAAATAGCTCCCAAAGAAAAGGAATATTTTTTCTACGCCCAAATTGTCGAATGGATGGGGCAAGTCCCGGTCCCGCATTGTTATCTCGCCCATCAAGATGGCGATAAATCACAAGCCATCTTCTTGCTCGAAGATTTATCTGATACGCATTTTCAAACGGAATGGCCAGTCCCGCCATCGCTTGAACTTTGTGAAATGGCGATTGATTGTCTTGCTTCCTTCCAGGCCTTCTGGTGGAATGATCCGCGCTTGGAAACGGAATTTCGACAGAAGGTGACAAAAGGGAACTACTGGACTGGACGCCTCAACGAGGCTATCGACAAACTTCCTGATTTTCTCGATTTTATTGGTGATCGATTATCCGCAGAACGAAAAGGGATTTACGAAAAGGTGCTCGCTTCATCCAACCATCATTGGATGCCTGATAGTACAAGGAATGTCAAAACTTTTCTTCACGGAGACATCCACTTTTGGAATTTTCTTTTCCCCAAAGACACTTCAAAAAATGAAACCAGAATCTTTGATTGGAACTCATGGGATATCGGCAAAGGGACAAACGACCTTGCTTACATGACGGGGCTGCATTGGTATCCCAATTTGCGCCAGAGGCGTGAACAGCATCTCTTGAAGCGTTATCACAATAGTCTCATGGAACAAGGTATTTCAAATTATTCCTGGGGTGATTGCTGGCTCGATTATCGCGAGTCTTGCCTCATGAATCTGTTCATCCCTGTCTGGCAGTGGCAGAGAGGGAGATCCGCAATAGTGTGGTGGTCACATGTGGAGAGAAGTTTTTTGACGTTTGATGATCTGGATTTGAATGAACTACTCTAACCAAATCCTCCTGGCTGTGTAAGGCGACCTGTCAATGTTTCTGCTTTTTTTGGGTAGGCAGCGGGGAAATAGCCTGGGCAGTTGAATCGGGTTGCAGGCCCGGAGAAGAGGCGATTTAATCCTTAAAACAGGGATTGAATCTGTAACAAAGATGGGACATCTCCATCTAGTATCTACCCGATTGAAAGTTTACCCTGTTCTCCCGGCAACGGTGAGGCGTGTGGGTGGCTTTACTGTCTTTGGCAGATTTGAAAATCGGAGCCACTTTTACAAGGAAAAAAACCACTTGGAATTCAACGAAAAATTCTGCCCTGTTTGCAAGTACAAAAATGACCGAAGGGCAACTAACTGTATGCGCTGTGGGGCATCGCTGGAACGTCACCATTTGTGTTCTCCGGCGTTAACCTTGGACTCTGCAATACTTGAGCAGTTTTCAGCTAAGATCACGGATTCTCCGATTGACGACTCCCTGGTCCCTGATGATGGTATTGCCATATATGCCGCGGGCTCATTGAAGCCTGTTTATTTGCGGTTTGACAAGGAACTGGTCTTCGGTCGCAAGGGGGAAGAACCCCCCGAAGATGACCTGCTCGACCTTTCGGATTTGGGTGGGTATCAGGCAGGTATATCAAGGCGGCATGCCATGATCCGCAGAGTGGAAAACGGGTGTGAAATTATTGATCTTGCCAGCACAAACGGCTCATGGCTGAACGATGAGCGGCTTGTTCCCAATAAGCCTGTTCCACTGGCAAGCGGAGCGCAATTGCGTTTTGGGCGACTGAGGATCTTTGTTTTACATCATTATTCGAAATAGAAGAAATCTGGAGTGCTTGGCTAATTAAGGTGGAAGTCCACGGGGATTTCCACCTCCTAATTTTCATCATTGTGAGGGGGTTGTTTTATAATTCGGGGGCATTTCAGGTTTCACTATGTCTCTTATCACTGTTTCCTCACTTTCCAAATCCTTCGGCGCGGAAGACCTTTTCGCGGGCGTCACGTTTTCCGTTGCGAAGGGAGCGCGGCTTGCGATTGTTGGTCCCAATGGGATTGGCAAGACGACTCTATTACGCATCATCATCGGGCAGGAAGAAGCCTCGGGCGGGACGATCACGCGCGCCAGGAATCTTCGCGTTGGCTATCTCTCGCAGGAAGCGGACTTCGAACTCGAAGGCGTATTATGGGATGTGTGCCTTGAGCCGTTCGCGGATCTCATCCGCATGCAGGATGAGTTGAGAAAACTCGAGGATGAAATGAGCGGCCCCACGAAACGGGAACAGGCTTTGGTCAGGTATGGAAGCGTGCAGCATGAGTTTGAGCGGCTTGGGGGCTACATGTATGAAGTCAAGATTAGGCAAGTCCTGACAGGCTTGGGATTCGATGAATCCGATTATCACATGTCGCTCGATCATCTCTCGGGCGGACAGCGCACGCGCGCGCATCTGGCGCGTCTGTTGTTGTCGAATCCTGATCTGCTGCTGCTCGACGAGCCCACCAATCATCTCGATATCAAAGCGGTCGAATGGCTCGAAAGTTATCTGACGCAATGGGAAGGCGCGGCGATCATCGTTTCTCATGATCGTTATTTTCTCGATCATGCCTGCAACGCGCTGCTTGAAATGGCGCTCAGCGGATCGGAATTTTATCGCGGCAATTACACAACCTATTTGAACGAGCGCGAGAATCGCTGGCAGCATCGCTTTGAAGTTTTTGAAGGTGAGAAGGAAAAGCTGCTCAAGGAAGTTGAGTACATCAAGAAAAATATTTCGGGGCAGAACACGCTGCAAGCCAAGGGCAAGCTCAAGCGACTCACGCGCGTTGTGCAAGCCATCGAACAGGTGGGCATGGATGCGGTGATGAATTCGAATTGGTCACAGTTGAATGTGGACACTACGACCAGCCCGTTCAGCGTGGAGGAAGCCGAACGTCGTGTGCGTGCGCTTCGTCCGCCGCAGCGCGTCACGCCTGACCTGCACCTGCATCTGCGCACATCGAGTCGGTCCGGCGATCTGGTGATCCGCACCAGGGACTTGAAAGTGGGTTATGCTGCTGAGGATGACATCCCTGAAAAGTTTCTTTTCTCTGCACCAGATATTGAATTGAGACGTCTGGAATGCGCGGCGTTGATCGGACCGAACGGTGCGGGCAAATCGACCTTCCTCAAAACGATACTCGGTTCTCTCTCCCCGCTGGCGGGTGAGGCAATGCTGGGAGCGAGTCTCAAGATCGGCTATTTTGCACAGGCACATGAAGGACTCGATCCCGAGAAGACCGTGCTCGATGAGATCATCGCGGCATCAGGGATGCTGCCCTATCAGGCGCGTGAGTATCTCGGCAAATATCTCTTCTCTGGCGACGATGTGTTCAAGCTGGTCTCGATGCTGTCAGGCGGCGAACGCGGACGTCTCGCCTTAGCCAAGCTTGCTTTGGAAGATACGAACTTGTTACTGCTCGATGAACCAACCAATCATCTCGATATTCCCTCGCAGGAAATCCTGCAGTCCGTGTTGGATAACTATCAAGGGACGATCTTGCTCGTCTCTCACGACCGTTATTTAGTTGATGCGCTCGCGACTCAGATTTGGGAGATCGACCCCGACGAGTCGCAGATGACCGCGTTCAATGGTACTTACTCTCAGATGAAAGAGGAAAGAGAGAAAGAAATGGCGCGCTTGGCGGCGTTACAAGCGCAGCAGGTTGATTCAAAAGGTGCGGGGAATGAGGCTCGCCGAGCGAGGAACGCGTCAACGAAAGAGGAAAGAAGAAAGCTCGCCCAGTTGCAAGAATTGGAGAATACCATCGCCGAACTCGAAGCCAAATTGGCGAATCTCACTTCGCAGTTGGAGAGTCCGTTTGTGAAGCCGGAGGAGGCAGGGACGTTGGGTATCGAGTACGAACGCGTCCAACAGGAGATGGATAAGAAGCTGGATGAGTGGGAAAGGATGCAGGGGTAAGGAGATGGACAACTTTTGGAATCAATTATGTTGATAAAATGAAAAATCCAATCAAGGTTCCGATACAACAAAATTTATTTATCTAGCAGATCTAAACAGGAGGAAAAATGAACCGTCAGTATGCAGTTTCTCGCCAAAAACCCAAGTTTTGGGTGGAAGCCCTTATCACAGTTCTTGGTATGGTGGGGGTAATCGTCTTTTTCTCTCTCTATGAAACTGCATTCCCAGACGCATCCATGGATGTGACCATCTCGCGTGCACAGGCGAAACAGATCGCGACAGACCAACTGCATGAGTTGGGATATTCTGTTGAAGACTATAAATTCGCTCTATCGTTTAATTCCGATTCATTGTCGGCATATTATCTCCAACGAACGCTGGGCATTGAAACCTATAATGCGCGTCTGGCGGATGAAGGATGGCCGATCTATTACTGGTCCGCGCGTTGGTTCAAGCCATTGGAAAAAGAAGAGTTTCGCGTATATTTGATGCCCGATGGGAAACTACTGGGATTGGACCACATTATCCAAGAGGACGCCACAGGAGGCAATATCACGCAGGAGGATGCGCAGAGCATTGCCGAATCTTTCCTCATTAAAAATGTGAACTGGCAGCCTGATGACTGGGAGCGTGTCGAAGCATCCAGCGAGACACAACCGGGTGGTCGCATGGACCATGCCTTTACATGGCAATTGAAGGATTTTTCTGCAGGCGAAAGCGAACTCCGTTATACAGCCGTCATCCAGGGAGATCAAGTAGGCTATGTGGATTACTTTATCAAAGTCCCTGAAACCTTTTCGCGACAATATGCATCAGAGCGTAACGTCGCTGGGTTCATCAATAACATCGCATACTTTGTTGCCATGTTTGTTTTCTTCGTAGTCGCCGGGCTTGCAATTATTCTTAGTCGACCTGATGTTCGCCGGGCGGTAGGACCTGCCCTGCTTGTTGCCGGTGTTTCATTAGCAGCTTATCTCAATTCCATTCCTCTCTACAAATCCGGTTATGGCACTACGCAGAATTATTTCCTTTTCTGGGTTAACGCTGGGATAGCTATCCTTGTTTCAGCTGTTTTTTCAGGGATACAAGTGTTTCTATTGTTGGCTGGCGCAAACTCTCTGGCAAGATTCGTTTGGCCCAAAAACGACAAAATCCTTGCACGTGGTATTGACCGCTGGACAGATTTCAGTCGTTCCACGTGGCGTGGGTTGATGCTGGGCGGTGTACAGATGGCATATGTCGTATTATTTTATACGTTCGCTGCCAGATATCTTGGGTGGTGGTCACCTGTTACCAGTGAATACAGTGATATTTTTGCCACGCCCTTCCCATTCTTTTATGCATTTAATGCCGGGCTCAGTGCGGCCCTGTTGGAAGAATTAAGCGTGCGGTTTATTGGAATTGCCTTCTTCCTTTGGTTATTTCGCGGTAGATATAAATGGTTTGCGGTCCTGATCCCGTCAGTGGCATGGGCATTTGCTCACACCGGTTATGTGGCATCACCTATTTATGCCCGAGGGGTCGAATTGACAATCGTGGCGTTATTCCTGAGTTATATCTTTTTGAGGTTTGACTTGCTGACCACTATCATGTCTCATTTCACCTATAACATGATGATCACAGGAGTTATGTTGCTACGTTCCAGTGAGCGGTATTATCAAATCTCTGGCTGGATCGTTGTTATCACTTTGATGTTGCCACTTTTGCCTGGTCTCGTCATTGCAATGCGACGGTACATTCGCAAGGAAGTTTCAATACCCGAAAATATGAACCTTACTCCCTTTGAGAAGTCAGATTTTGAACAGCTCTCCGCATTCCCTGTGATGGCGGATTGGGAGTTGTTGGCTGGACAGAGGAATCGGATGATCCTTTGCTTGCGTGTTAACGAGGAAATCGCCGGATTTGTGACAGGCTATATCGATGACAAGCATTACGGTTATGTGGATGGAGTCTTTGTCTCTCCGAAATGGCGACGACAGTATTGGGGGGCAACAATGCTGGAAGCCATTCCCGAGGAATTGAAAAATAATGGCGCCATTGATGTTCGTGTTGCCATCAAGCCAACGGAAAATCGTACAAGGTCGTTCCTGCACAATCTGTTTTGGCGCAGCGGTATTCAAATCCTGATAAAAGATGAATCAGAACAAACCTTTAAGTCCGCTATGAAATACCTCTTTCGAGATTTTAAGAAGGAAAAGCCTGGAGAATATGAATTGGAGATTCCGAGAGATCTGATTTGATTTTTACTTTCCAGTAAAAAATCTTACGGGCAAAGTATTTATGCCTACGATGCAGGTCATCTGAAGTTAAAGTGCTATACTGATGATAGACACGGGGGAATTCCGTTTCCGAAAGGAGGCACACATGTCACAGGAAAGCGAGACCACAACCCTCACGCCGAATCAAGCCGCGTGGAGGATGTTCATCAGTTTTCTCGCAACATTGCTTCTGAGTGGAATATTGATCTTCGGCGGGGCAGGACGGCTGAACTGGACCCTGGGGTGGGTCTTCGTCACAGCATGGATCATCCCGAAACTCGTATTTCTCGTCGCTTTGCGGTTGAAAGATCCTGATCTGCTGGTTGAGCGCGCCACCAAGCATAAAAACACACAACACTACGACAAAATCCTGTTGCCGATCTATTTTGTATTTGCGTTCGGCACGTTCATTATTGCCAGCCTTGATGGAGGTCGTTTCCGTTGGTCGGGGGATGTGCCCGTTGTATTGATTGTCGCGGCGTATGTCATCTACCTTCTCGGCAACAGTCTGGCTGGCTGGGCGATCAAATCCAATCCCTTCTTCTCATCCGAATCCCGCCTACAAACAGACCGTTCCCAAAAAGTATCCAGCACAGGACCCTATCGCTTCGTCCGCCACCCGGCTTACTCTGCCACCTTTCTGCTTTGGATCACAACGGGGCTGATGCTCGAATCATGGTGGGCAGTGATCCCTGGCTTTTTGGCTGGGGTGGCTATGGTCATTCGGACAGTTTATGAAGACCACATGCTCCTCGCTGAACTTTCTGGTTACACTGAATATGCCCAATGGGTACGTTACCGACTGGTACCTGGCGTTTGGTAATTGGCAAAAAGGAGGCACACATGTCTTGGAAGAATCAACTGCGAAGCGACTCCCTGCCGTGGCTGCTGGAGTCGGAGAATCCCGGCGTCCGCTATCTGGCGATGCGAGATCTGCTTGACCTTTCCCCCGATGACAAAAAACTGAAAGCTGCACGCAAGTCCGCGCACAAAGAGGGACCGATCGCGCATGTGCTCTCGAAGATGAACGAGGAGGGATACTGGCAGAGGGCAGGTACAGGCTATGGACCGAAGTACAAGTCCACAGTGTGGGCGTTGATCCTGCTGGCACAATTGGGCGCGTCCGTAAAGGAGGACAAGCGCATCCCACTTGCTTGCAAATATTATCTCGACCATGCCCTCAGCCCTGGTGGGCAAATTTCATCCATGACCAATAACTCTCCCTCAGGGACAATAGATTGTCTGCAAGGGAACATGCTCTGGTCGTTGATGACGCTGGGCTATTACGACACTCGCATGGACAAAGCCTACGAGTGGATGGCGCGCACGGTCACGGGCGAGGACATCGCACCGATGAAAGAGAAGCACGCCGAGGTCCGATATTATGCTGGGAAGTATGGTCCGAACTTTGCGTGCGGGGCGAACAATAAACTTCCGTGTGCGTGGGGTGGGGTCAAAGTTTTGTTGGCACTGAGTCAGGTTCCAGTGCAGAAAAGAACCGCCCTCATGAAGAAGGCGATCCAACAGGGTGTGGAGTTCTTCTTTAAAGTGGATCCGTCTACGGCGGATTATCCAAATGGCTGGGCGGCGAAACCGAGCGGTAATTGGTGGAAGTTTGGCTTTCCTGTTTTTTATGTCACCGATATTTTGCAGATTGCAGAGGCGCTGGTGGCGTTGGGGTACGGCAAAGACAAACGCCTGGAGAACACGCTTGAACTCATCCGTTCGAAGCAGGATGAAGAGGGGCGCTGGATGCTTGAATACAACTACGATGGCAAGACCTGGATGCGGTTTGGAAAAATGAAGGAACCGAACGAATGGGTAACGCTTAGGGCATCGAGAGTATTAAAATCAGCAGTATGAACACATCCTTCTGGCAAAAAAATATCTATCGTTATATCTTCATTGGCTGCGGGCTCTTTGTCCTGTTGACCGTTGCTGCGATGTTCACCTATCCCGGCGGGAATTCAAACGATGAGTGGACTGAAGGCTACGATTTCTTCCGCAACTTCTTCAGTGACCTGGGACGCTTCAGACTCGTCAACGGAAACCTGAATACTGTTTCCCTGCCCTTGTTCTTCCTCGGTCTCGTCCTTGCCGGCGGAGGACTGGTCATCTTTTTTATAGCTTTCCGTAATTTCTTTACGGCAGCCCGAATTGGCTATTGGTCCAGCCTGGCAGGGACGATCTTCGGTGTGGCATCGGGGCTGTGCTTCATCGGCGTGGCGTTCACGCCGTATGATCTCTTTCTCGACAGACACGTGGATTTCGTCTTCTGGGCATTCCGTACATTTTTGATCGCTGTCAGTGTGTATGCCTTTGTCATCTTCCGCCAGAATGAATATCCACGCCGCTACGGCTGGATCTTCGTTGCATTCGCGGTCTCTCTTGCGGCATATCTTATCCTTCTTACCTACGGTCCCGAAGCAAAAACGCCTTCGGGTCTCATCATTCAGGCAACGGGACAAAAGATCATTGTCTATGTTTCGATCATCAGTGTGATGGCGCAATCGTGGCTGGCGTATGCACATGTAACGAAGAAGCAAGCCATGCAAACGGTATAAAATGTTAGAATAACTCATCGTAGGGTCTGAAAATTATTAACTTCCCTCATGTCGTTGCGGGCCGCCGTCCTTGTCTTTTGGCGGCGAAGCAAACTCCCCTTTTTAAGGGGAGTGCTTCGGGCGAGGAACACACCTGCCCTGGCGGGCGGTGCCAGGGAGAGCGCCCTCGCAAGGACATGGTTCGGCGGCGGGTAAGGGAATTTATTTTATTACGAACCCTTAGCCGCCCAGTCATCTTTGAGGAGAGATTGAGACATGGACAAACTACAACCCGGACAAATGCTCGGTCCATATCAGATCATTGAACAGATCGGAGAAGGGGGGATGGCGACTATCTATAAGGCGTATCAACCGTCCATGGACAGGAACGTGGCGATCAAAGTCCTCCCAAGCCAGTTGGCAGACAGCGCCGAGTTCACAAAGCGCTTCCAGCAGGAGGCGCGTATCATTGCAAAACTCGAACATCCACATATCCTGCCCGTCTTCGACTACGGCGAAAGCAACGGCATTACCTACCTTGTCATGCGTTATCTCGAAGCCGGCACACTTGGCGAAAAAATGCAAAAGGAACGTCCGCTTCCGCTCGAAGAGATCGACCATCTCTTTACCCAGCTCGCTGAAGCGCTCAGTTACGCACACAGCTACGGTATCATTCACCGCGATCTCAAACCATCCAACGCCCTGATCGATTCACAGAGCAACCTCTTCCTCACTGACTTCGGCATTGCCAAAATGCTCGAAAGCGCCTCCCCGCGCCTCACCCAAACCGACGCCATCATGGGCACACCTGCCTACATCAGCCCCGAACAGGCAAAGGCGGTAAAGGTCAACCAGCGTTCAGATATTTATTCCCTTGGCATCATCCTGTACGAAATGGTCACAGGGCGTGTCCCCTTTGTTGCCGAAACCCCGCTGGCGGTCATTCTCAAACACGTCAGCGACCCTTTGCCACCACCTTCCACCCTCAAACCGGATATCCCCGAAGCCATCGAAAAGGTTATCCTCAAAGCCCTTGCAAAAGAACCCAATGACCGCTTCGCCACCGTCAAGGAATTTTTGTCCGCCTGGAAGCGAGCCCTGGATGATGTCAAGGCAGCGCCGCGTCCCTCATCAAATGAGACGATCTCCACGCAAGCTGCGCCTGCAACTGTGTACACGCATCAACCCTCCGGGACAACTGGTACAGTCACGAAAACCGAATCCAAATCCCAAAACTGGGTAGGATGGGCGGCAGGCTGTCTTATTGGCTTGTGTCTCCTTGGTGCCATCGGTGGAGGCGGTTTTTATCTTATCAACAGTGGCATGTTCGCCGATACGCCCATGTCCCCAACGCAAGCTCCCGAGCCTGCACAGACACAAGCGCTACCTCCCACCGAAATCTTGCAACCAACCGCAACAACAGCCCCCATTAACACCGGCGAGACCCTGATCGATGACGACTTTTCCAACGACACGATCTGGGGCACGCTCGATGACCCGAACGCAACCATTCAGTACGATAGCGAAAGGTTGCGCATGAAGATTTTCGAACAGAATTGGATTGTCTGGAGCACACCCGACAGTGAAGTCTATGAGAACATCCACGCAGAGATCACTGCCTACAACAATGACGGCGAAGATACCACGGCATTTGGAATCATTTGCTACCAACAGGAAGTGTCGGACTCCTACTATTACGCGGTCATGACCCCAGCCGGGGAATATGCCATCGCCATTGCCCAGGCAGGAGAAACGGATGTCTTCCTCACGAACAACGATCAATGGGGGGCATCAGACCTGATCACGAACGGAAATGATACCTATCGCGTTGGTATGGATTGCGGCTACGGCACCTTGTCCTTGTACGTGGATGGAGTGCTGATCGATACTGTATACGATACCACCTTCAACAGCGGCAGTTCCGGTCTCATCATTTGGAGCGGGGATAACATTTCATCCGCTGACGTCAGCTTCGATGATTTCCTGATGACATCATTGAAATAAATCCTTAACATTGACAAGCGATCAACCACAGAGCGCACTGGGGGAACTCATAATCTCAACGCGCTCTGTGACTAAATGAGAGATTATTGTCCTTCATAAGACAGTCCTGATTTGACAGGAGCGGGGGATTTGGTATAAGTACTGTGGAGGTGAATCATGTCCAAGATCGTGTTCAGGGGAAAAACATACAACAGTGTGTTCGAAATGCCCAATGACATCAGAGAAGCCTATCAGATCGAGAAACGAAAACAACCCGCTGAAAATATCGGTGCAAAGCCGCTTACTGACTTTGTTGAGATGTCAGATGAAATACGGGAGCTATATGAAAGGGCGTTGGGAAATGTGGAGGATAGAACCCCTTCCTCCCGTCCATTGAGTGAATTACCCAAGACAGAGGATATCTACCGTCAGTCCGCGCCATCACACATGCGGAATATGCCGTCGGATGAAAGCATCTATCGCCATTCCAGGCCTCTCCCGCCACCATCCCAGCCTGCTATTGAAGACGACAATGGTCCCCGCAGGCTTGCCCTGACGCTCGCCACACTTCTGTTGCTCGCAGGTATAGCCTTCTTTGTAATGCAGTATTTGGGTTAGTAAGCACCACTCTTATAAAATGTCATAGGGGTGTTTCCCGATACCAATAAACAAGGAGACTGTCACCAATCAGGCGGCAGTCTCCTTGTTTTCACTCTACGATTGGCAGATACAGGTCAAGCGTGAAGGGCTGGTCACCACCCATCTCATCCAATGGACCGATGTGTTCCTCCAGCCATTGATGCCCTCCGTGACGGTACTTGCTGGATTCCCTCCATTTGATCAATTTTTGCCATGTGCTGTAGATATTATCAGCCGGGTCTATCACTTCTATGCGCGTCACTGCGTACAACCCGCCAGGGAATTCGATAATGCGGGCTTCATCATCCCCCTGCACCGATTCATCCACGGTGATCCACACATCATAGCCATAGTTTGGCGAGCCGGGCGATGGATCGGGGTTATTGTAGCCCAATAGGCGATACTGCCTGCCAAGCAGGTTATGCGCCTCTGCCCATGCTTTCATCTTGTCGAACGCCATTCCCTCCGGGTTATTCCCAAACCCATTGACACATGCCACCCGCATGGGGGGCAGTTTGACGATACGAACATCCAGGTTGCTCATATTCACTCCATTTCATGGTTTCTGATTTATCTTCGAAGACATTCACATCTTATCAAGAGTACCTGACATCTCATGTCAGGAATTTCTGCTAAAATGAAAACATGCGCGCAGACCGATTACTCTCCCTTTTGATGCTTCTCCAGACTCGCGGGCAAATGTCCGCACAGGAATTGGCGGAGGAACTGGAAGTCTCTGAGCGGACCATCTACCGGGACATCACTGCTCTTTCGACATCCGGTGTTCCGATCTACGCTTCACGCGGACCCGGAGGCGGGGTGCGGCTCATCGAGGAATATCGCACCACGCTGACAGGTCTCACGCCCGAAGAGACGCGCGCCCTGTTCATGATGAGTATCCCTGCTCCGCTGATGCAGCTCGGCATGGGTGAAAAATTCAAAGGTGCGTTGTTGAAACTATCGGCATCCTTGCCGGATACCCGCCGCGCGGACGAGTCGCGCACGCGCCAGCGGATTCTCCTGGACTCATCATGGTGGTTCCAGTCTGAGCAGGATGTCCCGTGTTTGCAGACCATTCAACAAGCGCTTTTCCAGGATCGCAGATTGCACATCAAAGTTCGTTGGGAGTTTTTCAACACGGAGTTCGAGCAGGAGGCGGAGCCATACGGCTTGGTGGCAAAAGCAAACATCTGGTATCTGGTTTATGCACGCAGTGGAACTCCACATGTGGTGCGCGTTTCGCAAATTGTCGAGGCGGAAATCCTGCCTGAGGGGTTCACGCGCCCAGCCGATTTTGAGTTGGAAGCGTTCTGGGAGCGTTGGTGCAAAGAATATGAATCACAACCTCCATTTCAGGCGAAGGTGCGCGTTGCACCGGAGGCACTTCCCATGCTGGCAGAATATGTCGGTGAGCGCGCACGCAGTCAACTTTCACATTCACATCCTTCCGGCGGCGATGGCTGGATCACGCTTGAACTGCCTTTCGAGTCATTCGTCGCCGCGCGGACACGTTTGCTCGGTTTGGGTCGCGCCGTGGAGGTGCTGGAACCTGAGGCTTTGCGAAAAAGCCTGATCGATTTCGCGGAACAGATCGTGGGATATTATCAATCTCGCTCCCTCAGGGGCTCAGCCCCTGAGGGAGCGTAGTGCCTACAACGAAAAACTTTCTCCCGGCTTCAAAATAACAGCCTTCGTCTTCGTTTCCTTATGGACGCGCTCCGCCCAGGCGTTTGCATCCTGTTTGAGCAGGTCGAAGGTGTTGTAGTGGATGGGGATGACAACCTTTGGCTCCAGCATTTTGACCGCGCGTAACGCGTCATCGGGTCCCATGGTGTAGTTGTCGCCGATGGGGATGACCGCCAGATCCAAGCCTTCTTCACCAAGTAGCTTCATATCCCCAAACAGACCGGTATCCTGTGCCATGTAGATTTTCTTGCCATCGTTGGTTGTCAGCAGAAAGCCTGCAGGGTTGCCACCGTTCGAGCCGTCGGGGAGCGCCGAACCGTGCAAAGCAAGCGTGAGTTTTAGGTACCCGAAGGGATGTTTATGCCCGCCGCCAATATGCTGACCGTGGGTCTTTTCCACGCCCTTGCCTTCGAGCCAGGATGCAATCTCAAAATTGGAAATGACCAGTGCGCCGGTGCGCTTGGCAATGGCAACCGTATCTCCCACATGGTCGCCGTGTCCATGGCTGACAAGGATGAAGTCTGCCTCAACAGTTTCGGGGGAGGTCGAAGCGGCGGGATTCCCGCTAAAGAAGGGATCAATGATGAGCTTGTATCCACCCGTTTTAAGTCCGAGGGTGGCGTGTCCGTACCAGGTGAGTTTGTTTGTCATGGGAACCTCCTTTGATAGGTTATAGTTCTTTGTAGGTCAGGCTTGCAGCCTGACATTACTACAGCAAGTATAGGCAAAACCACATGGGAGTCAATTCCTGTTGGCAAGCCGGGTGAAAGAATCTATAATGAACCAAATCGTTTTTGGAGATTAACTTTATGAAGCCCTCTTTTCGCCAACGCCTTCGCTATTGGTTTGATAATTTAATGTCGCGAGGCACGCCCGCCATGATCAGCGTGCTGTTTATACTTTCGCTGGCAGTGGTCACCATTGCAGGGACCATTCTTGCTGTCACAGGCTTTGCACAGGATCAGGAATCCTCCCTTTCGCTTGGTGAGGCAATCTGGGAAAGCCTGATGCGCACGCTCGACCCTGGCACGATGGGGGGTGACACTGGCGTGGGATTCCGTGCGATCATGCTGTTTGTGACATTGGGCGGCATCTTCATCGTCAGTGCGTTAATCGGCGTGTTGAACAATGCCATCCAGGGACAGATCGAACGACTACGCAAAGGACGTTCACGCGTGCTCGAAACCAATCACACTGTTGTTCTGGGCTGGTCTGCACAGATCTTCACCATTCTTGACGAGTTGATGATCGCCAATGAGAACCAGCACAACGCGCGCATTGTCGTTCTGGCGGAAAAAGACAAGGTGGAGATGGAGGATGAGATCCGCGACCGGGTCGAGGTCCGGGGAAAGACGCGCATCATTTGCCGAAGCGGTGATCCCATTGACCCGAACGACCTCGAGATTGCGGGCCCACATACGGCAAAGTCCATCATCGTTTTACCGCCCGAAAGCCGTGATCCCGATACTGAAGTTATCAAGACCGTGCTGGCGATCACGAACAATCCGCACCGCCAGGACAAGCCGTATCACATCGTCACACAGATCCGCAAATCGGAAAACCTCAGCCTGATCCGCATTGTCGGCGAAAAGGACGATGTACAGGTTGTGTTCACCGAAGAGATTATCGCGCGCGTCGTTGCACAGACCTCACGCCAATCGGGACTTTCGGTCGTGTATACCGAGCTCATGAACTTTGGCGGCGATGAAATCTATTTCAAGCGAGATCCCGAGCTTGTGGGAAAGACCTTCGGCGAAGCGCTGTTGTTGTATGAAAATTCATCCGTGTTGGGCCTGCGAAAGGCGGGCGGATCCATTCTCTTCAACCCGCCAATGGATTCGCTGATCGAAAGTGGTGACAAGATCATTGCCGTTTCTGCAGATGACGACACGATTCAGCTCTCAAACCTGAACCTGATTCCCATCAATGAACAGGTCATACACCCAAGCCGCAACCCAGTCAAACCTCGTACTGAGAAGTGCCTCATCCTCGGCTGGAATCGCAGCGGCTCGATCATCGTGCGTGAGCTGGATCGTTACGTTCCGAAGGGATCGTTGTTGACCATCGTGGCGGATGTTTACGGCATCGACAAGCAGCTCAGGGCACAGGGCATTAAACTGAAAAACCAGAAATTGGTTGTGCAGGATGGCGACACGGCAGACCGTGTCCTGCTGAATGCGCTCAACGTTGAGGATTACGATCACGTGATTGTGCTGGCATACAGCACGCTCGATCCGCAGGAGGCAGATGCCAAAACTCTCGTCACGCTTTTGCACCTGCGCGATATGGCAGGGCATGATGCAACACCGTTTTCCATTGTTACGGAAATGCTCGACATCCGCAATCGCGAACTCGCCGAAGTCACGCAAGTGGATGATTTCATCGTCAGCGAACATCTCATCAGTTTAATGTTGGCACAGCTTTCAGAGAACGCTGAACTTTACGATGTGTTCGAGAATGTCTTTGATCCCGAAGGCTCGGAGATCTATCTCAAGCCTATCAACGATTACGTGGAAACGGGAACACCTGTCAATTTTTACACGGTTGTTGAAGCGGCACATCGACGCGGTGAAACCGCCATCGGTTATCGTCTGGCATCCGAATCAAAGGATGCAGGCAAATCCTACGGTGTCCACACCAACCCGTTGAAGTCAAAAGAGGTTGTGTTCGCCTCCGAAGATAAAGTGATCGTGATCGCGGAAGAGTAATTACAGCGCGGCGATCTCAACCCCAGACTTCTTCAAAGTTTCGTGAACCACCCTCGCGTTGTCCGCCGCGCGAGGGTGGTCTCCATGCAGGCACAGTGTATCCACGCTCACGCGCCTGCCGCTGAAATCAATCCCATTTTGGACAAGTTCAATTGCATGTTGCGCGATTTCATCAGGCGACTCAATAAGTGCGTGAGGTTGTTTGCGTGAGACCAAAGTCCCATCAGGATTGTAGTTCCGGTCAGGAAATCCCTCATTCGCTGCCTTCAGCCCGACTTCAAGCCCCGCTTCGACCAGCCCCGAACCTGCCAGCCCAACCAAAACCAAATCAGCGCTGACAGTTTTTACCGCGCGTGCGATGGCAGTTGCCAACAAGCGATCCTTCGCCGCCTGGTTGTACAACGCCCCATGCGGCTTGACGTGGTGCAACTCCACACCCTCAGCCTTTGCAATTTCAGCCAATGCGTTGACTTGTTCCAGAATCAATAATTCCACTTGCTCAGGCGGCAGGGACATTTCGTTTCTTCCAAACCCTTCCCTATCCTTCCAACTTGGATGTGCTCCAACGGCAACTCCATAGCGTTTTGCAAGTCGAACAGTTTCGCGCATGGTGTTTTCATCCCCTGCATGGAATCCGCATGCGATGTTTGCGGCTGTGAGGTACGGCATGATGTCTTCGTCATTGCCGATGTTTTCGCCCATATCGCAATTGAGGTCGATTTTCATTTCTATTTCTCCATTCATGTCACCCTGAGCGAAAGCGAAGGGTCTCCATCATTGTGCTATAGATTCTTCGCCGCCCCGCGGCTCAGAATGACAAATCGTCAGTAATCCTCTCCAATCCACTCATCAACTCACGATATTTCTTCTGCGCTTTTGCAACAGTGGTCTTTCGAAATCTGATTTTACTTTTCCCTGGCACACATTGTGCAAGCAAGGGAAGGTCTGCACTGGCGACCGTTCCTATTTTGGGATAACCGCCCGTTGTGGGAGAGTCTGCCATCATGACGATGGGCTGTCCGCTTGAGGGGACTTGGATCGCCCCCATCGTCATCCCTTCCGAGACGAGTTCGGTTTTATTGTGGTGAGTCAATGGTGCGCCTTCGAGTCGGTATCCCATGCGGTCGGAGGTGGTGCTGACAGTGTATTCGCTTGACAAGAATGTTGTGATGCTTTCTTCTGTGAAATAATTTTCCTGTGGCCCCATGATTACATCAAGAGTTGGATTGTTGCCATAAAGCGGGCGCGCATGTTCTGGCAATGTCCGCGCGGCGAGGTCGTTGAGCGGACGGGAGGGAGGCCCTGATCTCAACACATCACCGGCTTGTAGCTGCCTGCCATCCAGTCCGCCAAAGGGTCCGCGCAGATAGGTTGAGACTGAACCAAGTATCGGTGGAGTCTGAACGCCGCCTGAGATGGCGATATAAGCCCACATGCCGGAGTCCAGTTTGTTGAGTCGGATCATCCATCCACCGCGAACGTAATACGAACTCCAAAGCGGGAAATCCCAGATGTAGACGGACAAGCCAAATCCGGCACCAGCTACAGAAACGACACAATCATGCAATGCACGAAAAGTGATGTCACCCAAGCCAATCTCAATAGCAGCGCAGTTCGGATCATTGCCAGCCAGCAGGTTAGCCGTGCGAAATGCGAAAACATCCATCGCACCCGATGTCGGCACACCGAATTTTCTCCAACCTGTTCGACCAGTGTCTTGAATGGTGGCGAGCCCGTTGGCTTCGATGATTTCGAGTGACATGGTTTATGACCCTAAAGGTTTCCCAAACCTTTAGGGTCTCTCCTCGAAAAACTTCACTTCATCGCCTGGAGAAAACAAAAACGGAGTTCTGGAATGGAGATCGAACAACTTCAAAGGCGTCCAGCCGATGAGTTGCCAGCCGCCTGGTGAAGCGATAGGATAAATGCCCGTTTGCGAACCCGCGATGGCAACCGTCCCCGCGGGGACGCGGGTGCGCGGCGTTTCGAGTCGTGGCATGATGAGCGCGTCATCGAGTTTGCCCATGTAGGGAAAGCCGGGCGTGAAGCCCATCATGAAAACCGTGTATGTTCTTCGCGTGTGGATGTGGATGACATCTTTGACCTGTAAATGCAGATGATGCGCCACTGCTTCCAGATCGACCCCGAACTCACCGCCGTATTGCACGGGGACTTCAACCTGCCGCGGCTTTCGATATACAGTTTCCTCTACCTGGGATATTTTCTCGCGTAGAAAATCCCTGATCTGCGTAAATGAAATGTCAAGCGGATCATACTGCACTAGTAAAGTCCCGTATGCAGGGACGGTTTCAACAAATCCATGAATGGGTGATGTTTCCACAAGATTTGCAAGTGCATGGACGCGACGATTGATCGCGATGTTAATTTCATCCCCGAATTGCACCAACAGGGATGAATCGTTAAGAGGAAGGATCTTAGGTTTGGAACACATGCGGATATTCTACTGGAGAAATCTCAACACCGACAATTCGAGACTCGTCGGTCGCGAAAACCGCTCCCTCAGACTGACATAAATCAATTCGAATAAAACTGATGACTTTTACGTTAAGATAATAGCAAGAGAAAAGGAAAACCAGACGGTGGTAATGGTTCAGGCAGTCAGCGAAAGAGATTTGGTCATCCGTGCGCAGAATGGAGACAGAAACGCATTCAGCGAATTGGTCCGTATCCACGCACAGGGTGTTAGGAATGTGATCTACCGCATGTGCGGAAATGCGCAACTGGCGGAAGACGCCGCACAAGAGACCTTCATCCGAGCCTGGCAGAACCTTTCCTCCTACCGCCCGGGGACGCCGCTCCGCAACTGGTTGTACCGCATCGCTGTCAACGCCGGGACGGACATGCTCCGCAAGGAAAAACGCATCCTGCCCGATGACATTGGCGACCTGCATTTGACCGATGGACGACCCAACCCCGAGACTCTTGTGTCTCAACACGAAAGAGCAGTTCTGGTGCAGAAGGCGATCCTGTCCCTGCCAGGTGCAAGCCGAGCCGTCCTTGTGCTGAGAGAGTACGAAGAACTTTCCTACCATGAAATTTCGTCAACACTGGATATACCCGTTGGAACTGTGATGTCGCGTTTGAATTATGCACGCAAATTATTGAAAGACAAACTTGCTCAAAAATTATTACAGGTGGAGGCTGAACATGTCTAACCACGTCATTGAATGGTTGAACGCCTGCCTTGATGGTGAGTTGAAAGGCAAAAAGCTTCATCAAGTGGAAGAACATCTCGCCGAGTGTGAAGCCTGCCAGGCTGAGCTGGAATCTTTACAAGGTATGTCAAGTCTGCTGCATGAGGTCCCTGCAGGAGAATTCACTGCGAACGAAACTTTTGTCTCACAAGTGAACCTGCTCCTGCCACAGCGACCTGTTGCGTCCACAAGACGCAAGATACTGGAAGTTGGTTGGTGGATGGTCCCTATTGGGCTGTTGACAGTATGGGTTTTTATCAGCACCACCATCCTTGTCAGCGATATGCTTTCTGTGGCGAACAACTTTGGATTGTTGGATCACGTAGGTGTAATGGCATCAGATACATCCAGCAACGCATATTGGACATCAACATTAGGTCAATTCGGTTTGTTGCAGGGCAGCAACCTGCAATGGGCCGAGAGGACAGAGAGCATCTCAAGAAATCTAATTCCGCAGATCGTATGGCAAATTTCGATTGCGCTGTTGTACCTGACATGGATTGCGATCTGGTGGGCACGGCAGAGGCTTCAGGGAAGTGGCCAAGCCCTTGAAAGCTGAAGCAGGCTCACAGTCAAGAAAGAGCGAAAGAGTAAGTCCATAAACAAGGAGAATACAATGGATCCCGTCAAAATCTTAAAACGTGCATGGCACATCCTGTGGAGCTATCGAGCTCTTTGGGTATTTGGCCTAATCCTCGCATTGACCACTGCAGGTTCGAGCGGGGGCGGTGCGAATAATGGCAGCCGCTGGACGGTCGATGAACAGCAAAGTTATCAAATGGAACAATTGCCCGATGCCTTCCGCGAAGGCATACGGGAAATGGAAAAAGCCTTTGAAGAAGCTGAGCGCAGTTTCAAATTCGACCGCGGTGAACTGACTGCTGTTCTGTGGATCGTCGCTATCTTCATCCTGCTCATGCTGGTGATCGGCATCGTGATGGCAGTTGCCCGATATATTTCTGAGACCGCTGTCATCCGCATGGTGGATAACTACGAGGCGACCGATTCCAAGATGACCGTTCGTGAAGGCTTCCGTGCCGGCTGGTCGGTCACATCCTGGAGATTGTTCCTGATCAACCTGATCCTGCACCTGCCTGTCATCATCTTGCTGGCAGTCATGGTCGTCGCTGGTTTTGTCATCTACACTTCCATTGAAAGTGGAAATGAAGCCTTCGCTGCAATGAGCATCATTGGAACGATCGGATTGCTCTTCCTGTTGCTCTTCGTGGTCATAATCCTCGGTATCTTCCTGCGATTGCTGCGACAATTCTTCTGGCGTGTCTGTGTCCTTGAAGATGCTGACGTGGGCACATCATTCAGCCGTGGTTTTGCGCTGATGCGTGAGAATTGGAGGGAAATCGGTTTGATGTGGCTGGTCATGATTGGTCTTGGCATCGTATGGGTGATCGCGTCTTTCATCATCGTGCTGATCTCACTGCCGCTCATCCTCGTCACCATCATCCTCGCGATCTTGATCGTGGCAATTCCCGTGCTGCTGTTGGTCGGTCTCTTCAACCTGTTCATCGGCAACGTAATGGCCTGGGTGCTCGGTATCGTCTTCGTCCTGCCTCTGTTCTTTGTGCTTGCCTTCTCGCCCTGGGTGCTGGTCGGTGCATGGCAGGCGGTCTTCACCTCAACGGTCTGGACGCTGGTCTATCGAGAGGTCAAAGCGCAGCCGGGCGGCAAAGTGGAAGTGGAAGAAGTTCCAGCCGCAAGCTAAATTTGATAAGACCCTGCGAAAGCGGGGTCTTATTCTTGGGCGCCCAGCATGGGCGTTGACTAGAGGGTGAAAGACCCTTATGGCGGTTGATGGCACCAATCATTAGTGGAGGGCATGGGTGTCATCGTGAGGTGAGGTCTGGACGCTTCGCAGAGCCGGAAGCAAACCTGCGACTTGAGGAACACGAAGCGCATAAGAGGCTAACCAAGTCGGGCGAATTGGCAAGAAGTAAGGAGGCCCAATGCCGTCAAGGGCATGGGGAGTATATGCGACAAGGGTGCAGGGAAAGTCAACGTTCTTACCTGGGGAGACCTGTTGCCCGGCTATCAAAGTAAGTCTGACAGTGATGCCAGATTGAGGCAACAGGGGTCAGCCGAAGCCATAGTGTGCGCCGGGCAGCGCATTGATCAGGAGGGTTGAAGT